>DAORGN010000068.1:0-22181 GCA_035340095.1 Pseudomonadota bacterium | reverse complement strand
GGGCGCTGGCGATCATCATTGGATCGTCGGTGTATTCGTTCACGCTGATCCTGCTCGCGTTTCTTATCGGGCTGGCGGCGGGGGCGGCGATCATCACCAGGCTCTTGCCGCGGATCGCGCGTCCCATGCTGTGGCTCGGATCGCTGCACGCGCTGACGCTGGTTGCCGTCGGATATTCGTATCTGATGTTTGACCGGCTGCCGGGGATCTTTTTGGCGATCTTGCGATCGGGGAACCTGGGGATCGACGAGCTTTTATCGACGCAGTTTGGTCTGTCGGCGCTGGCGATCTTGCCGGCGACGCTGGCGATGGGCGGCGTGATGCCGCTGACGATGCGGATTTACACCGGCAGCGCGTCGGGGGCGGGCCATGATGTCGGGATTGCCTACGCGCTCAACACGCTGGGGGCGATCGTCGGGTCGTTCGCAGCGGGTTTTTTGGTGCTGCCAGGACTTGGGCTTCAGCGCGGTCTGCTCGGGAGCGCGCTTGTGACGGCGGGACTTGCGGCGATGCTGATTTTGGTCGCAGAAACCCAAAAACCGGGCAAAGCCACAGGTTTGGATGCATTTGATCCGTCGCCACAGGTGCCGAACGCTTCGCGACGCAGGCTTTACCTGACGGCGGCTTGCGTGATGCTTGCGGCAGCGCTGTTTGCGGTCTTGTCGCCGCGCTGGAACCTGACGCACTTTGCCGCCGGGCTGTTTCGGGTTTCGGTGGCGCGATCGGTGGTGCGGCTGCACAACCGCGTTTTGCCCGACTTGCTTTATTACAAAGACGGCATCGCGACGACGGTGTCGGTCGAGCGCTGGGGCAAGACGATTGCGCTGAAAAACAACGGCAAAGTCGACGCCTCGAATTCCGACGACATGGGGACGCAGATCATGGTCGGGCTTCTGCCGCTGCTTTGGCACAAGACGGCGCTCGACAAACCGCCGCGGGTTGCGGTCGTCGGATATGGATCTGGGGTGACGATCGGTGCGGTGACACAGTTTCCGATCGGACACGCCGATGTCGTCGAGCTGGAACCCGCGGTCGTCGAAGCCGGCGATCGTTACTTTGCCGAAGTCAGCCACCTGCCCAGCAAAGATCCGCGCGTCCGCGTCATCATCGGCGACGGTCGGAACTTCATGACCCAGGCGCAGGGGCCCGACGATCGCTATGACGTGATCGTCAGTGAGCCGTCGAATCCATGGATCACCGGCGTTTCAAACCTGTTTACGATTGACTACTGGAAGCTGGCCAAAAGCCGGCTGGCCGACGACGGTGTGTTCTGTCAGTGGGCGCAGCTTTATGAGCTTTCGCCGGTGAACATCAAGACACTGCTGCGCAGCTTTGCGACCGTGTTTCCGTACACCTACGTCTTTACGTCGGAATACGGATCGAGCGACATGATCTTGGTCGCAACCAAGCAGCCGATGTCGCTTGATCTGAACCGGCTGCGGCGAAATTTCCAGGTGCCGTCGCTGCGCGCCGAGCTGTCACGCGCAGGGATCGACCGGCCCGAAGAAGTGCTCGCTGATCTGCTTTTGACCCCCGATGAAATCTGGGCGTTTTCAGTTGGCGGACACATAAACACCGACGACAACGCGAAAATCGAATTTGCCGCGCCGCGCGATCTGCTCGGTTATATGCGGCACGAATCATCGGTGCCACGGGTGCATAGCGACGACTGGATTTATGGTCGGTTCGAGCGCTATCTCATCGGACACGGAATGCCATTTGATAAGCCGCCGGCGTGGCTCCCTGACGACGGCAGCGGCGTTCGGCGGGCCGATCTGTACGCGGCGCTCGGACGCGCACTGTTGATGCGGGGCAAGCGCAAAGCTTCGGCGCGACTGCTCAATCGATCGGAAGGGATTGGCGGTGGGGCGCAGACCGACGAACTTTCGCAGCTGCTTACCTTGTTTGGGCAGCGCGCAGCGACGGAACATGAAGAAGCGCTGAGCGAAAATTGGGATGGCAGCGACGAACATTTTGCCGATGATTTGGGCACGCCAACGCTGCCAGTGGGTCTTACGCAGACCGAACAGGCGACGATTTTGCGACAGTGGAGCGATGCCAAGCGCTACCTCAATCGCCGCGAGTTTGTGCCGGCGCTGCGCGAGCTGCGCGACTGGCCCATGAAGTGGATTGATCAGATGGGTCCGAGCGTGCGGCTTTTGCTCGGATATTTGCTTTACAAAGCCGACTTGTCGCCCGAAGCGCTGGACCATTTGGCCGAGCTTTCCGACGACGAAGAGTATGTAAAGCGGCATCCCGGCGTGTACTACTACCTGGCGCGGACCCAGATGCAGAGCGGCAAACCTCGCCAAGCGGTCCACAACATGGAGCAGTACGTCAAAAAAAGCCCTACCGCGCGCGGATTGAGAAGGTAAAATCCCCGGCCCTAAGGACAAGCAAGCGCTGGCAGCGTCGTCGGCACGCTTGTTCACAGACGGGAAAGCACTGGTTAGGAGACAGAAGCAATGCGCAACTACAGCGAAGCAGAGATTCGAGACGTCGTCGTCATTGGACATGGTGGTTCTGGGAAGACTTCGCTGGGTGAGGCCATTCTCTTTGACGCCAAGCTGGTGACGCGGCTGGGTCGGGTTGATGATGAGACCTCGAACCTGGATTCGGAGCCCGAGGAGAAAAAGCGCAAAGGCACCATCAATCCGCACGTCACGGCGGTCGAGTGGCAAAAAGGCAAGCTCAACCTGATCGATACGTCGGGGCAGGGCGATTTTGTCGTCGATACGATGATTGCGATTGGGGCTGCGGATTCGGCGCTTTGTGTGGTGTCGGCGTCGGACGGCGTGCAGGTCTACACCGAAAAGACCTGGGAAGAAGCCGACGCGCTGCACATGCCGCGGATGATTTTTGTAAACAAGATGGAGCGTGAGCGGGCCGATTTTGCCGTCGTGCTCGATCAAATTCATCGCGTGCTGTCGCCGCAAGCGGTGGCGGTGCAGCTGCCGATCGGATCGGAAAGCTCGTTCGAGGGCATGATCGATCTGGTCGCGCAGAAGGCCTATCGTTTTTCCGAAGACGGTCGTGATGTGACGGTTTCGGATGTGCCGGCAAGCTTGGCGGCAGCGACGAAGGAAGCACGCGACAAGCTGATCGAAGAGGTCGCCGGATCGGACGATGATCTGATGGCAGCGTACTTCGATCATGGTACGCTCACCGACGAAGAACTTCAGCTTGGACTTCAGCGCGCAGTCGCCGCGGGCAAGCTGTTTCCGGTGTTCTGTGGATCGGCGGCGCAGAACCGTGGCGTGCAGCCGCTTCTCGATGCGATGGTGGCGTGGTTTCCTCCGGCTTCGGCGGGACGGACGCGCACCGGCAGCGGCAAGAGCGGCAGCGAAGTCCGTCGCTCGCCAAAGAGCAGCGAGCCGCTGTCGGCGTATGTTTTCAAGATCATCCCGACGGAAGTCGGCAAGATGGCGCTCGTGCGGATCGTCTCGGGCAAAATTGCGGCGGACTCGCCGATTTGGAACGCGAGCCACGACAAAGGCGAGCGCGTCGGTCAGCTCTATGTGTTCACGCCCGGCAAGCGGACCAGCGTTCCGGAAGCCCACGCCGGCGACATTGTTGGTCTGGCCAAGCTGAAGCTGACCCGCATCGGCGACACGTTTTCGGATGAAAAAGAACTCGTCAAGTTTGCGGCTCCGACGGTACCGGCGCCGGTTGTGCGCTATTCGCTGCACCTAAAGGGCAAGACCGACGAAGCCAAGCTGGCGCAGAAGCTGCACGACATCCACGAAGAGGATCTGTCGCTGTCGGTGGAATACGATCCGGCCACCAAAGAAACGCTGATCGGCGGCTGTGGTCCGGTGCACATCGAAGCGACGCTCGACAAGCTGCGCCGCGTCGGTGTGGAAGTCGAGCTGGCACCGCCGCGAGTTCCCTATCTGGAAACGATCCGCGGTCGGGTCAAAAACGTCGAAGGCAAACACAAAAAACAGACGGGTGGCAAAGGCCAGTTCGGTGTCTGCTACCTGGATCTGGACCCGGCGCCGCGTGGCACCGGTCTCGTGTTCGAGGATGCGATCGTCGGTGGATCGATTCCGCGACAGTTCATTCCATCGGTCGAAAAAGGCATCAAAGAGCGCATGGTCCGTGGCGGTCTGGCCGGCTACCCGATCACCGACGTGAAAGTGCGTCTGTTCGACGGAAAATACCACGACGTCGACAGCGACTCGCGCAGCTTTGAAATGGCGGGCAGCAAAGGCTTCCTTGCCGCATTCAAGCAAGCTTCGCCGGTGCTGCTCGAACCGTACATGAAGATCGAAGTGTCGATTCCCGAGGAATACATGGGGTCGATCATCGGTGATCTCAACAACCGTCGTGCCCACATCGCTGGCATGGAAGCCAAGGGCAAATACCAGATCGTGATCGCGCAGATCCCGATGAGTGAGACGCTCGATTACTCGGCGTTCCTGCGCTCAGCGACGGGTGGACGCGGCAGCTTTAGCCTGGCGACTTCGCACTACGCGGAAATGCCGCAGCAGCTCGCCGACAAGGTGATTGCGTCGGCGAAGAAGCACGTCGAAGAAGAAGAAGAGTAGTCGCTCGTCGGGGGGCGAGTGCTACAGCTTGGTGACGGTCGCGCCGGACAGCTTGAATTTCTGCGTCGCAAACTTCATTGCCAGGGCGGCGGCGGGCAGGCTGGTCGAATCGGTCTTCACCTCGGCTTGGCTTATCAGGTGGAACGTCGCCTGCGCTTCGGTTTCACCGACCTCGACGATGACGAAGCCGTGCTGATCACTTGCCGAAAAAGCGATCGATGGGTTGCCTTCTTGAAGCGTCTTGTCGAGGTTGGCCACGACTTTCGCATAAGCGGGTGAATCGAGGGTGAAGCCGAGCGCGAGCGCAGATTCGGCGATCGACTCTTGCAGCGTTCCCGAGCTTATCGCCGGGGTGGTGAGCGCTGGCGCCGTGCCATCCAGAACCGACACAAAGCCGCCGTGGATGTCTCCAGCGACGAAGAACGTATTTCCGACGTTGTTTGTCTTCAGGAAGTCGAGAAGCTCTTGGCGCTTGTTCGGGAAGCCGTCCCAGCCGTCGAGACCGTAGACAAAGACATTCTGATACGCGGCGGGCAGACCCGGCGTGGTGGTCAGGTTGAAGATCCCCTCCGTCGGCATCACCGAGCTGCCAATCACGCGGAATTTGGTCTTCGATTCGGTCAGCGTTTTTTGCAGCCACTCTTGCTGGTCTTTGCCAAAGACGTTCTCGCTCTCGTGCTGGCTCAGCTGCCACTGATACTGCGCATACAGCTCGAACAGCGGCTTGACCGCCAGATAGCGCGACCCCTGCGGTGAAAAGAGCTGCTGCTTGCCCAGGTGCAGCCACGACACAGCGCGATCCATGTCTCGCGACGGAGCGACGATCAAGGCCGTCTGGTTTGTGGCCTTGAGCACGGCGTTCACATACAGAAGTGACAAATTTCCTGTCACCCACGACGCCGCTTTTTGTTGGGCATCGGCCTGCGCAAGTCCAGCCGCCAGACAGCCGGCGATTGCGGCTTGGGTCAGCACCTGCTTTTGCCGGGCGTAGAGCGGCGCATCGATGTCGATGGCCGCAAAGCCATCATCGAACTCGAAAATCGGATAGGCCCCAAGCGCCCGCAGGGCCGACGCATCGAGCGCTGCGCTGCCCGGATATGCCTCTTCGGGAATCAAGTGATCGGGACGGAAGCTGCGATAGTCCGTCAGTACCAAGTGAAGGTTTTGCCCAAAGTGGAAGTCGCGGAACAGCCGGGTGCGTGGGTAAAGGCTTGAATCAGCGACGGTGAGCTGCCCTGACATCGGCGAGCTGTCGTCGATCGGCATGTATTCAAAAAAAGCTCGCTCGGCGTTGCGACGGCGGGTTCCATTGACCTCTGATGTCTTGCCGTTTTGATACGTGCTCGTCGCGCCCCAGCAGTCATTCGAGTATTCGTGGTCGTCCCAGATCACGATCATCGGGTAGCGTTCGTGGATTTTTTGCAGCACCGCGTCGGAACGATAGCGCTTGTAGAGATCGCGATACTGACCCACCGTCGACGCAGCGATCCGACTTGTGCCGACCAAAATGGCGCCGCTGGGATCGGAAAAACCGACGCTGCGCGGCGTGCTCGTCGGGGTTGCTGGCGCGGTTTCATAGATGTAGTCGCCGAGCCCGAGCACAAAATCGAGATCCTCGTCGAGCGAAAGCAGCCGCTGCCAAGCGTTGTAGTAGCGTCCCTCGAAGTCCTGACACGACCAAAAGGCGAACTTGACCGGCACCTTGTCGTCGGCGCTTGGCGCGGTCCGGGTCCGTCCGACTTGCGAAGTCAGGGTCACATCGTCGCGCAGCACCAAAAACCGATAGAAATACGTCGTGCGTGCCGACAGCCCCGTCACTTTGATTCGTACCGTGTGGTCCTGGTCCGTCGTCAAGTTGATCGGCATCCCGTCGTACACCACCGTCAAAAACGACGTATCGGCAGCGACTTGTAGTTTGACTTGGCAGGGCTCAGCCGGCGACGCCGGATTGAGCGCACGGGCCCAAATCACCACGCTGTCTGCGCGCGGGTCACCCGACGCGACCGACTGGGGAAAGAAGTGCTTTCCATCGGCCATCATCATCTGCGGTGGCGCGGTTTCGCAGCCGGTCTGCGGCAACAGCAGTGCCGACGCTGTCGTTGCCACCACGGTATAAAGAAACCCCCGACGCGACAGCTGTTGCGCGCCCAATGCTGGATTTGTTTTTTGTGTCATAAGACACCATTTTTACAAAAGAAATAGGTAATGCCAGCGCAAACATGTCGGTTGCTCTGCCACCGATGGGAAGCCGTGCTAAAGTCGCCGCCCATGTCAAGCATTGGCCGCTCTGAGAGCATCTCCCGTCTCGATCAACTCAAAGTCTCCTCGTACTTCGGCTGCGACACGTTCGGCTGGCGCACCATGCAAGAACGGCTGCCGAAAGAAGTATTTCGTTCGCTGCGCAAGTGCATTCGCAAAGGCGAGCGCCTGTCCGCCGAAGTGGCTCACGTCGTCGCCCAAGCGATGAAAGACTGGGCGATTGAGCGCGGCGCAACCCACTTTACCCACTGGTTTCAGCCGATGACCGGCGCGACGGCTGAAAAGCACGACGCATTCATCACCTGGGACGATCACGGTGGACTGATTGAATCGTTTTCCGGCGCGCAGCTTATCCAAGGGGAACCCGATGCCTCCAGCTTCCCGTCGGGCGGTCTGCGTACAACCTTCGAAGCGCGCGGGTATACGGCGTGGGACCCGGTAAGCCCGGCGTTCCTGATGGCGGGGCCGCTCGGCAAGACGCTGTGCATTCCGACGGCGTTTATCGGCTACCACGGCGAAGCGCTCGATCACAAAGTGCCGCTTTTGCGCGCGATGGATTTCGTCGGACAGCAGGCGGCGCAGGCGCTGTCGCTGTTTGGCCAAGATGGCGCGGTGGTGACGGCGCAGTGCGGGGCCGAGCAGGAATATTTCTTGGTCGATTTGGAGCTGTACAAGGCGCGTCCCGACCTGATGTTTTGTAACCGCACGCTGCAAGGCGCCCGGCCACCCAAAGGTCAGGAACTGGAAGACCACTACTTTGGCGCGATCAAAGAGCGCGTGCTGCGCTTTATGCAGGACTTGGAGCTGGAGCTGTTCCGGCTCGGGATTCCAGCGAAGACGCGCCACAACGAAGTCGCCCCGAACCAGTTTGAGCTGGCACCGATTTACGAGCCCGCCAACGTCGCAGCCGATCACAACCAGCTTCTGATGGAAGTGATGAAAAAAGTCGGTGAACGGCACGATCTGGCGGTGCTGCTCGGCGAAAAGCCGTTTGCCGGGGTCAACGGGTCGGGCAAGCACGTCAACGTCAGTCTCGGTAGCGACGACGGTCAGAACCTGTTCGATCCGGGTCACTCGCCGGAGCAAAATCTCCAGTTTCTGTACTTTCTGTCGTCGGTGCTGCTTGGGGTGTGGCGTCACGGGGCCGTGCTTCGGGCATCGGTGGCGTCGGCGAGCAATGATCACCGCTTGGGCGCAAACGAAGCCCCGCCGGCGATTATGTCGGTGTTCCTCGGCGAGCAGCTCAACCGCATTCTCGATCAAGTGGAGAGCGGCGCGGTGGTTTCTTCGTCGGAACGCAAGCAGCTTGATCTGGGGATTCCGGCGCTGCCCGTGCTGGCGAAGGACTACACCGATCGCAACCGCACAAGTCCGATGGCATTTACCGGCAACAAGTTTGAGTTCCGCGCCGTTGGAGCGGGCCAGGCGATTGCGGTGCCTCTTTCGGTGATTCAGACCATCATCGGCGACGCGCTTTCATGGATGAACCAGCGGGTGCGCGAAGTCGAGCCGAAGTTCCCCGGTGATCGTCAGCAAGCGATCATGGAAGTGATCCGCGAGGTCGTGGCTACGACGCGCGCGGTTCGTTTCGACGGAAACGGCTATTCCCTGCAGTGGCGTGATGAAGCGGCCCGTCGGGGTCTGCCACACGCCCGCAGCACCGTCGAAGCGCTATCGGCGTGGGAAGACAGCAAAGTACAGGATCTGTTTGAGCGTGCTGGCGTCATGTCCAAGCCGGAACAAGAAGCGCGCAGCCATGTTCGACACGAGCAGTACGTCAAGAGCCTGCAAATTGAAGCCCAGGTGCTGCGTGAGATGGCCGAAACGCAGATCCTGCCGGTCATCCTCGAAGACGTGAAGCAAAAGGCGGCGTGTCTGACCCAGCTGCAAGCCGCGGGGATCACCACGCCCGATCCGGTGCGTGCGGCGATCAAGGTGGAAGCCGAGCTGCTCGAACAGGCGTATCAGCGACTGCTGGCGCTCAAAGCGACGATGGCCGAAGCCGATGCCACCGACGATCTGCACAAGCGGACGGCGGCGTTTGCGCGGGATGTGCTGCCGGCGTGCCAAGTGCTGCGCGAGTCGCTCGACGGGCTGGAAGATCAGTGCGATGCGCGGCTGTGGCCACTGCCAAAATACCGCGAGCTTCTGGCACCGCTCGGTTAACCGGACAACGCAGAGTCAAACACCAACATGCGCGACGACGAGCCACAAAGACCCCCCGTTTCGACGACTGCCTGGCGACGGGTGCATTCCCATCTGCCGGCGAAAGTAGACGTTGCGGTGATCGGCAGCGGACCCGGTGGGCTCGTCGCTGCGGCGCTGCTTGCGCAGGCGGGTAAAAAAGTCGCGCTGTTCGAATCGCACTACGTGGCCGGTGGCTGTGCGACGCAGTTTCGTCGCGGACCCAAGCACGCGCGCTATCACTTTGACGTCGGACTGCACTACATCGGTGACTGTGATAGGCAGGGCACGATTCCGCGCATTCTCGACGAGTGTTCGGTGCGCGTCGACTATGTGCCGCTCGAACAAGATGGCTTCGACACGCTGATTTATCCCGACTTTCGGTTCCGCATACCGGCGAGCCTGGACCTGTATCAAAAGCGGCTGTGCGAGCTGTTTCCGTCGCAGCGCGTGCCGATTGAACGCTATGTCAAGCTGCTTTCGTCGGTGGGCAAAGCGATGCGCGCGATCGAATTTTCCGATCGCCCGAAGCTGCGCACGCTGCTGCCACTGGCCGTCGATGCGCTGCGTCTGCAAGGCCATCGGCGGTCGACCGCGAGCGAGATGTTCGATGCCATTTCGGTGAGCGATCCCAAGCTGCGTGCCGTGCTGCTCGGGCAAAACGGTGACTATGGACTGCCGCCCAGCCAAGTCAGCGCGATGATGCACTTGGGCCTGAGTGCGCATTATTTTCGCGGCGCATTTTACCCAAGCGGCGGCGGTCAGGTCATTGCCGATCGGCTGGCGGCGCGGATCGAGTCTCTCGGGGGACGCATCTGTCTGCGCCACACGATTGAAAAAATTCTCATCGAAGACGGTCGGGCCGTCGGTGTGCAGATCGCCGCGCGCGATGAAGATCCGGTGCGGCAGGTACGCGCCGATGTCGTTTTGTCGAATGCCGACTTCAAGCGGACGCTGATCGATCTGGTCGGGCCCGAACATCTGCCGAGCGAGTGGCTGACGCGGGCGCGTGAGTCGAAGAT
This sequence comes from Pseudomonadota bacterium, assembly GCA_035340095.1. Lineage (GTDB taxonomy): Bacteria > Myxococcota_A > Polyangia > Palsa-1104 > JAEUJZ01 > JAEUKA01. The sequence continues at coordinate 12,166 of DAORGN010000068.1, read as the reverse complement.
GGCAGCGGCGCTGTTTATGACGTTCCTGGGTGTAAAGGGCGATCTGCGACAGGACGGGATGCGCGCGACCAATTATTGGCAGTACGACCACTACGACGTCGACGCGATGTACAAGCTTTCGGCGACGCACAAGACCGAGCTGCCAGAGGTCCAAGCGGCGTACATCACAAGCGCGAGTGTCAAAGATCCCGAACACTGGCTGCACCATGCGCCCGTCGGGGTGACCAACGTCGAAGTGATGACGATTGTGCCGGGGGCGCCGTCACGGTGGGGCATTTCCGACGCGGACGTGTTGGGCTGGGACTATCGCAAAAGCGAAAAATACCAAGACCTGAAGCTGCAAATCGAAGACAACCTGATTGGGCGACTCGACAAGCTGTTTCCGGGGACGGCAGCGCGGATTTGTTATCGCGAGTCTGCCACGCCGCTGAGTCACAGCCGATTTACGCGCGCCAGCGACGGGTCGGGTTATGGTTTGGCGGCCACGCCGGATCAGTTTCTCGACAAGCGGCCCGGCTACCGTTCCCCGATTGACGGACTGTTTCTGTGCGGCGCATCGACGCGAGCCGGTCACGGCATTGCTGGCGCCATGATGAGCGGCTGGAAAGCGGCGCAGCGCATCCTGGGCAGTGACGATACCCGTCGCTGATGCCAAAGACCGCTAGTCGAACCAGCGCTTGTCGCTCGCTTTGTCCCCGACGGACAGACAAATCAGCGCGTTTCGATCCAGCTTGATGGCCGCAAGCAGCGCGTCGATATACGCATCCGCCGCCGTGCTGAGCGAGCCCTTTGCCTGTAACAGCGTCGGAATCGGCGCCAGCGTTTGCAAAATCGGTCGACAGTGCGCCAAAAGCTCAGTGAGCCGTTGCTGGCGCGCAAGGGTCGGCTGCGCGGCGCGTCGTAGATCGCTTACGTGGTTGGCTGCATCGAAGACAAAAAAATCATCCAAGTCCGCTGCCCACGGTCCGTCATAGCGATAGCGATTGCACAGATACAGCGACGAAAGCCCGACCAAGCGATCGAGGCAAGTCAGCGCGATGTGCACCTGCCCCGATACGACCGCCAGCGCGTACCGCGTCGCCACAGCATCGAACCAGCCGACGCGCATCGGCCCTTGCCAGGGATTTTCGACGTTGTGGGTTTCGCGAAGTACCCGCGTAAGCTCAGCGTCTTCGCTGACCAGCGGTCCCGGTCCGTGTCGCGTCGCATATGCCCGGACAATGCCGACTTGGCGGCTCGGGCGTCCGTTTAGCAAGAGGTTGGCCTGAAACAGACTGGTTTTGCTTGGCGTGACGAACGGAAAAAAACCGTGCTCGGCGTCGAGAAGGACGCCTTGGGCACCTTCCAAAATGCAGGGCCGCTGCGGCTTTGCGATCATCGATTGAACCTGCTGGTCATCGACAAAGTGCACGCCCGACGAAACAAAGCGCGCGTAGTCATCGGCCAGCTTTTGCGGCACATCGCGATGCTGAAGCTCGGTGAGCAGTCTTTGCGCGTCCGCGGTTCGCTGCTGCGGCGGCAAGCTGTCGAGGAGCTGTTCGGCCTGATCGACTTTGACCAGTTGCAAAAAGCGAAGCTTGGAACAGAGCGTCCCCGGATCGAGCAGGTCATCGATCCGCAGCGACGGAAGACCTGGCTTTTGACTGTCGAGCCACGCCTGCGAAACCCCAAGTCCACAGCTGCCATGTCGTGCGTTTCCGCGGGCCACTTCGCGCAGCCGCCCAAGCAGCTTGTGAAACGGCGTCACCACCACACAGCGACGGGCCACCCACGTTCGCAAGAGCGGCGTCCCAACACCCAACTCGGCCAGGTGGGTCGCTTCGCGCACAAGCGATAGCGGTTCGACGAGCATGTACGGAGACAGCAGCGTTTCCGTCTGGTTTTGCAGCATGCCGGCGCCAAGCTGCGCAAAGCAGTGCCATCTTCCGTCGGGAAGAACGACGTGGTGAGCCGCTTGCGGTCCGCCATTATAGCGAACAACCAGCGCCGGCGTCTGCATCCGTCCGACCCAGGCATCGACGAAACTGCCTTTGCCTTCGTCGCCGAGCCCCAGCCCGCAGACGGCTTCAGTGAACGACTTGTCCCCCACAGTCGCTCGACGGATTAAAATGCCAGGCCTTTTTTCTGCTGCGTAAGCTCGGCCTGCGCTTTGAGCAGAAGCTGGTTGGCCTCGTATAGCTCACGGGTGCGCGAACGGATCTGCGTCGCCAAACGCTCGCGCTCGCGTGCTTCATTTTCCAGCATTTTTTTGTACTTGTCTTGCACGAGCGCTTCGTCGGTGACATCGCGCTGTATTTCCAGCGCACCGACTGGCTTGTTGTTTTCGTCGAGGATCGGAATCGCCGACAGCACGTAACGACGCGGCGGTGCATCGTCTGGCTGACCCACCGGCTTGCCGTCGATCTCGTCGAGACGAACCTGCCGACCTTCCCGCCAGCACTGCTGCGCAATGCAGCGATCTTGGCAGATCGTCAGCCGCATCACATCGAGACACTTTTTGACCTTGAGCTGACGTGCTTCCGGACGCGGAAACATCGAGAAAAAGGCGCGGTTGTAGTCGACGATGTTGCGTTCACTGTCGCAGATGAACCAGCTGTCGATGACCACGTCCGACGTTGCCTTAAACTGCTGGATGAACCGCTCCAAGGCTGGATGCATACGCGCGATCGTAGCGAGGATTGACCATCGGGGCAAGGGTGCGTAGACTCGGGATAATGTCGAGCCAGCGCGGTGTGTCGATTAGCGTAAAGATGATCTCCACCAGCCTGGTGCTGATCATTCTGATTACGGGCCTGCTCGGGACCTCTAGTACCTACTACGGTCGACGGGCCTTCGATGAGGCAGCCCAGAAGCTATCGGAGTCCTACGACTCTGCACTCGGAGCCAGGGCGCAGACCTTGACCGCTGCGATGTCAGAGAGTGCGCGTGCGGCGCTGATGCAGTCGGACTACAGCAGTCTGAAGACGTTTGTGCCCAAGGCCGCGAAGACCGATCCCGACGTCAAGGCGCTGTATGTCATCAGTGACACTGGCTATGTTGCGGCGCACAGCGACGAAAAATGGAACGACGCGGAAAAGAAAATCACCGAAGTCGATCCGGTGCTCGGGCCCGAACTGGAAAAACTGACCAAGCCGCTCGAAAAGACGATTGATGTCGACGAGGGCGGTCAGAAAGACACCCGCCGCGTGTTTGCCCGTCCCGTCGCCACCGAGCAGGGCAAAAAGTTTGGCACGCTGGTTGTGATCTACAGCATGGCATCGCTGAAAAACCAGCTGCGCTCGATCGAGGAATACAAGCTGGCGCAGGGTCAGGCGTTCGTCGTCCAGGTCGCTGTGCTCGGGCTGGTCTTTTTGGCGTTTGCGGCGGGCATTTCGATTTTCCAGAGCTTGCGGATCACCCGACCGATCCAGCAGCTTGCGCAGCGTGCCGATCAGATCGCGCGCGGTGATCTGACCACTCGCGTCGAGATTCAGTCGCCGGACGAGATCGGACTTCTGGCCGAAAACTTCAACTTCATGGCCGACCGGCTGCAAGTTCTCCTCGAAGAAACGGCGGCCAAAGCCGTGCTCGAAAAAGAACTGGAGCTGGCGCGAACGATTCAGGAAACGCTGGTTCCGACGTCGGAAGTCATCCAGCGCGGTCCGATTCAAGTCGTCGGTCACTTCCAGCCAGCGACGCAGTGCGGAGGCGACTGGTGGGCGGTCTACGATCTACCGGGCGATCGCGTGCTGCTCATCATCGGCGATGTGACCGGACACGGCGTGCCAGCGGCGATGATCACTGCAGCGGCCAAAGCGGCCTGCGATGTCGGTCGCGCCCTCGAAGGCGAGCGGATCACCTCGTCGCGCATCCTCGAGATCATGAACCACGCGATCTACGAGAGCGCCCGTCGCAAGTTTGTCATGACCTGCTTTGCCTGTGTCATCGACCAAAAGACGCGCGGCATCACCTACGCCAACGCCGGCCACAACTTCCCGTACCTGTATCGGCAGCCCAGCTCGCTCAAGGAAGGGGAGTCGCCGTTTACCGTGCTGATGTCGCGAGGCAACCGGCTCGGCGACGTGCCCGAATCGACGTTTGCCGAAAACAACCAGCAGCTTCGTCCGGGCGACAAGATCGTGTTTTTCACCGACGGCCTGATCGAGTGCGAAAACCCGATGAACGAAGAGTTTGGTGAAAAGCGGCTGCGTCAGGTGATTGGTCAGACGGGCGAGCTGGCTCCGGCGGCGATGCGCGATGCCCTGATGGCGCAGGCGGCGCAGTTTTATGCCGACAAGCCACGCAAAGACGACATCACGCTGCTGATTGCGCAGATTTCGTAACGGCTCTGTCCGACGAAGCCACACCGCTGTTCGTCTGCGCGCACAAACCGCCTAGAGTCCAAGCGGTCCCGACCCTAAAATCGCAGCATGCTACAAGAGCTAGCGCCGGGCAGCTTGGTCCATGGGCGGTTCGAGGTCGAGCGGCTGACGGGCAGTGGCGGGATGGGCGCGGTCTATCGCGCAATGGACCGCACCACGATGCAGCCGGTGGCTATCAAGGTGCTGTTCGATGGGGCAGATGAAGCGCGGTTCCATCGCGAGGCGCTGCTTTTGGCGGAGCTGCGCCATCCAGGCATCGTTGGCTACGTCGCGCATGGGCGCACCGATGCAGGGCATCCGTTTTTGGCAATGCAGTGGCTGTCGGGAATCGACCTGGCGGAACGGCTGCGACACGGCGGGCTCAACCTAAAAGAGTCGCTGCTGCTGATTCAGCGCGTCGCCGAAGCCCTATCCATCGCCCACAAACGGGGCATCATCCACCGTGATATCAAGCCGTCGAACTTGTTTTTGGTCGACGGAGATCCGGGCAAGGTGGTGCTGCTGGATTTCGGGATTGCGCGACGGGGTCTGGGGGTTCGTTCGGCGGCGATGACCCGCACTGGGGCGATCATTGGGACGCCCGAATACATGGCGCCCGAGCAAGCGCGCGGACAGTCGCAGCTGTCGGCAGCCGCCGATGTGTTTTCGCTCGGCTGCGTGTTTTACGAGTGTCTTGCCGGCAGTCCGCCGTTTGTCGCAGCCCACGTCGCTGCGGTGCTGGCAAAAATCCTGTTTGAAGACGCGCCCAAGCTGCGGACGGTGCGGCCTGAGCTGCCGCTGCCACTTGAAGATTTGCTGCTGCGCATGCTCCACAAAGATCCCAAGCTGCGGCCCGCGGACGGTGGCGCGGTGCTGGCCGCACTGCTGTTGCTACCGACGCTGCCAACGCTGCAAGGTCCCGCGTTTGAACATGCGGTGGTCGGCCCGTCGATCCGCGGCAGCGAGCAGCAGCTGGTCAGTGTGCTTTTGGTCAGCGATGTGCTGGAAGTGTCGTCGCAGCAGACGCTGGCAGAAGCCGATGATGCGGCGCAAAAGGCCCGACTGGAAGCGCTGCGGGCACACCTCGCGCCGTCGGGACTTCATCTGGAACAACTGGTCGATGGATCGCTGCTGGGGACGATGCATCAGCTTGGATCAGGAGCAGCGACGGACTTGGCGGGACGGGCGGCGCGGGCCGCACTGCACATCCACGAACGCTGGAGCGAAGCGGTGGTGGCGATCGCAACGGGGAAAGGCATGCTGGCCGGTGATCTCCCCGTTGGAGAAGCTGTGGATCGCGCGGCGGTGCTGTTGCGAAGACGCACGACGGCTGGCGGTACGCATGCGGTGCTGATTGATGAGCTGACGGCGGGGCTGCTCGACGCGCGGTTTGAAGTGGTGCGGCTGTCCCACGGTGCATTTGCCCTGCTGGGTGAGCGGCTCTCGATCGACGAGTCGCGCAAGCTGCTTGGCAAGCCGACGCCGTGTGTGGGTCGCGAACAGGAGCTGTTGGCGCTTGGCGCGGTGCTGGGCACGGTGATTGAAGAGTCGACGCCGCGGGTGGCGCTGGTGGTGGCGCCGGCGGGCGTGGGCAAATCCCGGCTGCGGCACGAGTTTCTGCGGCGCACAAGTGCGGGCGCGACGCCGGTTCAGGTGCTGCTTGGGCGCGGCGATGCAATGAATCCGGGGGCGCCGTTTGGTCTGTGGTCAGCGGTGCTGCGCGGACTGTGCGCGGAAGTTCGGGGACAAGGCGCGCCGGACGGTTTTGGCCAGATGCTCGCGCTGGCGACTCACGCGGTGGGGGAACGAGAGGCCGCGCGGGTGGCGGCCTTTTTGGCTGAGCTTGCCGGGATGTCACCGCCGCTCGACAAGTATCCACCGCTGCACGCGGCGCGTTCGGACGGTCGGCTGTTTTTGGAACAAGCGACGCTGGCGGTAACGGACTTTCTGCGTGGCCGCTGCGCCGATCAGCCCGTCGTGCTCGTGTTTGAAGACATGCAGTGGGGCGATCCGCAGAGCATCGAGCTCACCGAGTCGGCCCTGCGGTCGCTGCCTGATTCGCCGCTGTTTGTGCTGGTGCTGGCGCGACCCGAATACGAGAGCCGGCTGCCCAAGCTCGGCAAGGATCGCGGTCTGCAAGAGTTTTACTTGGGTGGGCTGGGCAAGCGTGCGAGCGAGCGGCTGGTGCAGAACATTTTGGGCGCGAAAGCACCGGCCAGCTCGGTGGCGCGTATCGTTGAGCAAGCGGCGGGCAACGCGCTGTATTTGGAAGAGCTGATTCGCGCGTTTGCGGAAGGAAAAACCGAACACTTGCCCGACACCGTGCTGGCCATGCTGCAAGCCCGCGTGGGCCGTCTGCCTCCCGAACAGCGGCGGGTTTTGCGCGCAGCCAGCATCTTTGGCGATGTCTTTTTCCGCGGCGGCGTGATGGCGCTGCTCGGACATGGCAGCGGCAGTGGCACCGGCGATCACATCGACCAAGTGCTGCGTGAGCTGTCCGACGCAGAAATCATCGAACGCCGTCGCGACAGTCGCTTGCCCGATGATGTCGAGTTCGGGATTCGTCACTCGCTGATGCGGGAAGCGGCCTATTCGCTGCTCACCGACGAGGATCGCACACTGGGACATCGACTTTGCGCCGAATATTTGCAGCGCAGTGGCGAACCAGATCACGCCGTGCTGGCGCGCCATTTCGAGCTGGGCAGCGACGGTCCCTGCGCCGTTCGTCACTATGTCGAAGCGGCGATTGATAGCTGGAAGCGGGGCGGCGCGGAACGAACCCAGGAGCTGTGCTTGGCGGCGCGGCGCGTCGGGGCGCAAGGTGAATGGCTTGGTGCGGTGCGCTGTTTGGATGGCCAGATGGCGCTGTTTGCCGGGCGACTGTCCGATTCCCTGCAAGCGGCCCGCGAAGGCATCTTGCTGTCGCCGCCCGGTAGCCGCTTCTATTACTGGTCGATTTTGGGGCTTTTGGCGACGGCAACGCTGGCTGGAAAGATGGAAGTCACGATGGAAGTTCTGCGTGATTTCGACGGCAAACTGCCCCAGCCGGACGCCGCTTGGTACTTTCAGGAAGCGGCTTCGCTCGTCGCCCAGCTCTATGCTTTTTTGGCGATGCGAGAGCCGGCGCTGCGGACCATTTCGCAGATGCGCGCGGTCTGCGACTTGTACGAAAGCGATCCCCAGCAGCCGCTGTACGTCGCGGCGTGGCAGCGCGCGCAGGCGGCGATGGATCTGTATCTGGACGACGACATGTTCCGGACCCAAGCGCTTTTGGCCGAATCCGCTGACACCTATTTGCGCTTTGGACAGGTTCGGCTTGCGTCGCTGGTGACGTTCGATGCGGCGCTTAACAGCATGCCGCTTGGCGACTGGGAGGAGACGCAGCGGCTCGGTCGGCAGATGCAAAAATACGCGACGACGCTGGGTGATTCGCACCTGCTGAAATCGGCAGAGATGATGATTGGCGCTGGTGACTTGATGCTCGGCGACGAAACGGTACGGCGAGCGCAGCGGCAGATGCTGTTGGATGTGGTCGATTCAAGCGGCGAGGATCGCGTCCGTCAGGGCGAAGCGATTTCGATTTTGGCCGCCAACTATCTGTACTGCGGCGAGTGGGAAGAGGCGGTGCAGCACTTTCGCCAAGCGATCGATGTGCTGGGAGCTTTGCCGACGGTGGTGGTGTATCCCTATTCCTGCTTGACGACGGCGCTTTTGCGGCTTGGGCGGATTTCCGAAGCGACTGTGACCGTCGAAGCGGGCCTGTCGGTGCTGGCGCTGATGGACGATCATGGGCCGTATGCTGCGTCGATGTGGCTGTCCAAGGCCGAGGTCGAGCTGGCACTTGGTCACGACGAACAAGGACGGGTGGCGCTGCGTCGAGCCGTGAGGCTGCTGCGACATCGCTTGGAAACAGCGCGGACCCAGCGCCAGCGCGAGTTTTTGCTGCGGGGGGTTCCCCAACACCAGCGTGTGGTCAAGCTGTGTGAGCAGATCCTCGGCGAACCGTTTGAACGCTCGTCGAACTAGACCCGCCGTGTCATCGAGCGCTCCACGCGCGTATCCAAGACGATCGAATGGGTGGATGATAGAACCAGGAGTCGACCATGACGGATCTGGACTATCGAGATGCGCAGATCGTCTCTTTGGCGGCGCGGGTGCGGGAACTGGAAGAGCGAGAGGCGACGACGGAAGGGCGCTTTCAAGCGCTGGTGCAGAGCCTGGACGTCGGTGTGATTGTGCTTTTGGCAAACCAGCAGATCACGCTGTGCAACCCAGCGGCCCGCGAGCTGTTGGGTGGGCGCGTTGGGTCGCTGGCCGGGTGTTCTGACGACGATGCGAGAAGTGGCGCGACCAACCCTTCCGGGGTGCCGCTTTTGGGCTGTGATGCGCTTCTGCGTGAAGCGACAACCAGGAAGCGCCCCGTCCGCGACGTGATCGTGACTGCATCGCAAGACAGCGACGCGGCTCCTCGCCGGCTGCTGGTCTGCATCATTCCGCAGCACGACGACAAAGGCGATCTGACGCAGGTGATTGTGACACTGACCGATGTTTCGCTGTGTCACAAGCTGACGAACTAGCGAGCGGCAGCGACGGCGGCCTTGACCTCGTCGTAGTTTGGCTCGACGCCGGGGTTTGGCGCGACCCACGAATAGCGGATGGTGCCGCTGCCGTCGATCACGAACACCGACCGTTTCGCCGCCGTGTAGCCCGCCATGCCGGCGAAGTCATCGTGCGCAATGCCGAACGCGCGAACCGCTTTGCGGTCGTAGTCCGACAGGATCGGGAAGTTGAGGCCGTTCTTTTCGGCAAACGCGGCGTTCGAAAACGGCGCATCGACGCAGATTCCGAGCACGCTGGCGCCCACGTCGTTGAACGCGGCGAGCGAGTCACGGAACGTGCAAAGTTCTTTGGTGCAGACGCCGGTAAAGGCCGCCGGGAAAAATGCGAGCACAACGGTCTTGCCGGCAAAATCCGACAGCGAAACAGCCTTGCGGGCGCCGTCGAGGAGGGTGAAGTTTGGGGCTTTTTCGGATGCGTTTAGCATGGGCGGTCTCTCCTTGAAATTTCGTCTATGCGGTTTGGATGCGCGCCAATCTGGCAACGTCGCATCGGGGTGTCAATGGGCCGCTGTTCGGCCCGGATGCTCGATTTTGTCGACGGAAAAGCTACAGCGTTGCGATGACTTCGCGCGCCGCGGCAATCGTTTTTTCGATCTCTTCATCGCCGTGTGAAGACGACACAAACGCGGCTTCAAACTGCGACGGTGGCAGATAAATTCCGCGCTCCAACATGCCGTGGAAAAAGCGGGCAAACCGTGCAGTATCCGATCGTTTGGCATCGGCGTAGTTTTTGACCGGCTGCGCGGTGAAAAACAGCGTGAACATCGAACCGACCTGGTTAACCACCGCCGGAATTCCGGCCTGCTGGCACAGCGCCAAGAGCTCGTGGCACAGACGGGCGGTCTGTTTTTCCAGCTGTTCGTAGATTCCCGGCGCGTCGAGCAGCTCCAGCAGCGTCATGCCTGCGGCAACCGCGAGCGGATTGCCCGAAAGTGTGCCCGCTTGGTACACCGGCCCCACGGGTGCGACCTTGTCCATGATCTCGCGCTTGCCGCCGTAAGCCCCCGCAGGCAGGCCGCCACCAACGATTTTCCCAAGGCAGGTCATATCCGGGGTGATTCCGTAACGCTTCTGCGCGCCACCGTGCGACACCCGGAATCCCGTCATCACTTCGTCGAAAATCAGCACGGTGCCCGCGTCGGCTGTGAGCTTGCGCAAATGTTCCAGATAGCCGGGCTCGGGCGCGACGCAGCCCATGTTGCCGCAGACCGGTTCGATGATGACGGCGGCGATTTCGCTCTGTCCATCGGCGCTGCGGTGATCGCGAAAGACCGCTTCGATCGCGGCTTCGTCATTCCACGGCACTGTCAGGGTATCGCGCGCGGCCCCTTCGGTGACCCCCGCCGAACCGGGCAGACCGAGCGTCGCTGCCCCCGATCCCGCGGCGACCAGCAGACTGTCAGCATGGCCGTGATACGCCCCGTCGATTTTGACAATCTTCGATCGGCCCGTCGCACCGCGCGCCACCCGTAGCGCGGACATCGTCGCTTCGGTTCCCGATGACACCAGCCGCACTTTGTCCATCGACGGTACGCGCTGGGTCAGAAGCTCGGCAAAACGCACTTCGCGTTCTGTCGGCGCCCCAAAGCTGAGCCCGTCCGCCGCCGCCGCCGTGATAGCAGCCAGCACTTGTGGCTGGGCATGACCCAGGATCATCGGGCCCCACGAACCGACGTAATCGACATACGAATTTCCGTCGACATCCCACAGATACGCGCCCTTCGCTTTGGCAAAAAACACGGGGTCGCCACCGACGCCGCGAAACGCGCGCACCGGCGAATTGACGCCGCCGGGAATGGTCTTTTGGGCCCGCGCGAACAGCTCTTGCGAACGGATTCGACGGGAAACTTCGGCTGGGGTCTGGCTCTTAACGCTCATGGCTTGGTTATGAGAGATTAACCAAGGGGCATCATGGTTTGGCGCGCTTTCTTTGCGCTCCTGCTGCTGGTTGGTAGCGGGGGCTGTTTTCAGCTGGGGCCAGCGACGCTCGGAGTGACCCAGCGCGACTTCAACGAAGCGATCGTGCGGGCTCAAAATGAGCAGCTTTTGCTCAACTTGGTGCGGCTGCGCTATCGCGACAATCCGTACTTCGTCGAGGTCAGCGGCATCACATCCCAGCAGTCGATTGGTGGTTCGGCAGGGATTGGCGCCGATTTTTCCGTCAGTGCCGATGCGCCGCTGCGCAGCGTGATTCGGCCCAGCGTCGGCATGACATACAGTCAAACACCGACGGTGGTGCTGTCCCCTTTGGCCGGCGAAGCGTTTGTCCGCAAGCTGATTTCGCCGCTGTCGCAGGAAGCGCTTTTGCACTTGCTGCGATCGGGCTGGAGCATTGCGCGGGTGCTGACGCTGTGTCTGGACCGGGTGGGCTCGCTGCGCAACGCGCCGTCGGCAGCCGGTCCAACGCCGATGCAGGCCCCGACCTATGCCGATTTTCAGAAGTTTGCGACCGATCTGCGCATGCTTCAGCAAGCCGACTTGCTCAACTTGTCATACGAAAACGCCAAGGAGCAGCCGTCGCTGATTCTCGAAGTCCGTGGTCTGTCCGATCACTCCGAACCGCTCGATCGACTGCGCAAGCTGCTTGGGCTTAGCAAAGACGGGGTGCGCTACACACTGACCCAAGACATCCGTCGTACCGGAAAAGACGTGGTGCCGCTGCGCTTGCGTTCGGTGCGCAGCATCCTGTTTTTTCTCGCGCATGGGGTCGATGTGCCAAAAGTGCACAGTTTGGCGGGGCTGGTGACGACGACGCGCTATCCCGACGGGCGCAGCTTCAACTGGAGCGACCTTTTGGGCGGGCTGTTCCATGTGCGGACCCGTCGCGACGAGCCGATGGCTGCCTACGTCAAGATTCGTTACCGCGACCACTACTACTACATCGCCGACAACGACCTGGAGTCGAAGAGCACGTTTATGCTGCTCACCGAGATTTTCAACATGCAGGCCGGCCAAGGCGTCGCACTCATGCCGACGCTGACGTTGCCCGTCGGTGGCCGGTGACGATTAGGCCTCTACATGCAGGTCGAGCAGGGCGCTGGCGTGCCGTGATAGCTGCCTTTGGTGATAAACCACTGCATTTGGCCGGCGGTGCCAGCCGTCGTGCTCGTCTGTTGGTTGACGTGGTAGTGATAGACCGCGGTTGACGGGCTGTCGACGGTGACGCCCATGTGTCCGCCGGTCGCGTCCACCGTCGGAATCGTGCCA
>DAORGN010000067.1:0-22270 GCA_035340095.1 Pseudomonadota bacterium | reverse complement strand
TCGAGCCACAGCGCTTCGAGCGACGCGCCTTGGGGCAGATAGCCCGCCGTGGCAAGCCAGTTCAAAAACGGCGCCGCGGCTGTCAGCAGACGGGCCGTCGCATCCGAGGAAAGCTCAACGTCCACAACCCGGTCGGGATGGGTCGCATAGACCCGCGTTCGCAGCGTTTGACCATCGAGGTGTAGGGTGCGAAGTTCCACGGGCGGCTCCGCTAGCCGAACACTTTTTTGGTCAAGCCGCCTGTGGCATCGAGCGACAAGACCTGCTCGAAGCCGCCAACCGATTCACCCGCAACAAACAGGAGCGGAAACTCGGTGGCTTGCGCTTTGGTCAGCGCCCAGCTTCGCGTCGATTCGTCATCCGTCAAATCGAGCACGCGATACGGGATGCCGCGGCCTTTGAGAACGTCTTCGATCCGTTTTCGCTCGCGCACGAACTGATCGGTGACGTAGAGGACGACGGGGGCCGCTTCTTTTTTGGCCACCGCACCTTCGCCGCGTCGGGCTTTTTCAGCCAGCGCATCCAGACGCTGTGATTCTTCGTCGCGCCGATCGAGTTCTGCCGAAGAAGCCAGCGGTCGCCCGAGCAGATCGTTGACGAAGCCAGCGGCTTTTTTCGCATAACGAACCGGCGGCAGAAAGTTGCCGGTTTCGGATGTCATCGCCGAATACGCCAGCGTCTTGCCACGACGCAAAATCTCGAGTGCAGCTTTGTTCATGTCAAAAAGAGTGATTACGCCCCGACGGACCGACTGTCAACGAAGTCGTGCGGGGTTACTTGCGAACGACGACGCGGGTTCCGTGGGCACTGCGTGGCCCGCCCTGGTGCGCGAAGGTTGTGACCGAGTGCCAACCGACGGGCAAATCCGGCGAAGTGAAGGCAAAGAACTGTTCCGCTGCAGGGGGACTCAGGTTCACGCAGCCATGACTGACCGGGTGGCCCAGGCGATCGTGCCAGAGCACGGCATGCAGGCCGATCCGTCCGTTGAAAAACTGAGCATGTGGCACCTCGCGAAAGTCGTACTGCGAAGCGGCCCCGGCCAGGTTGGCCATCGTCTGGGTCAGGTACTTGCGATAGATGAAAAACGATCCGGGCGGCGTTGCGCCGTGGAGACCCGTCGACACCAGCGAGGCAAACAGCGGTTTTTTGCCCTGGTATGCGGTCGCGACCTGCTCCAAAAGATGGATGTCGATCCAGCGCTCATCGGGAAGCAGATCGGAGGGCGGCGCTGCCGTCGTCATGCGGCGGAGCTGACCGACCTCGATTTCAAACTGCGGCGAAGACACCCAGGCGGGACGGCTGGAACCGGGCGCCCGCAGCACCGCGCGAGTGCTTTCGGGAAATACGACCTGAAGTCGGCCCGGCGTGCTGTCGCTGTTTTCCACGACATAAACGACGGCGTAGCGCGGCAAGTAGGCGACCGGTCCGCTGTCTGACTTGGGCAGAAAAACCGGCACGCCTTCTTCATCCATGGGCGGAACGGCCCAGCCAAGGCGCAGCCCTGGCGGCACAGTGTCGAGCGCGACCGGCGGCGCGACCGGCGGATCGAACACCTGGACATCGCGCCTGGGCAGCCACTTTTGGCCGATGATCTGGACCTCTTCGCCTTTTTCCTGGGTGATGGTAACGCCGTCGCCTTTGTGGAGAACTTGGCGCAAATAGTGGCTGCCGCCGCCGCGCAGCTTGGTCATAAACGAGGAAACGACGCCGTAACGGAGTCGCTGCCAGCCGGTGCTTTTTTCCTGCGCTGGTGGGCTCGACAGATACCCAGGTTCGACGATGACATCGCTTTCGCAGACAAATCCGCTCGGCAGCGCCGACAGCCAAGTGCGGCACAGACCCACCTTGGCAGCGATCTGCTGACCGACCAGCATCGCCGATTGACCCCGCAGCTCGCCGATGACATTGGCCGAATAGCTGGGGGCAGTGTGGATCTTGACGCCCAGATCACGCCGCTTGGGGATGGCCCAGCGGACCGCGACCTCCCCGGCGGGTGGCGGCTCATATTCGGGCGGACCGGGTGGCGGCTGCTTGCCAAGCACAGGTGCATGGGGCAGGACAGGTAGCGGCTTTGGCACGACCGGCAGATGGCCCCCAAGCGGCGGCTTCGCCATCGGCTTTGCGACGCTCGGCACAGGAGGCCGCGCGACCAGCGGACGCCGCGTCGCCCCCAAAGGCTGTGGCTTTTTGAGCCGGAAAGTTTCCCGGCTTCCGGAAACCGGGCGCAAGCCCTGTCCTGGCGACAGCGTCGGACGATGCACAGGTGCAGAGAGCCGACCGTGCCGATCGCCTCCCCACGCCTGCGTTCCCCCGAGTGTCACCAGCAAGAGCAGCCCCCAAAGACTGTTCAATCGCCTGCTCGACATGCTGTGGCTCGCTCATTATATCAGCCGCCAGCGTCGAGAAAGAAGCACTTCTACCGAGTTTTGCTGCGCCTACTTGGTCTGCTTTCGATGTGTGTTGCGGGCTGGACACTACAGAGTGGGGACAAAACCCCCAGATTTTCGCGTACTTCCACGCCGCGTTTGCGATAGTTCGCCCAAAGTCCGGGCCAGCCGTGGTGGCAAGCGGCTTGCACGGGTTCGGACGCAGATGGACGTGGAGGCTGTGATGCGCAAGGTGCTAGGTTCGCTGGGAATTGGGCTTCTTACCGTAGGATGGTTGTCGGGCTGCGGCAGCGAGCTGTCAGCGGGCGCAGACCACGCCGGCATTGATGGCGTCGCCGACGCGGAAAACACCGACTTTCATGCAGCGTCGGCGCGCGTGGGCGAAAAAGCCGAGGTCACAGCGAGCAGCTTGAACCTGCGATCTGGCCCCGGCACATCCTATGCGGTCATCGCGAGCATGCCGAAAGGCACGATCGTTGATGTGCTGTCGGAATCGAGCGGCTTTTATCGAGTGACCTGGGGCAGTTACACCGGCTACTGCTCGGGCGACTACCTTGTGCCGTACAGCGCAGCGGGGGGGGTGGCCGACGCCGTTTCACGGGCGGAATCAGGTGTCGGCTTTTCCTATTGGTGGGGCGGAGGCTGCTGGAAACCCGGATCGTCAGACAAGGGAAGCTGCACCGGATCGTGCCCCGGATGTACGCACGGTGGCAGTTATGGCGCCGACTGCTCGGGATACGTCGCCAAGGTGTGGCAGGTTCCGGGGACAAGCTCGGTGTCGACGTGCAGCCATCCGTATTCGACGTACAACTTTGCAAACGAAACGCGCGAGTGGCGGACGGTGGCGCGCGGATCAGCGAAGCAAGGCGATGCGTTTGTCTACAACGAAAACGGCGCCGGCCACATCTTCATGATGGACAACGGCGACCCGTGGGGCTGGATGAAAGCCTACGAGGCCAAGGGTTGCAGCTACGGCATCGTCCACGGATCGCGCACGGCGGGGACCAGCTACAAAGTGATTCGCCGCAACGGCTACTAGTTGTGGTCAATGTAGCGCTTCTGAATGTGCTGCATCTGCGGCGCGGGCGCGTCTTTGCGCTTTTCCTGGACGCCTTCGCCGTCTAGCTCGATCCACTTCTTGTTGCGGTTTTTCCAAATCTCGGACTGGACGGCGGACTTGGCGGCGGGGGCTGCGTAGCCACCGTTTTGGCGGGCGGCGGTGCTCGTGTCGGATTGGATCGAGCGGGTCAGGTCGGCGGGCATGCGGGTGACAGCGACCCGAAAGACATCGCCGGTCCGCGGGCTTCTGCGGTGCGAGTCAATGCAGTAGACATCCAGCTTCACTTCCACCTGGCTGTTTGGTGACAGGGTGTAGCCGTCGCTCGGCTGAAAACCGCCCGACTGCTTTTGCACCGCAAAGGGCCCGGCTGCGCCAAGCCGCTGGGGTGCATCGTTGGCGTTTTGTTCGGGGACAAAGTACAGGCCGCCAGCTTCAAACTTGACGGCCCGATCGGTGGGGTTGCGAATCGAAACGGTGAGCTGACCGTTGGTGGAACCCTCGTAACGCTGGACCTGAATTTCCAGTGCCCGCGGTGCCCCGGCGGACACGGGAAGCGGCACAAAGCCAGGGTCGGCAGATGCGGGAACCGCAGCAAACAGCGACAGCGCAAACAACCACAGCCAAATGGACCGGATAAACATCGAGTGACCTCCGATCCTCCGCAACGCGGGCAGCAGCAAATCGATCTGGGCGGTCTGCGCTGGCTGGGACTTTTGCCCCTGTCGTTTTTTGCGATCCACGGGAGCCGGCATGTGCTGTCCGGGCATGCCTACGAGCTATTGTGGCTGTGTACCGTGTCCTGTTTTGTCGTCGGGGTGGGCATCTTGGCCCGATCGCCCAGATGGACGGCAGCAGCGGCGCTGTGGCTGCCGCTTGGGACGGTGCTGTGGATCTTCGATGCGTGCCGCACCGGGGACTTTCTTTTGACATCGGCGCTGACGCACCTGGGCGGACTTCTGGTGGCGCTGGTTTGGCTTGGAAGGACCGGCTTTCCGGCGGGAAGCTTTGTGTATGCGACGGGCCTGGGCGTGCTTGTGCAGACGGTGAGCCGCTATGTTTCACCGCATGAGGCCAATGTGAATGTGTCGCAGTTTATCTATCCGGGCTCGGAAGCGTATTTCCCGAGCTACCGGCTTTATTGGTGTTTCATTTGGCTGTCCGCGACAGCGATTTTTTGGATCTGCGAGCGGATCGGGCGGCGGATCTGGCCGGGATCATCAGCGTCGCTGGGCGACGGACTACCAGGGCTCGCGCAGGCCGATAAAGTCGTAGGGATAGCCAAAGCGCGGACGCGAGACTTGCTCTAGCCGACGGACTTGATCGGGCGACAGCGTGACCGACATGGCGGCCAGGTTGTCCTGTAGCTGGGACAGATTGCGGGCGCCAATGATGATCGACGAGCACTCGGGGTGCGCGAGCAGGTAGGCCAGCGACACGGCGGCGGGCGTGCTGCCGACCTCGCGCGCAACGTCACGTACCACGTCGAGGATGGCCCAGTTCTGTTCGGTGTTCATCGCGCCGTAGGATTCTTTCCATGCGGCAAGGCGTGCACCTTCGGGTGGCGCTTCGCCCTTCTGATACTTGCCCGACAAAAAGCCGCGGCCAAGCGGGCTCCAGACCAGGATGCCCATGCCAAAGTGCTTGGCGGCAGGAACCAGTTCACGCTCGGCGTCGCGGACGATCAGGCTCCACTGAATCTGCATCGCTTCAAAACGGACGGTGTCGCGCTTGTCAGCGGCCCACAGCGATTCGGTCAAGCGATAGCCGGTGAAGTTGGAGCAGCCGACGTAGCGAACCTTGCCATCACGGACCAGATCGTCGAGCGCACGCAGCGTCTCCTCGATCGGCACGTTGCGGTCTTGCATGTGGACTTGGTACAGATCGATGTAGTCGGTGCGCAGGCGACGCAGCGAGTCTTCGCAGGCCTGCACGATGTGCTTGCGGGACAGCCCTTGGTCGTGCGGACCGATCGGACGGGTACCAAAGCCAATCGGGAAACGGCACTTGGTCAGCAGCGTGACTTTGTCGCGACGACCATGCAGCCACTCACCCAAGAGCTGCTCGCTGCGGCCTTCGCTGTAGACGTTGGCGGTATCTACGGTGTCAATGCCGGCATCCAGAGCGGCATCGAGTACACGGCGGGCTTCGTCATCGCTCGACGTGACACCGCGCATGAACGTTTCGGATTCGCCAAATGTCATCGCGCCCAGCGTCAGCGCCGAAACTTTGAGACCACACCGCCCCAAATGCCGATGTGGGATGTGAATCGGGGTCGTCATCTCTCGCTCCTCCTAGCGTCAAAAAGGCTGTCCACATGATGCGCGATGCGCTGGCAGCCCCCAAAGCCTTTCCCGTTTTCGTCGTGTTTCCATGTGCGCCACGCTGGAATCGACGCTGCGGCGTGTAGTAAGGTGCGCAAACTTTGCGGACAAAGACCATGCAAAGATCGCATCCGCTCACTGCTCCTCGTCGGGCAGCTTGTCACCGTGTCGGCACCTTGCCCAAGCTACTTTTGGCGGGCCTGGTGCTTTCTGGTTCGATGTTCCCTTCTGGCGTGCATCGCGCCTGGGCCGTCGGAGAACAAACCGCTCGGCTGCGCGGAACCGTCGTCGAAGGCGGAACCGATGTCCCGATGCAAGGGGCGCTGGTGACGATTCGCGGCGATTCACTGATCGGCGGACCGCGAAAAACCACGGCTGATGAAGAAGGCCGCTTCGATTTCCCGCTTCTGCCACCCGGCAAGTACACCGTGACCGTCGAATATGAGGGTCTCAAAGCGCTGGAAAGGCGGGTGTCGCTAGAGCTGGGACAGACCCAAAACCTGAAGATCCCGCTGTCGGCGGAGCTGGCGAAAGCCGAAACGCAGACGATCATCGAAGAAAAAAAGCGGCTCGATTCCGATCGGGTGTCGACAGGCAAAGTCCTGACCGCGGAATCACAGGCCAAGCTTGCGACACCACGACGATATCAGGACGTGGTGCAGCAGCTTCCGGGCGTGACGGGCAGCTCCAATCCGGTGATGGCGGGCGCAACGCAGCGTCACAACCGCTATCTGGTCGATGGTCTGGACATCACCGACCCAGTGGACGGGACGTTTTCGGCAAATTTCAACTTCGATGCCATCGGGCAGATGGACCTTCTGCTTCTGGCGGTCGACGCGCAGTACAACTCGCTCGGCGGTGTCATCAACCTGATGACCAAGAGCGGCAGCGACAAGCTGTCGATCGATTCGAGCTTTTATGTGAACCACCAGTCGCTGTCGCTCGGCGGACGGGCTGGCAATCAGCTTTACGAAGGGCGGCTGCTCAATCAGAGCGATCCAAGCCCGCCCGTCGCCAGCTATCAGGCAAACCTGAACATCGGCGGGCCGATCGTAAAGCAGAAGCTGTGGTTCTATTTTTCGACGGAGTACCGCTATCGCATAAACTCGGTGATTCCGGGGGCGCCGCTCAACAGCCAGCACCCGCCGCTCGAGCGACATGATCTGTATACGCGGCTGAAGCTGACGTGGGCGCCGTCGTCGCGGCACCGGCTGAACCTGTCGGTCAACGCCGATCCTGCGTGGCTTACCAACATTCGCAACATCGATGGCAGCCAGACGAACGCCTACACCGCCGAGGCTGACTATTTTCAAAACCAAGGCGGCGTCTTCGGCATCCTGACCTGGGATTACTTCGCGACGGACAACCTGCTGTTTGGCGTGCAGACCGGCCTTCAGTGGTTTGGTTTTACGACAGGACCGCAGCTTGGCGATCTGGTCAGCCCGACGCACATCGACAACGCGAGCACGATCACCTGGAACAACGCGGATGCGGGAGCGATCGTCAGCGACGGGCGGCTGCGATTCCAGTTCGATCCGACGATGACGTGGATACAGCGCGGTGGCCTAGGTCAGCACACGATCAAGGCCGGCGCGCAGTTCCAGTTTTTGCGAAACTATGCGCTGACCGGCACACCGGGAAACCAGATATACACCGACGATACAAGCCAGGGCGGCGGGGTGCTTGGGCGCGATCCGACCTCGCTCGACAGGCCATTGGGCTGTGTTGAAGGTCAGCCGCAGCCCAAGCTCGGGTCGACGGCGACACCGTGTTTCCAGCGCTCGCTTTACGAACCGATGCGGGCGCAAGTGCGGGTCGGCTGGGCGCTGGGCGCGTTTTTGCAAGACACCTGGAAACCGACGAGCTGGCTGACGCTGATTCCCGGCATTCGCGTCGACTATGGAACGGCGGAAAACTCGCAGGGTCAGGTGACGCAGAACCTGTTGGGTTTTGGGCCGCGACTCGGGGCGTCGGTTGATCTCACCCGCGACGGCAAAACAATGGTGAAGTTTGCCTACGGTCGCGCAAACGAAGTCGCTTCGCTGCGCAGTGCAGCGCTGGCGGACGTAAACCCAATGTCGACGACGTGGGGCTATAACGGGGCGACCAAGCGGTTCGATCGTTTCTTTTCGTCCGATGGCGGCGGGGGCGGTTATGAGCTTTCCGGTCGCTGCGCAGACGGACAGATTCGCCCAGAGTGTGGCAATGCCAAGCTGAGCTTGCGACCTCCGCACTCGGACTATGTGACGGCTTCATTTGAGCGCGAGCTGTACGCGAACGTGATCGGCAGCGTCACCTATACGTATCGGAAGCTCGAAGACCTGTGGGAAGACATCGAGATCAATGCCTATCGCACGCTCGACGGTGGCAACATCGCAGGGTTTTCCGATCCGACGCGCGGCAACGTCCGCGTCTATCGTCCGACGGGCGAAGCGTTCCGGCGCTACCAAGCCATGGACATTGCGATAGCCGGCAGTCCGTCGCCCGCCTGGAGCGTGTTTGTCGCCTATACGTTGTCGTTTTTGGACGGCACGCTCGACGATCAAATCTCGGTGCTGCGCAATGATCCGCCGCGCGATCTGCGGCTGTACGGCTATCTGCTCGACGATCATCGCCATCAGGTCAAAGCCAATGCCAGCTACACGTTCCATGGTCTGACGGCGGGCGTAAACCTGGCGTATGTCACCGGGGCCCCGACGACGCGGCTGTTTGCGACGACCGCGTTCGGACTGCAAGGTCGCTACGGCTTTCGCGGCATTGATCCGGGTGCCGACCCAAACGACATTCGCAAATGGACCGAGCTGCGCAGCTCCGACGTGCTGGACCTGTCGGTTCGCGCCCAGTACGACACCTATGAGCTTTTGCGCCAACACCTGACGCTGATCGTCGACATTTTCAACGTGCTGGACCTGTCTTCGGCGACCCGCACGAACACGACATCAGCGAGCACGTACCAGCCCGCGTTTGAAGCACGCAACAGCGCGGCGTATGGCGCAGTAACCAGCCGGCAGGTGCCATTCCGCGTCCAGTTTGGCCTGCGCTACCAGTACTGATCCGCTCTTTGGGAGACTTCACGATGGGCAAACCACCGATTACAGCCAATCAGGTCACGCTGCTGCGGATCGTGCTTTTGCCGCTGGGACCGTATCTTCTTTACGGCAATCCGACGGAAAAGTGGCTGGCGCTTCTGTTTATGGCAATCCTCGGCTGTACCGATTTCATCGACGGATGGCTGGCGCGTCGGTATGGCTCGACGGAGCTGGGCCGGCTGATGGACCCGATCGCCGACAAAGCGTTCGTGCTGGTGAGCTTTCTGCCCTTTATCCATCTGATGAAGGACGATCACCCGTGGCTGTATCCGTGGCAGGTCGGACTTTTGCTTTCGCGCGAATACGTGATCACCAGCTTGCGATCGATGTATGAGCAGCGACGGATTTCGCCGAAAACTCCGCTCTTGGCCAAGATCAAAGCGTGGGCACAGATGGCGGGCAGCGGGGTGATTTTCCTTCTGCGCATGGTGCCGGAGCACTGGATTCTCTACGCGATCATCCTCGGGTCGGTGCTGCCGGTGGTGGCGCTTTTGATCCGTTACGCGGTCCGTCGCGTGGTGTGGAAAGGCGCGCTGATTTTCGGTGGCTGGTTTTTTGTGCTGCTGCCGATTCAGCAGCTCTGGGGGTCGGAAGCGACGGCGCAGTTTCTGACGGTGACGATCATTGGCATCACCTGGATTTCGGGCTTTACGTACATCACGCCGCTGTTTCCGCTTTTGCGCAAAGGCGAGCTGCGAGCGGGCGACTGGATGCGGCTGTTCGGATCGATTGTGCCGCCGACGCTGCTTCTCATCCTCCAGACCCAGCACGTCCTGCGCCCGTGGGTGGTGATGCTGATCATGGCGATCGAGCTTTCCGTGTCTGGACTCGACAACCTGTTGTGTTTCCACCGGGTGCAAGCGTCGGCAGCGCTGTGGGGCGCGCGGGTCGGACTGATCACGCTGCTTTGCGCGCTGGTGCTGGCCGGTCAGCCGGCGTCGCTTTTGTACGTCGCACTGGCAGTGTCGGTGGGCTTGTCGGCAATCGAGTTTTACCGCGGTCGTCGCTACTACCTCGAAGAGCCGGAAAACGCCAAACAGCGGGTGGTCGACTAGCCGCAGCGGGAACTAGACATGGGCGAGCGCAAAACCGCTGTCACCGTCGTTTCGGGCTTTTTGGGCAGTGGCAAAACGACGCTGCTCCGTCGGCTGCTTTCTGATCCAAATCTGCCGCAAAAGCTGGCGGTGCTGGTCAACGACCTCGGCGAGCTGGGGCTCGATCATGAAATCATCGCGAGCGAGACAGAGACGCCGACGCTGCGGGTGACAGAGCTTGTGTCGGGCTGCATCTGCTGCACGCTGCGCAGTGAGCTGGGCGAAGCGCTTTCAGCACTTGCGCGGGGCGACGGACTTGCGCGACCGCCCGAGCACATCTTGATAGAACCGAGCGGCATTGCGCGGGCGTCGGAAGTCAGCTTTGCCGTCAATGCGCTTTCGTTTGATGTGCCCGTCGAGTGCGACGCCGTGGTCACGGTCATCGATCTGCACAACGCCGAGCGAGCGCACCGCGAGCATCCCGATCTGTTCGAGGATCAAGTGCGCGCGGCGGATCTTTTGATCCTCAACAAAATCGACCTTGTACCCGATCGGGACACCCAGACGCGGCTTTCGACGTGGCTTCGGTCGCTGTCGCCGCGGGCGCAGCAGGTTTTTGCCGATCACGCGATGGTCGACGCGAGGCTGCTGCTCGGCCAGATCGATCTTTCAGCGCATCTACCGCCGGACCTGGCGAAGCCGACGACGCCGCCGATTCATCAGGGCCATCATCCCAAAGCGCATGGGATTGCCGCGGTCACCATTTCGGTGCCGTATGCGATCGACTGGAATGCGCTCGAGGATTTTCTCGACGGTCTTTCGGATCGCATCTTTCGGATCAAAGGGATCGTCGATCGCCAAAATGACACAGGTTCGGCAACACCGACGACACCGCTGTTGGTGCAGGCGGTCGGCGACAAAATTGACTGGGAAGAGCTGCCCTCTGATTCCGCGCTGTCGCGGGCGCCTCGGCGGCTGATTTTCATCGGTGATCCGCAAGCGCTCGATGTCAGCCAGCTTGGCGACGGCCTTTTGCAGACGCGGCGCAGCTAGTTTCGCGGCCCATGGGGCTTGACCTATCCTGCCAAGGAAGGAAACAGCCCATGAGCGACCGCCAAGTCATCGCTGCGATTTATGCCCACCCCGACGACGGAGAGTTTTTTGCCGCTGGCACACTGGCCAAGTGGGCGCAGGCCGGGCACACCGTCTATGCGATTTGTGCAACCAACGGCGACATTGGCAGCAAACGTCGCGATGTTTCACAGGCACAGCTTGCCGAGCAGCGGGCGAAAGAACTGGGGTTGGCGCTGTCGACATTCGGTGGCCAGCCGCCGATCATGCTCGGTTTTCCCGACGGACATCTGGCCGAACATGCAGCGGCGTTGCGCGAACGATTGATCTACTTTCTGCGCAAGCTCGCCGTCGACAAAGTGGTGACGTTCGATCCGTGGAAGCGCTACGAGATCCATCCCGATCACATCACGGCAGGCAAAATGGCGTCGGAAGCAGCGGTGTTTTCGTGTTTTCCGCTGCTCCACCCCGAACATTTGGTGGACGGCGTGACGGCGCGCCAGCCGCAAGAGGTCTGGTACATGATGCCGACCGAGCACAAACCGAACCGGCTCGTCGACATCAGCACGACGTTTGATACCAAAGTGCGGTCGCTGCTCTGTCACTCGTCGCAGATCGAGATGCTGGCGGACTGGTTTGTCAAAGGCGCCGATCCAACGCAGCTGACGAATGCGCAGCGCGCCGAGCTGACGGCGGGGGCGCGGAACTTTCTGCAGATGATGGCGCAGGGTGTGGCGATGCTGAAGAAAGAGGTGCCGCTCGCCGAGGCGTTTTTTGTGCAGCCGGTCGGACCGGGCCACTTCCAAAACTACCAGCAGATGTTTCAGGAAACGCTGGGTGTGCCGCCAGAAGATCCGTCGGTGGAATAAGCGCTATTTGCCAAGCTTGAGCGAGACCTGGGCGGGTGTCACGTTGCAGACGCCTTTGGTAACGACGACGTTTGGCATGGTGGTGGGAAGGTAGCCGCTCTTTTGCGCGGTCAGGGTGAAGGTGCCGGGGCGTTCGTAAAAGCCGCCGCTGTACGCGCAGTCGGTCGCGCCGCCGAAGACCATCAGGTTCATGCTGCTGCCGGTGCTGGTATCGGTGGCGGACACGGTGGCGTCGCAGATGCGGGCAGAAGTCACCGCGTCGGTCACGGTGACGGTAAAGTTCGATGCAGCGATCGCCGGACAGGCGGTGCCGTCGGAAGTCCCGCCGCAGCCCAACGCCATCACAGCCCAAAGACAGCCGAAAAGTGCACGCTTCATGGAAATCTCCTCGATGGAAGTGGGGGGAAGGGGACGCGGCTGCCGCGGCAGTCGGCGTCTTTTACATCCCGAGCTTTTCTTCGAGCAGCCCGCGCAGCTTGTCCTCGCTGACCCGAATCTGCTCCATGCTGTCGCGATCGCGAACCGTGACGGTGCCGTCTTTGATGGTGTCGTAATCGACGGTGATGCAGATCGGCGTGCCGATTTCGTCCTGGCGACGGTAGCGCTTGCCGATTGCGGCGCTCTCATCGTAGTCGACAAAAAAGCGCTTTTTCAGATCGTCGTATATCTTGCGCGCGCGCTCGGGGTGGCCGTCTTTTCGCATCAGCGGCAGGATCGCAGCCTTGATCGGCGCCAGCTTCGGATGGAGTCGCAGCACGACGCGCGTTTCAACCTGGCCTTTGGCATCGGGGGCGCTGTCTTCGGCGTAGGCGTCGCACAAAAACGCGAGCGTCGCGCGATCGGCACCGGCTGCCGGCTCGATCACGTAGGGGACGTAGCGCTGTTTCTTTTCGTCGTCGAAATACGACAGCTTGCCCTTTTGGTATTCGGCATCCTCGGCGGCCAATTCAACCGCAGCGAGATCGCCGCCATCCCATTTGCCGACGGTGCGAACGCCACGCTGGTGCTGGCGCAAGTCGAAGTCGGTGCGGTTGGCGATGCCTTCCAGCTCGCCCCAGCCAAACGGGAACAAGTATTCGATGTCGGTGGTCGCTTTCGAGTAGTGCGCGAGCTTTTCGTGGTCGCGCAGCCGGAGCTTTTTGTCGGACAGACCGAGATCGGTGTACCAGCGCTTGCGGATTTCGACCCACTTTTTGAACCAGTCGTCGTCAGTGCCGGGGACGCAAAAGAACTCCATTTCCATCTGCTCGAACTCACGCGAGCGGAACGTGAAGTTGCGCGGGTTGATTTCGTTGCGGAACGACTTGCCGACCTGGGCGATACCAAACGGAACCTTGACGCGCGTCGTCGAGATCACATTGGCAAAGTTGGCAAAAATGCCCTGCGCGGTCTCGGGCCGCAAAAACGTCTTGGCCGACGAATCGCTGACTGGACCCAGGAACGTTTCAAACATCAGGTTGAAGTTGCGCGGCTCGGTCAGGTCGGCGATGCCACAGTTTTGCGGCGACTTCGACGGCTTCTGCCCACAGATCGCGCCGTCCATGTCGTCAGCACGAAAGCGCTTTTTGCAGGTCTTGCAGTCGATCATCGGGTCGGAAAAACCGTCGACGTGGCCGGACGATTTCCACACCATCGGGTGCATCAGGATCGCTGAATCCAGTCCGACGATGTCTTCCCGATCGTGGACCATCGCGCGCCACCAGGCGTCCTTGACGTTGCGCTTGAGCAGCACGCCCATCGGACCGTAGTCCCAAGCGCCATTTATGCCGCCGTACAGCTCGGAGGACTGGAAGATGAAGCCGCGCCGCTTGGTGAGCGCGACGATTTTTTCCATCAGCGAGGAACCAGAGTCAGCCGAGGTGGAAGGGGCGGATGCAGTCACGGGTGTGTCTCCTAAAGGTGGCGCGATTTTACACAGCCGAGCGAGCGTCGCAATGTTGCATCCCGCTTCCCAACGCGGGCCCGGTAAAGACCCACATTCCCAGTCTGCGCTGCCCACTTACCGTTGCGCCCACACACGCAGCCAAGTCCATGTCGCACAAATAAAAATAGGTAGCGGACCTAACATGCTAGGCCTTGCGAAATTGGCCGCTGCGTAAGAAGATTTACGCTGTGATCTCTATCGGCTCCTCTGTAGGCAACTATAGAGTGGTCTCCAAGCTCGGCGCGGGAGCCATGGCCACCGTCTATTTGGCGGAGCACCCGCGTATTAACAAAAAGGTCGCGATCAAGGTCATCAACCAGGACCTCGCCACAAGCAAGGAAATGGTCAGCCGGTTTATGACCGAGGCGCGGGCGGCCAGCCAGATCGGCCACGACCACATCGTCGACATCCTCGACTTTGGTCAAAGTCCCGAAGGCGAGAACTTCATGATCATGGAGTATCTCGAGGGGCAGACCATCTCGTCACGGATTCGCGCTGCGGGCCGGCTCGATGTCATGGCGGCGCTGCACATCGCGATGCAGATCGTCGACGCGCTTCAGACGGCCCACGCCAAGGGCGTGATCCATCGCGATCTGAAGCCGGACAACATCTACCTTATCCGACGGGCGGGCACGGGGGACTACGTCAAGATCCTCGACTTTGGGCTGGCCAAGCTGCTCAGCGGCACCGAAGGCCAAAACCACAAAACGTCGTCGGGATCGGTGCTGGGCACGCCACACTACATGGCGCCCGAGCAGTGCGAAGGCAAGACCACCATCGACGGACGCGCCGACCTCTACAGCGTCGGCTGCATCATGTACCAAATGCTGACCGGCGAGCTGCCGTTTCCCGGCGAGGGCTTCGCGGAAGTGCTGATCAAGCATCTGTCCGAACCGCCGCCGGTCGTGCGCTCGCTCAATCCGCAGATTCCGGCATCGGTCGAAAAACTGATCCTGCACTGCCTGGCCAAGAGCCGCGATCACCGCTTTCAAACCGCGGAAGAGCTTTTGTGGGCGCTGCACGATCCAGAGTCGTGGTCGCTGCAGTTTGGCGATGACATGATGCGGATTGTGGGTCCGCTGCCGGGACGTGGCGTGGCGATGCTGCCACCGACGATGCCGACCATGCATGCGGGCGGTGTGCCGAGCGCGCTGACGGCAGCCGGCCAGCCACCGATCTCGCCGGTTTCCACGGTCAACATCGCGCCCGGTTCCGCGCCCGCCTTGCCGTCGCGTCCAAGCGTGCCGATCGCAGCAGTGACCGTTGCCGCCGGATCATCGCCCGCGCTCCCACCGGTGCTCGGTCCGGGCCAGTCGGCGGCTCGTCCAGGCATCCCGCCGGCAGTGATGCCTCCGTCGGCGCTCGATATTCCAGTGGTGGCAGCCGACGCGGCGCAGCTTGCGGAAGTGCCAGCCGATGCCAGCCGCGCCGCGCCACAGATGGCGACGTTGATCAGCGATCTGTCGTCCGCATCGCTGTCGGCGCTGCTCCGTTCGCCGCAGGGGATGCTGCCGGGCCAAACACCCGCGCAAGCCCCCGCGTCAATGCCCACGTTGGCGCCGCCAGCCCCCGGACCGCTGCGCGAGATGCAGCAAAGTGACGCGCAGGCGCCGCCCGAAGAGCTATCCACGCTGGATGGCAACTCGGTGGCCGGTCTGTCGGCGCAGCTGCGGCCCCAAGGTGCCCAGTCCCAGCCAGGGATTGTGCCCGGCGCAGCGAGCGGCCTGCATCCGGCAGCGCTGCCACCGCCCAGTCCGCCGCTGCAAACCGCCCCTGCGAGTCCGCTTCAGAAGCTTGCGGCGCTGCCACCCGTGCAACGCTTTCTTGCGCTGCCGGAACAGAAACGCACGATGATCCTCGGAATTGCCGGTGGCGTCGTCGGTGTGCTGCTGCTGATCTTGGCGGTTGTGATAGCGCTCCCCAGCTCTGTCAGCATCGAGGTGCGATCAAATCCACCCGACGTGGAAGTGGTGCGCGACGGCAAGCTCATCGGCAAGACGCCGCTTACGCTCAAGCTCGGCAAGGGCGAAAAAGCGCGTCTTTTGCTGCGCAAAGAAGGCTTCGAGGAAGTCGAGCGCGTCATCGCCGGGTCAAACCAAGCGCCGATCGACATCGAGCTTCCCGCGGAACCGACCGAACGTCCGACGCCGCAACCGGAAAAACCGCCGGTCGACAACCCCAAGACGCAAGCGGACGCAAGCAAGCCGGAACCGGGCAAAAACGACCCCGGCAAAGCGCAGGTCAAAACCCCACCCAAGGGCACCAAAAAAGGCCCCAAGAAAAAGCCCGCGATTTTCTAACGCTGCAGCCTCGACCTTCGACTCTTTTTTGTCACATAAATTGGTGGCAAAAATTACAAACTCACATGCTAAAGTTTGGCGGTTTGGAATCTATCGACATGCGTTCCCTCTGGCACACGGACAACATGGTTCGCTCAGGCGCGGCACTCGGTGCTGCCCTGCTTCTACTTGCATTCTTGGTTTATGCAACGATTGCGCTTGGCTCGACGGACGTGGGCTCTGTGCTGCATGACGTCTCACCCGGACCTGGCGACGGACAGAACAGCCAGCCGTGGCTTATCATCGGTGCCAGTGCCGTCGCCATCTTGGTCGGCCTCGCTGTCACTCTCGCCGCGAGCTTTCTCCCGAAAAGCACGCCGTCCCGGCCCCCGCAATGACCAAGCCCATCAATCAGCTGCTGATCACCGCGTTTGCGCCGATTCTGATCGTCACGGGCGTGCTGGGTTTTGTCACCCCGCCGAGCCTTTCGCTGATGAGCGGCGCGGCCCCCTACAATCTGTTTCACATTTTCTTTGGCATCGTCGGAGTTGGGCTTGCGCTGACCCGGCGACTGCCGCTTGCGCGAGCGTTTCACATTGGCTTTGGCGCCATCGACCTGTACCAAGCCGTCGCCAGCTTTGCCGGGATTTTTCCGACGGCGCTGTTCGCCTATCGGCGCGCCGATGACGTGCTGCACGTCCTGCTGGGCCTACTGCTTGTGGGCGTCGGCGTGCTGGCCGATCGAACGGCCATCGCCGAAAAGCCCAAAGCCCCCTAATTCCCGTCGCCCGCCATCCAAATCAGCGCAGCAGCACACCGTTTTCCTGGCACACCGCGATCAGCTTTTTGCGATCGGCGGGCGCGACCTTGAAAAACGTAGCCTTGGCGACGAAGTTGCCCATCTTGCAGTGTGCATAGGTCAGCTGCCGAAACGCGCGCGGCGTCGGGTGCGTGAACGTGGTCTGACGCGCCAGCTCAATCGCTTTGGGATAGTCGCCGTCCTGCAGCAGCTTTTCCGCTCGATCGAGCTGTTCTTTGACCGCCGGAGGCTCCAAGCCCGATCCAGCGCCCGCCGCGTGCGGTTTGGACCCCGTCGTATTGCCGGTTGTCGTCGGTTTGTCCGTCACCGGTTTGTCGGCAGGTTTGGTTTCCGCAGGCCGATCCGCAGCCGTCGTCGTCCCCTTGTCTGCGCCGGCATTCGTCGTCACCGAAGGTCCGACAGGTGGATTGCTGGCCGCAGCGGCAGGGCCAGGACCCGCTGGATTCACCGTCGCTGCCGCCACACCTGCTGAGCCTTGCCCAGACGATGCTTTGGCACCATCGCCGCCCGCCGCATCGTGTCGTCCGCGCAGTTTGGCCGATCCCAAAATGACGCCACTTACCACCACGGCTGCCAGCACCGCTGCGCCAAGGATCGTCCCGGTCGATCGCTTGTTGCCACCCACAAGCGCTGTACCAGCGACAGTCGGACGAATGGTGCCTTTGGCAAGAGGCCGCGCGTCTCGACAGTACCCTTCACAGTCCGCCAGCGCTTTTTCCACCGACGAAATATCGGCATAACGACCCGACGGCTCTTTTTCGAGCAGTCGCATCACAATGCGCTGGAGCGGTTCGGGAACTTCGCGAGGCAGCGGCGGCGGTGGCTTGGTCAGATGGCTCACCAGCACGCCCGTCACGGTGTCGCTGACAAACGGAACCGTCCCCGTCAGCAGTTCGTACAGAACAATTCCGACCGCGTACTGATCGGCACGCGCATCGATCTTGGTCCCGCCCGCCTGTTCTGGCGCCATGTAAGCTGGCGTACCAATTACCGCCCCCGTCGCCGTCAGCGAGGTTCCGTTTTCATCTCCGAGCTGCTTGGCGATGCCAAAATCGAGCACCTTCAGATAAATCGGCCCCGTCGGTGAATAGCGCTGTAACCGAATGTTGTGGGGCTTTATGTCACGGTGTACGACGCCGTTTCGGTGGGCTTCCTCGAGCGCCGCAGCAAGCTGCCGCACGATCGCGATCGCACGGATCGGTGCCATTGGGCCTTCGAGCTGCATCACCTCGGTCAGCTCTTTTCCGTCGACAAATTCCATCACCAAAAACGGCGTGCCGTCTTCGATGCCAAAGTCGAGCACCTGCGCGATCCCCGGATGGAGCAGCTTGCTGAGCACCTGCGCTTCCCGCGAAAAGCGATCGTGCGAGTCTTTGGTCACCAGGATGTCGGCGCGAATCATCTTGATCGCCACCGTTTTCCCGAGCCCAAGCTGGGTGCCGCGGTACACCACCCCCATCGCACCTTGCCCAAGCTGGGCCTCGACTCGGTATTTTTCTTTGAGCACGCGACCGACCATGGCGTCGGGCCGCGAACTGCCTGCGAGCCCTGGCTCGGGGAGCGTCGCACTCTGCGAATCTGCTGGCATGTCAGCTTACGGTACTTTACGTCGAGAAAATGCTCAACAACTCACCAGCTTCGCGCGATCGGCTACCATTTCGACGATGATGAGCAGATTTGTATCGACTCTGTGTGCCCTCTGTGGGCTCGTCGCCCTCTCCCAAACCACCACAGCCAAGGCGGAGGCGCCGCAGGAAATCCCCGCCGCCGATCGCGCCAAAACCACCGTTTGTACCGACGGGAAGTTGCACTACGTGGTGATGGCTCCCGACGAACGGCTGATAAGCGCGCTGTTTTATGGCAATGACAAACAGCTTTATCGGGTGCCCGCCGAATCGTCCGGCATGCTCAGCGGCGGTCATTTTTTGGAACCGCGCTTCATTGCTGCGACGAAAAACCCGAGCTTTCGCGGCGTCGACATGCGGATTTATTCCGAAGTCGTCGTCGACAAAGAAAAATCCACCTGCGAGGTTTACTGCGGCGAACGCAAAGTCGCGCTCCAAGTCGTGCCCGCTGACAAAGCAACGCAGCTTCTGTCGACGGCAAAATTTGTCGAAAATCCGCGCCAGTTTGTTCCTTATGCCCTCGCGCGCGACGATCGTGGCACCTATTACTACGTCGATCGTGGCGCCACCCCGATCACCGCCAGCCGCTTCCGTTTGTTTCGCGGTCCGCGCGGCAACCTCAAGCTCCAGCAGATGGTGAACGTCGTAAACGACAGCGAAGGCGACGTGTTTTCGACGAAGTCCGGCAGCCTGCGGATGATCCTCGACAAGCGTGAGTCGACGTGGGTTGAAAACCAAAAGCCCAGCAAGCTGACGCTCGTGCCGGTCCAGCAGAACTTGAACGTGATCTACAACGATCTCGGCGTCTATGCCGGCCAGCGACAAGGAACGCCCTGCGATGATCTCTAAACGAACCGTTTTCCTGTGGCTTTTGGGCGGCGCCGTGTCCGTTTTGGCAGCACCTTGGGCGAACGCTGATGCGCCGAGTGAAACCGTCGACGTAAGCGCACTTGTGGGCAAACTGACCTTGCTTAGCGACGGAAAAGGCCACTATGTCGCCGTCACCCCGATGCCGGCAGACCAGCGCGAGCTGTTTTACGGCGACGGCAAGACGTTTTTCCAAGTACCGCTCGTCGGGGCCAGTAGAAATGGCGACAAATGGGAACATGCGTTTGCCGAGCCACGGCTCACCGAAGGCAACCGCGGTGAAGGCAGCGGCTACGTGGGCTTCGACGGTCAGAGCTACCGCGTCGAATGTGGCAAGCGCGTCACGCCGCTTACACCCGTCGCTGCTGCCGAATCGAAGACCATCTTGGGCAGCGGCAAGTTCGTCGTAAGTCCGCGCAAGTTCCGTCCCTACGCACTGTCACGCGACGATCGCGGCACGTATTACTACGTCGATCGCGGCTACCACGACAAAGATCGCGCCCGCTTCCGCGTCTTCATCGGCCAAAAAGGCAATCTCAAGCCCCAGCAGATGACGAACGTCGTAAACGATCCGTCGGGCGACATCTTTTCGACCAAGACCGGAACACTGCGGCTCGTGCTAAACAAAGATCCGCAAGAGCTCAAGTGGGTCTTTGGCAAAAAGTCGTCGCCACTTGTGCGGGTGTCACTCGACATCAACACCATGATTGCCAGCATCTACAACGAATTTGGGGTCTACAGCGGCGAACGCCTGGGCACGCCGTGTGACGATCTCTGATCGTTTCTTCGCCTTCGCTGGGCTGCCTTATCGAACATGACGCCCCGTCCTACGCTTCGCGTGACCGCCTGTCCGAATTTGTCAGAAGTCGCAAAGTCCGATTGGAACGCGCTGCTTGAACCCGACGATGCGCCCCTTCTGTCGTGGGAATATCTGCAAGGTCTGGAACAGACGCGCTGCGTCGGAGAAGGCACCGACTGGCTGCCGCTGCACATCTTGATCCATCGCCATCCCGACGAAACCAGCGAAGATCGGCAGCTTGTCGCGGCGGCACCGGCCTACATCAAACTAAGCAGCCATGGCGAGTGGGTTTGGGACGAAGAATGGCCCGATCTGTCGGCGGCATTTGGGGTGAGCTACTACCCAAAGCTGGTGCTCGCGGTGCCCTTCAATCCGGTGACGGGGGGTCGACTGCTCACCTTGCCGACGCTGTCAGCAGCCGAACGGCGGGATCTACGCGGCCTGCTTTTGCGATCGGCGCAGCTTGTCTGTAGTTCGGAAAACCTGTCGTCAGCCCACGTCTTGTTTGTCCGTGGTCCCGCGTTTCGCAGTGAGCAAACGCCCGATCTAGGCGATCAGCTCGACGTGGTTTCACAGCAGCATTTTTGGCCCCGACGGCAAACCCAGTATCACTTCCACAACCGCGGCTACCGCTCGTTCGACGACTTCTTGGCCGATCTGCGCAGCCATCGTCGCAACACCATCCGCCGCGAGCGCCGCGAGCTCAGCGAAGCGGGCATCACGGTACAAACGCACGCCGGGCTCCGCAACGATGAAACCGCTCCACCTGTTACCGACGGGAAAAATCGCGGTTTTACCTGGGCCGAACTCGATCAGATGTTCGCGATGTACCTGGGCACTTCGGTCCGCTACACCGGCGAAGCGCCGTTTTTGAACCAGGCATTCTTTCGACTGTGCAGCGAGCGGCTCGGGGATCAGCTAGAGCTGGTCTTGGCACGAAACCGCGACGGCAACCTGATCGCTGGGGCCTGGAACTTGCGCGGCACCACCCGGCGTTTTGGCCGCTACTGGGGAGAATCGGTACCCATCCGTTTTTTGCATTTTGAAGTCTGCTTTTATCACCCGATCGAGCGCTGCATTGCCGACGGAATTTCGGCTTTTGAACCCGGCCACGGTGGCGATCAGAAGCTGCTGCGCGGATTCCGTCCGACGTACACCTACAGTGCGCACTTTTTTTCGCACTCGAATCTTCACCAAGTCATCGGGAAGTATCTGCAAAAAGAGTCGTTTCTCGTCGATGCGGTGCGTGGTTTTGAACAGCAGCGCTGTCCCCTGCGCACGGACGACGAATGAGCGCGGCAAGTCACCGCGGCGCGGAAAAAATGCAAGCCTCCCGATTTCCAAGCCCTGCATCCCGACGACCCGCCCAAAGCTCCGAGCGCAGAGCACGCAAACCGAAATTACATGGTTCTCAAAACATGGCTGACTACTTACAATTGCGACAGCGTGCTGCACTCCTGTGTCAGCCAACCATTTGAGATCCACCGTCCGCGACAGCCTGTGTGCATCGGCCAGCTAGGGAGCTGACACACCGAGGGAGAAAGAACGACAGATGCCCAAGCAAATCCTGCTCGTCGAAGATAGCGTCACCATGCAGAAGGTAGTCCAGATCGCCTTCGCCAAGGAGGACTACCAAATCGTCGCGGTGTCGAGCGCTGATGAAGCGCTGGCCCGGCTCAAGGAGTCGCGACCGGACGTACTAATCATCGACGCTGGCCTGACGGGAAAGAACGGTTATGACCTGACCGCGTCTGCCCGAGCAGAAGCCAACGGCAAAGATGTGCCGGTCCTGCTGCTCACCAGCAACTTCAATCCCTATGACGAGGCGCGGGGCCAGCGTGCTTCCGTGAACGCAAACCTCGTCAAGCCGTTTGATACCCAGTCGGTCATCGACAAGGTCAATGCGCTTGTAAAAGGCGGACCCGTGGCGGCAGCTGCTGCACCAGCCCCGACCCCGGCGGCCAAACCAGCGCCGCAGCCGCAGGTCCAAGCGCCGCCACCAGCCGCCGCGCCGGTTCAGCAGCTTGGCACCGCCGCTTTGCGGCCACCATCGCCGGTGACGCCGCCCGCTGCGAAGCCCAAAGAGTCGGCTGCCATTGCCACCGTGGCAGCACCGACGACTCCG
>DAORGN010000066.1:0-22472 GCA_035340095.1 Pseudomonadota bacterium | reverse complement strand
GACGGAAGCAAACCTCAAGGCGGAAGCCGACAAGACCTGCTCAGCGCGCGGCATGAAGCTCGATGGTTTTGCGGCCTACGATCCGTGCGGCGCCGTGTCGATGTTCCGTCACGCAAAGTTCGCCTGCTGCAAGTAACTCACAGCTCGTTCGCTCGGCGCCCCCTCGTTACCGCCGCCCCGGTACGAGGCTCCTCTCCTTCTCGGTGGGCGCCGAGCTGACGAGGCTTTCCATCTTTGCTGTTCTTCTTCCGAGAGACAACCAGATTTGCTAGTGTTCGCGGCCATGTCTTCCGCGACCCAAGTGCCGACATCCCTGTCTTCCGCCTGCACCCAGCTTGGCAAGCGCGCTGCGCAAGCGCTTGCTGACAAGTTCGCAAACAATCCGGCGATTCCGACGGAGCTTCAGCTTTTGCCGGCCTCCAAACCAGAGTTTGGCGACCTGCAAGTGAATGCCTGTTTGCAGCTCGCGAAGCCGCTCGGACAGAAACCGCGTGATCTGGCACAAGTCGTTTTGTCGTCGCTGACAGACCATCCCGCGGTCGCCAAAGCGGAAATCGCCGGTCCGGGTTACGTGAACGTCTTTCTCACCGACGGATTTCTTTCGGGCTGCCTCTCGACGCTTGGAAACGATCCACGCCACGGCATCGAGCAGCTTCACGTTGGCAAAACCGTGGTCGTCGATTACTCGTCGCCCAACATCGCCAAGCCAATGCACATCGGCCACATTCGGTCGACGATCATTGGCGATGCGCTCAGGCGCGTGTTTTCTTCCGTCGGATATCGCGTGATTGCGGACAACCATCTCGGCGATTGGGGAACCCAGTTTGGCAAGCTGATCGTCGCGTATCGGTCGTGGATCGACGAATCGGCGTTTGCGCGCGATCCCATCGGCGAGCTGGTGCGGCTTTACCAAAAGTTCGTCCAGGAAGAAAAAGCGCAGGCCGATGCACTACAGCTTACGCGGACCGCACACACTGGCGACGACGAGGAAGACGACGACGCCACCGCGCAAGTGACACCACTGCTTGCAAAAGCACGGGCAGAGCTTGCCAAGCTTCAGCAAGGTGACGCCGAAAACCTGAAACTGTGGAAGCACTTTGTGACGGTGTCGCTCGCAGAGTTTGACAAAACCTACGCGCGGCTCGGGGTGAAGTTCGATACCGTGTACGGCGAAAGTCACTTTCACCCGCGGCTCGCATCTCTCGTCGAGGAACTGCGGCAAAAAGGCATCGCTGAAGACAGCCGCGGCGCCGTGATTTGCAATGTCGATGGTGCGCCGGCTCCGCTTTTGATTCGCAAAGCCGACGGATCGTTCCTGTATGGCACCACGGACTTGGCGACCATCGAGCAGCGCGTCCGCGACTATCAGCCCGAGCGGGTGTTGTACGTCGTCGGCTCGCCGCAGCAGCTGCACTTTCAGCAGGTGTTTTTCATCGCCCGCAAGATGGGTGTGACTTGTTCGCTTGAACACATCAGCTTCGGCTCGATGCGATTTAAGGACAAAGACGGCAACTACACCACCGGATCGACGCGCAAAGGCAACGTGCCGCTGCTCGATGAGTTCCTTGATTTGGCGACGGAACGCGCAGCGCAGGTGGCCAAGCAGAAAAACGACGAGCTCCCAGACGGCGAGCTGGCAGATGTCGCGCGCGTCGTCGGAATCGGCGCGATCAAATACAATGATCTGTCGCGCGACCGTCAGCAGGACATTCACTTTGACATCGACAAAGCGCTGGCGCTGGAAGGAAACACCGCGCCGTATATGCAGTACGCTTACGCCCGTCTGCGATCGATCGCGCGCAAGGCGCAGAACGAAGGAGCAGCGACGGCGGACTCGGTGACGATCGTCGAACCGGCAGAGCGGCGATTGGCCCGTCGACTGCTCGACTATGCGGCGGCGGTCGAGACGGTGGCCCGCACCGCGCGTCCACATCACCTGTGCGAGTATCTGTTCGATCTCGCTGGTGCGGTCAGCACGTTTTATACCGAAGTGCCGGTCCTCAAAGCCCAACCCGAGGCGCGGGCCTCACGGCTCAAGCTGTTGGCGCTCGTCGCTGAAACGCTCAAACACGGACTGTCGCTGCTCGGCATCGAAGTGCCCGAGCGGATGTAGCGAACAAGCTCGCCAGCGACGCTAAAACAGCCCTGGCTGGCTGGAATCCTCGACGACACGCGCCAGCAGCGATGATACCCACGCCGACAGACCGATGGACTGCGGCGAATCGGGACGCAAAAGCCGCTGTGCAGTGTAACCGTCGAGCCGCAGCATCGGCAGCGACGGCACAGAGAGCACATACGGCGCAAAGCGCATGATGCGGTGGGTCAGCACATGCGTAAACGGCGCAAGCGGTCTGGCCTTTTCGACGGGAAGCGTGATTCCCAGCCGATCTTTGCCAAGCCGCAAAAGCCCAGCTTGTTCCGTCTCACCTTCGTCGAGTGCCAGCGTTGGCGGTTCCCACAGTCCGCCCCAAAGACCCAGCTCGGGTCGACGCAAAAGCAACACGTCTGCGTCGCACAGAAGGATCAGCGAGACATTTTTCACCGTCGGCACAGCCCGCTGCGCTTTGGCCGGGGGATAGTCTTCTGGATTGCCGACACGACGCGCTTCGCAGTACGTCGACAAAGGACAGCTTAGGCAGATCGGTCGGCGCGGCAAACACACCGTCGCGCCCAGCTCCATCAGCGACTGGTTTAAGTCGCCGGGATCATTGCGTGGCGCGCTCCCCGTCGGGGCCGGCAGCAGCGATTCAGCAAGTGACCAATACAGCCGCTTGCCCGCCGCCGTTTCCGGTCGCTGCAAAAGCAAAAACAAGCGGCTTAGCACTCGGATGACATTGCCGTCGAGAATCGGTGCCGCCTGCCCGAGCGCAATCGATCGAATCGCCCCTGCGGTGTACGGCCCAATCCCCGGCAGCGCCGCGATGGCCGCAGGCTCCGTCGGAAATTCGCCATGGTGCAGATCGCGAATTTGCTGCGCCGCTTTGTGCAGGTTCCGCGCCCGCGAGTAATAGCCAAGTCCGCTCCACAGCGACAAGACATCATCGAGCGGCGCTGCGGCGAGTGAACTCACCGTCGGAAAACGTGCCACAAAGCGGGCAAAATAACCCTTTACCGTCTCGGTTCGCGTCTGCTGGAGCATGATCTCCGAAATCCAGATCGCGTAAGGATCGCGCTCTTTGCGCCACGGCAAGTCGCGATGTCCCTGTCGAAACCAGTCGAGCAGCGACACACGAATGTCCGAAAGCGAGCTCTTCTTTGCAAAGGGTGCGGGAGCGTCGTGGGCGGTCGGTTCGGTATCAATCGGTGACTTGCGCCGGCCCGCCACGGATTCGCCTACCTGCCTTGATGCTCGATGACGACGACGGTGCCGATGCCGCCGCGCACCGCAAAGTCACCTTCGACGCGCAGCTTGCGTGGGCGAATCGCAGAAATGATGTCGTCGGCAATCTGGTTGGTGACTTTTTCGTGGAATGCGCCTTCGTCGCGGAACGACCACAGATACAGCTTGAGCGACTTCAGCTCGATGCAAAGCTCGTCGGGAACGTAGCTGATGCGAAAGTGTGCAAAGTCCGGCTGCCCGGTCAGGGGGCACAGGCAGGTAAATTCCGGACAGTCGAAGCGGATTTCGTAGTCGCGCTCCTTGCTGGGATTCGCGAAGGTCTCAAGCTTTTTGGAGGGGCGGGACGCCATGGTCGGCCTTCATAGTCGGCAGCGGCGTTTCTGTAAAGAGCGATCAGCGGCGGGGTTTGCGATCCGTTTTTTTCTTCGTGCGCTTGGAACTATTTCCCGACGTCGAGTGCGCTTTCTTCGGTGCGGACTTCGATTTTGCGTCCCTGCTTCCAGGTTTCGCCGTCTTTCCCGCCGCACTTTTTTTGGCCGTGGCCGGTCGATCGCTTCGCTTGCTGCGCTTCTTTTCCGTCGCAGGTTCGTCTTTTCGCGATGTTTCCAGG
Source organism: Pseudomonadota bacterium (assembly GCA_035340095.1). GTDB lineage: Bacteria > Myxococcota_A > Polyangia > Palsa-1104 > JAEUJZ01 > JAEUKA01. The sequence continues at coordinate 18,522 of DAORGN010000066.1, read as the reverse complement.
GATCGCTTGCGCGTCGTTTTCGGCAAAACGCCCGCAGCAGAAACAAGCGACAGCTCGATCCGCCGCTGCGGCACCGACACCGAATCAATCCGCACCCGCACCCGGTCGCCCAGTCCGATGCCATGACCGCTGCGGTCTGACTCGTAGCGCAGTGTCTTGTCGTTTAGCTCAAACTCTTCGTCGAGCCGCTCACTGCGCACGAGGCCTTCGACATACGGATCATCGATTTCGACAAACAGCCCCGCCGTCGTCACACCCGAGACGTTGCCGTCAAACTCCTCGCCGATCCGCTCCCGCATGAGCAGCGTTCGATACAAGTCGACGACTTGGCGCTCGACTACCATCGCTTTGCGTTCGCGCAGCGACGAATCATCGGCCCACTCTTTCATCTCTTTGCGCGGCGGCCACGCCCCCAGCACCTTGCCCGCCGGCTCGCCTTCCTGACGAAGAATCAGCTTCAGCAGCCGATGCACAACCAAGTCGGGATAGCGCCGAATCGGGGACGTAAAGTGCAGATAGCGCCGCGCCGCCAGCCCAAAGTGTCCGGCATTTTCGACGGCATACTGGGCTTGGTTGAGCGACCGCAACACCATGTAGGACAGCGCGCGCTCACACGGCTTCCCTTTGATTTGTTCCAAGAAAGTCCGCAGCGCCAGCGGCTCGGTCGCGGCCTCCGGATCGAGCGGTACGCCAAAGCTCGTCGCCAGTTCGGCCAAGCGCGTCAGAGGTTCCCGTCGCGGCGGCGGATGCACGCGCCACAGAACGTCCAGACCGCGCTCGGCAAAAAACTCCGCAATTGCTTCGTTTGCCGCCAGCATCGCATCTTCGATCATTTGATACGCACGTCGCACCAGCGCATCGGCGCGCGACCGCTTCACCGTCACTACGAGCCGCGGATCATCGGCGGCCAAAATGACTTTGGCTTCGGGCAGATCAAAATCGAGCCCGCCGCGACGCACCCGCTCGGCTCGCAGCCGCGTTGCGACCTCGCCCAGCAGCTTGAGCTGCTCCATATGCGGCTCGTAATGTGCGTGCTTTCCGCTCGGCTCGCCAAACAGCACCTGCGCGACGCCGGCGTAGTCAAAACGCGCACGCGATCGAATCACCGCCGCCATCAGCTTGCGATCTTTGACAAAGCCGTGGCGATCGATATCGAGTCGCGCCACCATCGCCAGCCGCTCGACCAGCGGGTTCAGTGAACAGATTCCCGCCGACAGCGGCAGCGGCAGCATCGGCACCACCCGGTCGGGCAGATACACCGATACACCACGGCGCTCGGCCTCGCGATCCGTCGCGGTTCCCGGTCGGACATAGTACGACACGTCCGCCACCGCAACCCAGAGCCTCAGCACGCCGTTTTCAGATCCTGGCTCGACGCACACCGCGTCATCGAAGTCGCGCGCGGTTTCCGGATCGATGGTCACAAACGGAACGTGGCGCAAGTCTTCTCGATCGACGAGGTCCTCTTCCGTCACTCGATCAGGAACCGTCAGCGACTCGTGATCGACCGCTTTGGGAAACGTTTCCTCTATCTCTTCACACGCGAGGATCTTTTGGATTTCCGTCCGCGGATCATCGGGAGCACCAAGCACGGCAAGCAGTCGCGCCGACATCGGCTCTCGCTCGCTGCGCGGATATTCCGTGATCTCTGCAACCACGGCCTTTCCGACGATGCTGCGCGGTACATCACCGTCTAGGAAGACCCGGTTTGTGATGCGCGGATCATCGGGCAGCAGCATCGCCTGGTAATCGCGAAGATCCACCGTCCCGGTCAGCCTGGCACGCCCCCGTTCGAGGATCGTGAGCACTCTGCCTTCCGGACCGCGGAATCCCTGCCACACCTTGAGTGCGACTTTGTCCCGGTCCATGGCAACGCCGCGATAGCGCGCCGCAACAAAGACGTTGTCGCCGCCGTCGTCGCGCTGCACAAAACCGAAGCCGCCCGGATGTACCAAAATCCGTCCGATCACCGAATCGACGGGAAGCGCCGTTTCAACCGGCGGTTTCAAAGAAACGGAAGCCGCGGATGCCTGCGAAACCTTGTCGCCGCTCGGTTTGGGCGCTTTGGCCAAAGGTGCAGGCGTTTCCAGCGCGACAGTTCCAGCGATGCAGTAGCGCTTGCCGGGGCCGCGTTCGATTTGTCCGGCTTCCAGCAGTTCCGCAAGCAATCGGCGGACACGATGGCGCGTCTTTTTATCGGCACCGCTTCGCTCGACGATTTCGGTCGCCTTCATTCCCAGCGGATGACTGCCGCTCGAAAGGATTTGCAAAATGCCGTCTGTACTGACGAGTTCCACGCGCGAAATGTCGGCTTCGTCAGAAGGGTTTGGTTGGATGGTTGATGGGGGACAGTCTGGGGATGGTACGGGCACGTTCGGAACAGAGTCCTCGGCCACTACGTCTGATTTTTGAGACACGGATCGGAAGGTGAGTTTCTGCGTTTGTGTGGTGAGCGAGCCAGAAGGAGCACGCCCGTGGAGTCAAAACGCACAAATGGTAGATCGCTTTTCGCTTTTTGCAAGGCAACTTCCCCAAAGTGCCGCGACAAGACAACGAAAAAAGATTTTTCACTTCGACTTGTCTGGAAGCTTTCGCGGTCTACGCTTGTTAGAAGCGGCAAAAGCAGCTTTCCGCTTGGCATCAAAGCAGTAGAGACACTTCACGGAAGTGAGCGGACGGACCGATCGCACAAGACTCGTGGGACACACAAAAAAACCCACGCAATGAAATGTCGGCGATGGTTTTCGGTCCAACTAGATCGTGACGGCGAGGTGAGAAAGCTGCCGAGAGACACAGTGTCAATCGAGCAGAAGTTTGACCTTATGCATGGGGCCATCGCCCCGGAGACGAGCCTATGAGTCGTTATCAAGATGCACTGGCACGTAACGAACTGGACGAAACCGAGTCGCTCGAACAAGAGCCGGTCGAGGCTGAAGTCAGCGAAGGCGACGACGGTGGTCCCGCCAACGACCCGGTTCGGATGTATCTGAAACGACTGGGCGACACGCCTCTTTTGACACGAGAGGGAGAGGTCGCCGTGGGTCGCAAAATGGCGGAAGGAAAACGCCAGGTTTTGCTGGCTGTCCTGTCTTGCCATCACTCGATCGTGGAGCTTCTCGCGATCAAAGACCGACTGCTAAGCGGCAAGCTGCGCGTCCGTGATGTCGTCTCTGATTCGGAAATCGAACAGGATGACGAATCGGATGCAGAGACGGTCGAATCGCTCCTTTTGCAGCGGCTGGTGGCCCAGCTCGACGGACTTGGGAAGCGCTATGCGGATCTGCAAAAGAAGCAGCGCGCGCTCCGCAATGCCAGTCGACCACCGTCTGTGAAACGCAAGCGCGAGCTGCTTTTGGAAGTGTCTCGCCTGCGCGATCAGCTGGTCGATGATGTCGCCGCGATGCGGTTTCACCCACGACTGATTGATGCGCTGTCACAAAAAGTGAAGACGATGGCGCAGCAGGCCGAGCAGCTTCGGCAAAGTCATCAAAAGATCGAGGATCGCGCAGGAATGCCCGCATCGTCGATCGCGCTTTTGATTGCGGACCAAGGTAAGAAGACCGAAGCACAGCGACGCGCACAGCTCCGCAAACTGGGACTTCGCGCCGAAGAACTGGATGAGCTGGCCAGGCAGATCAAAGACATCGACGCGAAGATGGTGCAGCTTGAACGCGAAACGCGCCTCGAAGTGAGTGAGCTGTGCAAGCTCGGCAGCGACATCGAACGCGGTGAAAAACTCGCGAATCGCGCACGCCGCGAGCTGCTCGAAGCGAATCTTCGTCTGGTGGTGTCGATCGCGAAAAAGTACACCAACCACGGGATGCAGTTTCTTGATCTGATTCAGGAAGGCAACCTGGGACTGATGCGCGCCGTCGACAAGTTCGAATACCAGCGCGGCTACAAGTTTTCAACCTATGCCACCTGGTGGATTCGTCAGGCGATCACCCGAGGCATTTTTGATCAGTCGCGCACCATTCGCATCCCGGTCCATGTGTTTGAAACAGCGCGCAAGCTGTTCCGCATCACCAACGAACTTTCGCGACAGCTTGCCCGCGATCCAACGCCGGAGGAGATATCGGAAGCGAGTCATCTGCCTCTCGGCAAAGTGCGTCAGGTGTTGAAGGTTGCTGCGCGGGAACCGCTGTCTTTGGAAACACCGAGTCCGGTTCGTGAAGGATCGAGCTTGGGTGATACGATAGAAGATCACGCGACGCCGTCACCCGCGGAGTCGCTGATTGACGCAGCGCTCGTGCGGAAGACGCGCACGATGCTAAAACTTCTGCCCGTGCGTGAGCAGCAGATCCTGCGGATGCGCTATGGGATTGAGCAAGATGGGGACAATACGCTCGAAGAGATTGGGCAGAACTTCGGTCTGTCCCGCGAGCGGATTCGTCAAATCGAAGTGCAAGCGCTGCGCAAGCTCCGTCACTCGGGCAGCACCCGCCACCTGAAGTCGTTTGTGGAACCCTAATTTCCCGTTTTGACCGTGATCACGCCGCAGCCAATGCGGGCTCCGGAATTTCCGGACGGCTGTGTGCGCAGATCATCGGGCTTTTCGTGAAGCACCAGCGCACGTCCCACCACCGAAAGGTCTCCGCTTGCCACAGTCAGACCTTTTAGCACCACTTCCAGCGTTCCGGTTCCATCAGCGTTCACCGTGATGTTCCCCAGATCCCCTGCATGGCGCGGGCTCTGCTCCATACCACCGTGATTGTGACCAAGTGGATTGAAATGCGGGCCTGCTGATGCGGCATCCGGAGCAGAGCAGTCGCCTTTTTCATGGATGTGCAGACCGTGCTCGCCAGCGGTAGCGCCCTTTACGTTCACCACGATGCGAACGCTGTCGCCATCTTGTCGAAGCGTCGCATCGCCGCTGATAGCACTCCCACTGCGCGCTTCGAACGTCGTCACCGCTTCAGCCGAGCTCGCGTTTTTTGCCGAATCCGGTTTCACCTGCGGGCCCGGACATGCGGGCAGTGCGAAAAGAATGCAGGTGGCAAACAGAAACGAAAGCGGGCGATGGCTTTTGCCGTTCATCACGAAAACTCCTTGCAGGATGTTGGGGAAGGTTTTGGTTTTTGGGAAAACGAGCGCTCAGCGGGGTCGCACATTCTTATGTGCACCGTCGCAAAGTGGAAACTTCTCACTCGCCTTACAAGTACACAGTGCAACCCGACGCGAGACTTCGACATCGACGGCCAGCGGTTCATGATGGGAATCGCGGTGCGAGCCATCACAGAACGGCAATCGCGCAGACTGTCCACACCGGCACAGCAGATGTCTTCCCGCAGCAAGCTCCAAAAAGACCGGTCGGGTAGGCGTAGACATAGCAAGTATCATAGCGCGTCTAGTTCGGACTGAAGCTCACCGAGTGCGTGGCGGTTTCCCGCTTGTCTTGCTCTTTCGATTCCGCGCACCAGCACTTCGCGCGCTTTTTCGACATTCGCAAGCTCGCCCGCCAGCAGTTTCCCATACATGAGGTACTGCGGAACATACGCCGGATGCGATGCAAGGAGTCGTTCAAAAGCCGCCGCAGACTCCGCAAACTTCCCCACGCTGCGATACTCTAGCGCGAGTCCATAGAGCGGAAATGGGTCCTGCGGCATCAGTTCCACGAAGCGCAAAAGCTCTTCGAGCCGTTCCGACATGGCATTCATCCTGTAAGTGAAGTGGCGCGAACTCGGAGTCCGCAGCAAAGAGGGGACGGAAGAAAAAACGATGGGCTCCGGAAGGAATCAGAGCCCGAATAGAACTACGCAGTCAGCTCGTAGCGGCTGCCCGGACCGTCGGTGCGCTTGATGCGCTTGATCTTGCCCGACTTCACCAGGTTGGTCAGGTTGTTTTCAGCCTTGCCACGACGACCGTTCGACTCCCAGTGCTTGCGGATGTCCTCGGTCGAGGCGCCGCCGGAAGACTTAAGGAAGTCGAGGATGAGCTGATCACCCGTGATCTCGAACTTGCCCGGCTTCACTCCCTTGCGGCTCGGCTTGGCCTTCTTGGGGGCCTTCGCAGCTTTGGGAGCCTTCGGGGCCTTGGGAGCCTTCGGGGCCTTGGGAGCCTTCGGGGCTTTGGGAGCCTTCGCAGCTTTGGGAGCCTTCGGGGCCGCAGCCTTTTTGCCACCCTTTTTGGCGACTTTCTTCTTGCCTGGGGTCTTCACAGCCTTGCCCGCGGCAGTGTCCGCATCCTTGGCCTTGCCCTTGACCCGTTTGCCACCGCGCGCCGGACTACCCGAGGCGATGCCGAACTCCTTGAAGGTCTGGTCGATCTCCGCAATCGAATCGATGTGATGCTGCCGCTCCACAACCATCTGGTTGATGAGCCGCTGCAACTCCTGAGCCGAGGTCTTCGGCTTCGCGGCAGCAGGAGCACGACGCGCAGGGGCCTTCTTGGTCGCGGCAGCTTTGGTACGGGCAGTCTTCTTTGGCATCTTTGTTACCCCAATTCCTTTCGTTAATACACGCTGAGATGAAACTTACACAACTCGCGTTTCTGGTACAAGCAGACTCTTTCCTTTTTTTGCGGACGGAATGCTTTGGGAAGATTCCTGACCGCCTTCTCTTGTGGTCCGGACTGGCTCCGTGTACAGGGTGGGAGAAGGGAAGGAATGGCAGCAATTGGAGACGGTGATGACAAACGGAATGGTGGCAAAAAAGCTCCGAGTTGGGCAGATGCTCAAGGTGAAGGCACAGGCACTTTCGCCAAATGGTCAAGGAGTGGTCGCGGAACACGTTCCCGCGCAAATCCATGTGCGCAACCTGCTGCCCAGCGAAGAAGCAACGGTGGTTGTACGGCATGTGTCTAGCCATGGTGGACCTGCGCATGCAGATGTTTCTCGACGGCATTCCTGTGCCGAAGCGCGCGTTGTCCCAAGCTGCGCAAGCTTTGGTCCGTGCGGTGGTTGTGCGGTCTTGCACATGTCGTACTCCGCGCAGCTGGCATGGAAGACCGCTTGTGTGAAAACGGAGCTGGCCGCGGTCCAAGTCTCTGTGAATGACTGCATCGCGGCTCCTTTCCCGTCGGATTATCGCTGTCGCGTCAAGCTGGTGGCAACTTCCCACCCAGTGCGCAAGGTCATGCTGGGCGCGTTTGCGCCACGCTCCCACCAAGTGCTGGACATGGCAGGGTGCGAGACCAATCGGCGGTCGCTCATGCTGGTGGCAAAAACGGTCGCGGAAGAAGCGGCAAAGCTGGCGATTGCGCCCTACGATGAGGAATCTGCCGTCGGTAGCTTGCGCTACGTGCTGCTCCGTGAAGTGGCCAGCGGCCAGGTGCAAGTGAGCCTGGTTTTGGCGGATCGTCCGCAGCAAGTCCGCGCGCTCGCAGATGCCATCGCAGCGCGTCATCCCGCGGTGTCATCCATCACGCTGCACCGCAACGCAAGCCGCGGAAACGCTCTCCTTCCTGCGCCCACACCTTTTGGTGAACGCCAACCGGAAACCAATTCCGGACTTGAAAAAAAGAGCCTGAGCGAAGAAGAAAAAGAGCTCGGAAGCACCGATGATGATGAAATTATCGTCGGTGATAAGTTCCTGTGGGAAGAACTTACGGTGCCCTTGCGGGTGTCCGCGCGTTCGTTTTTGCAGGTCAACCGTGAAGTCGCAAAGCGGATGTACAGCGAAGCCGCGCGCCAGCTTGCCCACCTTTCCTTTGATACCGTGCTGGATCTGTATTGTGGGGTGTCAGGTCTTGGACTCACGGTGCTGCGCGATCATCCGGATGCGCGGCTTTTTGGCATCGAACTGGGCGCAAGTGCGATTGCCGATGCAGAAGCGAGCGCGGCTGCCTTGGGTTTTTCCCCACCAAAAGCGAACTTTTTCGTCGGAAAAGTCGAAGAAGTCCTGCCATCCCTGCAAGCCATGGCGACGTTTGGTCGCACCGCGGCGATCATCAATCCACCGCGGCGCGGCTGCAGCGAAGAAGCGCTTTCTGCCCTGTGCCACAGCGCGCCTTCCCACATCATCTATATGAGCTGCAGTCCAGCCAGCTTGGCGCGGGATCTTCAGTATCTGATCGCGCGCGGCTACGTGGCAAAGCTCGTCATGCCGTTTGACATGCATCCGGGCACCCAGCACATCGAGTGCCTTGCGGTTCTCGAGCGAAAGTAGCCCCTTCCACTTCCGAAAAGGTCCATGTACGTTGCACGCATGCAACGGAAGCCGCACACCTTCGCTTTTTCTGCCACTTCTCGACGAGAAAACCGCGCTTTTGGCCACACAAAATGGGGAACTTTGGCTCTCATTTCGTGCGCCACGGTGGCGCTCGGTTGCGACTCACAGGCAGGCATGGATGGAAGCAGCCCCGGTGAGCCAGCGGCGATCAGCGATACTTCTTCCGCATGCGGCGATACCGGCGCGTTGTCACCTTCCGGTTTCACGGTCATAGGTGGCGACCAAGTCATCCTGCCGAGCTGTCCGAAAAAAAAGCTGCCCGGTGAAGCGCTCGGCATTGGCGGTCGGCACGTCCTGTTTGTGAACTACGATGGCGCCGACATCCGCGTCGGTGACAACTCGATGGAAAACCTCGGCATCCGCGATCCTGGTTTCAAAAACCAAGGCATCATCGAGCTCGACGGTTTTGCACCGAGCAGCGCCAGCCGCGCGCAAGACATCGCCAAGATCCACCAGCAGGTGCAAAAGTGGTACGCCGACTTCGATATTGATGTCGTGATGAGCCGACCGCTCAGCGGCGACTACCAAATGACGCTGGTCGGCGGCGACAAGACGGACATCGGTCTGGGCGGCGGGATCGTCGGCATTTCCCCCGGCGACTGCAAAAACAACAGCGAGACCAACCTAAACTTCGCGTTTTCGCGCTCGCTTACGGAACGACCCGACCAAGTCGCAGTGACCATCGCGCACGAGGCCGGCCACGCCTACGGTTTGGGACACGTCCAAAATCAAAAGGACATTATGTACCCGAGCGTGTCGGTGGTCGACGGATTCCTGGGCGGCCAAGTCGCGGACGCAGGACCGTGCGGAGCCAAGCCGGGCGATTACCAGGACAGCAAAAAAGTGCTGCTGGAAAACCTCGGGGCACGGCAGGGAGAAGCGCCTGGAAAATCGACTCCACCGACGCTGAAGCTGGTCAGTCCACGCGATGGGGAATCGGTCGGCAAAGACGTCACGCTGGCGGTGCAGGCCCAGGCCGAACGCGGCATCGATCACATCACGCTGAGCTTGAGCCGGATTGATGGTGGCAAATCTCGCGGCGCCCATCCGGTTGCCGAACTTCGTCCGCCGCAGTCTGTCGCGCAAGTGCGTCTGTCGAGCGCCGGATCGTATCAACTGACGGCGACTGCATATGACCGGGTCGGCAACATATCGGTATCGTCGGTCAGCTTTGTCGCGGCGACGCCAACGTGTGCGGTTCCCAATGACTGCGCGCCGGGACAGAAGTGCCAAAACAACACCTGCGTGACACCACCTGTGCCACCACCCAGCCCGACCGGGATGGGCGATGAAAACCTTCGCGCCATGGGTCAGGCTTGTGAAAAAAGCGCAGAGTGCAAAGAGGGAATCTGCGCGATCACGACCGTCGGTCAAATCTGCACCCACTACTGCACGCCGGATCGGCTGTGTGCCGGCGGACTCGAGTGCGTCGACGGCGCGTGCTTGCCACAGATGTACAGCAAGACCACACCAAAGATTGGCGCGCTCGGTGGCAAGTGTTCTCGCAACCAAGACTGTTCCACCGGCGAATGCAGCGCACCGGGTGCTGATCCGAAAGCGCCGCGCTACTGCACCAAAGTCTGCGATCCCGAGATCGGCTGGTCGTGTCCTTCCACCATGGAATGTGTGCAGACCGATGGCGCCACTGGGATGAAAAATCGCTGCGTGACGCGCGGAACCGGAGCCATGGGTACAGCGTCAGGCTGCGCGGTGTCCGATCCCGGCGCAACCAGTGAAGCAAGCGGTGTGCGTCTGTTTGGCGGCAGCGCTGCGCTCGTGCTCTTGGGTCTGTGGGCGAAAACGCGACGACGACGTAGCGGCCCGGCCCTGTGATTCCCATGCGCATTCCCTCCCGTCTCCTGCTTCTGTCTGCGACGCTCGCGGCTTGTAGCGTCCCTCCTTCCGAACAGTCCGACCTCCCACCGAAGATGATGATGGAGGACGCTTGTCCATACGAAAGCGCGCCGCCACGGGCCGGGGTCGGACAGACGATTTCCGCTGGTGCAGTCCTGGCCGGAACCGCAGAAGTTCGCATCGATCTTCCGGTCGGAACACCGCAAGGTGGCTACACCGCTCGGATGAAAGCGCTGGGAGGACAGGCACCCGATTATCGTCGCAGCGTCCATGCCAAAGCGTTTGTTCCGTCGGCAGGCGTGCAGACCGTACCGCTTCTGCGCGCAGTGTATCTGCAAGCCGGAAGCGAACCCACGATCTTGGTCAAAGCGGATCTGTGTGTCGCGTTTGATCGGTTGGTGTTCGATCTGGAAAAAGCGCTGACCGCAGCCGGAATAAAAGATGTGCGCGGTCGCGTGATCTTCACGAGCAGCCACACCCACGCGGGACCGGGAACTTTTCAAGGCACGTTCCATCTGTCGCTCGGGTTTGATCTGTTTCAGGAAGAGCAGTACCAGCGACTGCTCCAGTCGGCGACGCAAGCGGTCCTGGCAGCGCAGAAATCGGCAAAGCCGGCAAAGATCGGCGCCGGAATTTGGGACGGCTGGGATCGCAACGACGAAATTTATGCCGACCGCCGCAGCGAAGATGACAACTTCCCAGGGCCAGATGGAAAACCGATTGGGAAGCACAAAGAACAGCGGCTTTTGCTTTTGCGCATTGATGATGAAGCGAACCAGCCTCTCGCGGTGGTGACGAGCTTCCCGATGCACGGCACCATCGGCGGCAGTGACAATCCGCTGTTTTCCACCGACGCAACCGGACACGTCGAGCTGGCACTGGAAGAACGCTTTTCGCGCCCAGTGACCGTGATTCATCTGCAAGGTCCAGCCGGCGACGCGGCACCGCGCGGTAGTTTTGGACTGGGCCGCTGCGATGACAAGACCACGCTATGTGAAAACTTCGCCAGGATGGAATCCGTCGGAGAGCTCGCCGCGCCGCGCATTTTCGATCTGTGGCAGTCGGTGAAAACCACCGGCACTGCCGCGCTCGAAGTGGTCACGCGATCGGTGCGCAACGGTCGTGACATCAGCGTGCGCGGAGGAATGACCTATGCGCCGTATCAAGCGGATCGCGACATTGATGGCAGCCCAGCCGCCATCTTCAACTCCGATGGCAGTGCGCGTTTTCCGGTGACGCAGTTCAATGTGCCGGTGGCCGCGGGTCTGTGTGGCGACAAAAAACCATCGCTTCCCGTCGACGGAATTCCTGGTGCAACGGGAAGTCCTTACGCATCGTGCGCCGAGCTTGGCGCCGCGCAAAAATTCATCGCCGCCATTCTGAAAGTAGAGGAACCTGCGCTGCCGACTTGCGAGACCACGCGCACGACGCTGAGTGCGCTGCGGCTGAGCGGCATTCCGCTGACCTTGCGAACGCAAAAAGGAAGCGGCACACCGACGGAAGACAAGCTCGATAATGAAACGCTGGTGCTCGCGACTCTGCCCGGTGAACCGGTGTCACTTCTCGCGGATCTGCTGCGCAAAAAATCGCCAGCCGGAGCGGATCGCACGTTTGTGGTCGGCTATGCGCAAGGACATGTGGGCTATCTGCTCGATGTGGAAAACTGGCTGCATGGGGGCTACGAACCGTCGATCAATATCTTTGGTCCGCTCGAGGGTGAGTGGCTTGTCGAACGGTCGCTGGATCTGCTGAAACTGGTGGTCACTCCCGAGCGCGAAGATGCCGAAGCGCCAGGGCTGGGAAGTCCTTCGCAGGGCGCACGTTTTGATCGATTGCAGTTTGCGCCGCGCACACCGCAGCGGATTGTGGTGTCGGCTTCACCGCTCGCTGGACAATTGCCGACTGCGATTCCTTCCGATCTGTTTGTCCGAACCCGCGCAAATCCGCCCGTTTCGGCACAGCCAGCGGCGCAGATTTCGCGTGTGAGCGGTCGTGCGACGCTGGTGTTCCACGGTGGTGATCCGGAAGAAGACACGCCACAAGTCAGCCTGCAAAAAGAAACCGCTTCCGGCAGCGGCAACTTCACCGATGTGCGCAATCGCGGAGGCCGCGTCGTCGGTAGCCGAGGTCGCGACATCCTGCTTTTCTACACGCCAAGTCCCGTCGATGCGGAACCCGGAAAAGCGACGGCACACCTGTGGACCGCGGAATGGCAAGCGGTGGGAGTCTCAACCGATGGAAGTGCACCGCTTGATGCAGCGCTCGCCCTGCCGCTTGGTCGCTATCGCCTATCGGTGAGTGGCCAAAGCGGAGGCAAGCCCTACCGCATCGACAGCCAGCCGTTCACCGTCACCGCCGATTCCGCCATCACGTTGTCAGCCACTCGCAGCGGAAACAAAGTCAGCGGCCAGGCCTTTTATCCGGTCGGCAGCGGTTTCCGTTTGATCCGACTTTCTGGTCCCAGCGACGGAAACGTGCCGGTGTTGGGAATGCTGAAAGTCACCGTGCAGAGCCGCAAAGACGGCAAGCAGGAAACCGTAAGCGCAAGCAGCAGCGATGGCAGTGTGGGATTTGCGACAACAGTGGATGGGAGCGCGGGGTTTGTGATCGACGTAGAGGATGCCGCGGGAAACCACGGCACCCAGACGATCAACTAGTTCGTCGAGCCAGCCCACACGCGATACGAGATGTAGACCTGATCCCCGATCTGCGGACGATACGTCGATCCATAGAACACAATCGCCTTCGAAACCGGGTCATAGTCAAAGCCATCGAGCCGCGAGCGCGGTACGTCGGTGTTGCGGACGTTTACCTTGATCGTGCTCGTGATCGGCGACCGCAGCAGCTTAAACTGGCTCGCCGCGCCCGCGACGGCATCAACGATTCGGTTCATGCCTGCGTCGATGTCCGCCTGATTGAACACAGTCTTGATGGGAATTGCGGCGCCGCCGTTTCCTTCGATCACGCAGCGCGGCAAATCGGCCACATTCAGCGTCGTCGTGCAGTTGCGCGTCAAGTCGACCGGCACATATCCGAACGTCAGGACGTTGTTGCGTTTGTAGTAGCCAACAATGTTGGCCAGCGTCTGCGCATTGTAGACCGTTCCGAATGCGACACCGGTGTCGGGGTCTTTGGCCGTTTGGAAGTAGCGGCTAAAGTCATTTGATCCCGGCTCATCGGTGACGCCAAACACAACCTTGGTCGCGCCCGGACGCAGCAGATAATCCGAATTGGTGATGCCCATGGCGGCGTTTTTCTTCAGCTGATCATGGAGCACGACACCAGCAGCGATGGGTTCTTCCGACCCGCCGGCCATCGCATACGGGCTCAGCGTTTCCGCCGCGTCGAGCGGACACTTGCCAAGACCATTGGAAGTGACCTGCCGGCACAGATCGAGTGCCGCCATCGCGCTGCCGCCGCTGATGAACTTAAAGCCTGGCGTCGTAAAGTTGATCGGCTGTTCACCAGCAGCAACGACGCCGACACGCATGTCGACGCCCGCGCTCTTGAGCCGGTTTACAAACGCATTGGCGGTGTTGCCAAGCGCCGTCTGATACGGACCCATCGACCCTGATACGTCGACCGTCCACAAAAAGTCGGCCATCGGATTGCGGTCGGCTTTGAAGCCCTGGCAGTCGAAGTCGAGCGTCTTGTTCGGCGTCGCCACTCCCGTCGAGTTCACCAGATCGTTGACGCGAATCGCGGTGGCCTTGCTGGCATCGTCGTACAGCGTGCGCGGCGAGACGGCAATGATGATATCGACCGATCCGCCACGACGCACCGTGGTGATATCCAGATAAAATTCCGCCGCCGCTCCGACGTTGGCACCAGCCGGAGCCGCCGTGCCAATGAACGGAGCCACCAGTTGGTCACGAAGACGCGAAGCCGTAATGCCCGCACCAGTCGTCACCCGATACGTCGACGTGATGGCCGGCAAAAGTTCGTGCGTCGTCAGTGCGCGACCAATCAGAACGGCAACGACGGCAGTACCGGCGATCTTGGGCAGCTCGGTCGTAACCACCGCTTCGGCAGCCGTCGCATCGGCACGAACATCGGCGGCAGTGGTCAGCTTCGAGATCGACATACCCGAAACGCCGGTTCCGGCATCATCCACGAGCACCGCACCCGTGTTCTGGGTCGTGCCAACCACTTTTTTGTCGGCGCCGAAAATCGGATCGTAGCCAATCTGGTGCGAGGAGCCCGAAACCTGATCAACCGTCACCATGCCGAGTCCGTCGGGACGGCAAATCTTCGATCCGGTGTCTTTGTCCGAACCGCCGTCACCGTCGGTATCCCACAGCCGAGGATCGGTCTCACCGCTGGTCGCATTGATGGTGCCGTCGAGGTTCTTGTCTTCCAGTCCATCAAGCACGCCGTCACCATCGGTGTCGGGCTTGGTCGGGTCCATGCCGCTGCACTTTTCACCCGGCGCACACTCTGAATCCATCGTGCACGAAAGAGGCGGACGTACCTGAGCAAAGTTGTCGGACGCAATGCAGGCCTTTGGATAATTGACTTCCGTGCCATCGGGAACACCGTCACCATCGGTATCGAGCGACTGCGGGTTCGATCCGATCGTGATCTCGGTGCCATCGGGAACGCCGTCGCCATCGCTGTCGGCATTCTTTGGATCGGTGCCAAGGTTGCACTCGACATCGTCGGTGGCGCCGTCGTTGTCGGAATCAACACCCGACAGGCAGTTTGGATCGATCCCCGATGTTCCGCTGTCACCGCAAGTGGCAGTAAAAAGAAGGAATAAAGGGTTGATTAGCCAACGCAATTTCGATCTATTCATGAGTGTTCCCCTGAAGTGTTAATGGTCTGGATCAAGGCAAGTTCTTCGTCTGAGATGCCAGCATCCCGCACCCCACTGCAAGATGCTTCTCCATTTTACAATCAATCCAAAGTGCTTTTTTAGTTACGTATAATTGTGAATTAATATTCCGAATCCATTGTGGGGAATGACGGCGCTATCTGCCAATCACGCAAGCAGGACAGCACCCACCAGCGACAAGCGGCAGCAGCGATTGGGTTTGAAATGCGGGAAGCGAACGGCGGGCGGGAAGTCTACAGGCGACGGCGCAGACGGGCGGCGGCTTCTTCGAGCACGTCGTCGGGCTTGGCAAAACAGAAGCGCAGCATGGTTTCACCGACGGGATCTTGATAGAAGCTCGACCCCGAGATCGCCGCGATGCCCACTTCATCGAGCAGCTTGTACGCCGCCTCGCGCGCGGTCTGGCAGCCCAGCTTGCGCACGTCGGCCAGCACGTAATACGCCCCGGTTGGCCAAAACGGCGTCAGTCCCACGTCGGCAAGCGCCTGACACAAAATGTCGCGCTTTTTCTGATACATCGCCGACAGCTCGTCGTAGTAGCTGCGCGGCATTTCGACAAGCCCGGCGAGCCCACCGTATTGCAGCGGCGTCGGCGCACAGACGTACAAAAGATCGTGGGCAATCGCGATGCGGCTCGCGGCTTCCGGCGTCGTCGTCAGGTAGCCAATCCGCCAGCCCGTGATCGAAAACGTCTTCGAAAGCCCAGTCAGCGTCACGCAGCGCGAGCGCATGTTCGGCAGTTTTTGCAGCGGGATGTGCTGTTTGCCGTCGAAGACGATGTGTTCATAAATCTCGTCGCAGAAAGCGATCAGGTCGTGGCTTTCGCAAAAATCGGCCAGCAGATCGCGCTCCGCCGCTGACAGCACCTTGCCGCTCGGATTCGATGGCGTGCAGATGACAATCGCGCGGGTCTTGCTCGTCACCGCCCGGGACAGCGCTTCGCGCGTGATCTCCCACGTCGGTGGTTTTAGCGGCACCAGCACCGGCCTAAGCCCGAGCGACAGCACCGTGTTGAGGTGATAGCCGTAGTAGGGCTCGAACAAAATGATCTCGTCGCCGGGTTCGCACAGCGCCAGCACTGCCGCGGCAAATCCGCCCGTCGCGCCATTGGTAATCACCACTTCGCGATTGGGATCGTAGGCGACGCCGTAAAACGACTCGATCTTGTTTGCCACCGCTTGCCGAAGCTCAGCGATGCCCATCGGGTGCGCATACGTCGAAAGCTGATCATCTATCGCCCGCACCGCACCGCGCGCCACCGGCGGCGGCGTCGGCATGTCGCAGACACCCTGCCCGAGATTTATGCCGCCTTTGGCCTGACACGCGATGGTCATCGCGCGAATGTCGGAAATCGCCAGCGAACCAAGTCGAGAACCTATCCGCATCTGCGCAGTGTATCACGAGGATCGTCGACGCCCATATCGCCAAGCCGCTACCACGACTGCGCCAAAAACAAGCGCGACGCCGAGCTGGAGCCCGTGATGCCGCAGCACATAAAGCAGATGGCCCCGATGCCAGCGACGGGGCGGGCCTGGTTCATCCGAATCTTTGTGGATCTGTCCGACCGCACTCGGCGCAAGCGGCAGTGTCACTTTGTCAAACGGCATCCCTTGCGGCACCTGCGCGCGCAGCGAAATTTCGACGCGATCGGCAAGCGGTTTGAGCTCAACCATCAAGTAGTGATGCACCGACTCATAACGCTGGAGCGCCGGCTCATCGGGCTGACCGCACGGCGACTGGTCATACAGTTTTGCGCCGCCGCCGCCCGTCACAAAATACGGCACACCGTTTCGTTCCAGTCGCTCATAGGCATGATCGTGTCCGGCCAGCACCGCGTCGACGCGATACTTTTCAAAGATGTGCATCCACTCGTGCATGCTGCCCGACGTACCGCAGTGAAGCCCGACGGACAGCGGCGGCTGATGCAAAACGACGATTCGGGCCCGCACCGACTTGTCACCCTGCGTCGATTTAAGCTGCGTCGCCAAAAAGTGCGTCTGCGGCTGGCTGCCCGGCTGGTTTCCATCGAGGAAAATGAGCTGCAAAAAACCGTAACGCACCGCGTAAAAGCGCGACTCGGCCTGTGGCAGAAGCCGTCGGAAGAAACTCCCGTCGTAGTCACCCAGCAGCTCGTGATTGCCCAGCGCCGGCAGATACAAAAGTTGCGACCACAGGGGCTGGTGCGTCTTGCTAAGTTCGCGCCAGTCGTCTTTGCTGCCGCCTTCCCCGACGAGATCACCGGTTCCGATCACCAGATCAGGCGCTTCGGCCAGCACCGCCTGGACAATCGATC
Source organism: Pseudomonadota bacterium (assembly GCA_035340095.1). Lineage (GTDB taxonomy): Bacteria > Myxococcota_A > Polyangia > Palsa-1104 > JAEUJZ01 > JAEUKA01. The sequence goes on along the minus strand of DAORGN010000066.1, from coordinate 1,373 downwards.
GCGAGCTTACCGAGTCGTTGTTTGGACTCGCTTGTTCATCGCCAAAGACCGCCAAAAGCAGCGGTCGCGGGTCGCCGATCGGTGGCGCAGTCGAAAATTCCCCCGCAAACGGCGACAGATCGGGACAGTCCAGCGTGTAGCGATAGCGTCGACTGGGGGAAAGCGACTCGACGCGCAAAAGGTGCCAAGCGGCGCTCGCGCTCTGTACCACCCGAAGTGGCGCCGCATTGCGGTCGCGCTGACTCACTTCATCGACGCGCAGCGTACACGGTCGAGGCTTTCCGTCGGCAAATCCAACCCTCAGCGTCGCCGTATCGGGCGCGATTTCGGACCACAGCGGTCCCCACCACTCGACGGCGGTCTTGACATCGGGATGATCGGGATCGTGCGCCCGCGCCCGCGTGCCATGACCAAACAGCATCACCACAGCGGCCAGAAGACCGACACGCGCCCACACAGGCGACGCCGCGCCCGCTTGCCTCATCCACCAAACGGCCAATTTCATCGCCGCCACTGTAGCGCCTTTGTGTGGTGGCCGTTTGTGGTAGCTTTGCCCACCATGACGCTCTTTACCCGCAGACGGTCAGGGACCAGGGCCCACTTCGTCGGAATCGGCGGCATAGGCATGTCCGGTATTGCCGAGGTACTGCTCGCCTTGGGCTGTCGGGTGTCGGGCAGCGATCGCAAGCTCAGCGACGTCACCGATCGACTTCGATCCCTTGGGGCCGAAATCCGCGAAGGACACAGCGAAAACAATCTCGAGCTGTTCGATGGCGATCTCGATGTCGTCGTCATTTCGAGCGCAGTCCAGACGAAAAACCCAGAAGTCGTCGCGGCAAGGGCGCGCGGCATCCCGGTGATTCGACGCGCCGAAATGCTCGCCGAGCTTATGCGTCTGCGCTACGGCATCGCGATTGCCGGCTCACACGGGAAAACGACCACGAGTTCGCTGATTGCGACGGTGCTGCACCATGCGGGACTCGATCCGACTGCGATCATCGGTGGCAAACTGCCGGCGCTGGGCAGCAATGCGCGGCTCGGTCAGTCGGAATATTTGGTCGCGGAAGCCGATGAATCCGATGGTTCCTTTTTGCACCTGATGCCGACGGTGGCGGTCGTCACCAACATCGATCCAGAACACCTGGATCACTACGGGACGTTCGACAAGCTGCTCACGGCATTTCGCGATTTCGTCGACAAAGTGCCGTTCTACGGTCGTGCCGTGCTGTGCCAGGATCACCCGACGGTGCGCGAGATGCTGCCCACTGTCACCAAAAAGGTCATCACTTACGGTCTGACGCTCGGGGCCCAGTTCCGCGCCGAGGAGCTCTTGTTTTCCGGCTTGAGCAGTCGCTTCACGGCGCTAAAGCACG
>DAORGN010000065.1:0-22857 GCA_035340095.1 Pseudomonadota bacterium | reverse complement strand
TCGCATCAAAGCGCTGCTGGATTTCGGCGACGGTCTTGCGCAGCGCCCACTCGACATTGAGCTTTTCGTCGCGGATGCGTCGTCTGGTCGGCCCGAGCAGGTGTTCGTCCCGCAAAATCAGCTGATGGGCTTCCAAAATCACGCTCGAGTCACTCTCGTCGGACTCCTTGAGCTTGCGCTTCAGCCGTTCAAGCTGCATGTCCGCGAGAGAGACCGCTTCATCGAGCCGCACCAGCTCGGCAGTGATTTCTTCCGGTAGCAGATGGCGTCGTGGCGTCGGTTGCCTTCGGCGATCGATGACGAATGCTTGCCCGACGGCAATTCCAGCCGCTGCGGCAATGCCTGTGCGCACCTCTTCGGCGAGGGGGCGAATCGGTTCCCTCAGCGCCGGATAGGGGCCACTTTCGTCACCAAGTCCCATCGGCATCCTTAGTTTTCACCGAATCCGGAATTTACCAGCTCCGTGAGAGTCTGTAGACATTCCTTCGCATCATCGCCATCGCAAGATACGGTGATCTCGCTGCCGATCGACGCGACGAGCAACAAGACGCCCATGATGCTCTTGCCGTTGACCTCTTGGCCGTCCTTCTTGACGCTGACTGCGCTGCGATATTTGTTGGCGGCCTGAACGAAGCGCGTCGACGCCCGTGCGTGGAGCCCGGCTTTGTTCACAATTTTGAGTTTTGCGGACAGCATCATCGTGGCTACTCGACGTGAATGGACTTGGTTCCGGTCAGCACCAGCGCCGATCCAAGCGCGGCAGGTCCGGTGCTGCGATCCGCAGTTGCCAGCTTCACCAGCATGGGCATGTTGAGACCCGTGACGACATGACCTTTGTCACCGCACTTGCCACAGCAGAGCCGCGCTGGGGTGCTGCCGACGAGATCGACCAGAAAGAGCACATCTTCCCAGCCGTCGATGCCCAGGTCTGTCAGGGCCTGATCAATTTTGGCGTTTACCACCGACTGATCATCGTCGGGGTTTACGCCGACCGCAGCAACCAGAGGGAGCTGCATGTGCAAAAACGCTTGAGCCGCATCCAGCATGTCGGCTCCAGCCCGTCCGTGTGTCACGACCACCACAGCAGTAAACGGGGCGTTCATGGTTCTCTCCCTCGACCCAGCTCGCGATGTCTAACAGTAATTTGATACCGTGCGCCGAGTCGATTGAAAAGATCCGCAACCACAGCAACCGAGCGATGTCGGCCACCTGTACAGCCGATCGCCACGGTTACGTAGGACTTGCCTTCGCGCTGCGCACGCGGAAGATAAAATTCGATCAGCGCTTCGGCCTTGGCGACAAATGTCTGGGCGTCGGGCTGACTTAAGACGTAGTCGGATACCTCGGGTTCAAGCCCGGTCTGATTCGACAGCGCCGGGATAAAGTACGGATTGGGCAAAAATCGGACATCGAGCACCATGTCCGCTTCGACGGGCAGTCCGTATTTGAAACCGAATGACAGCAGCGTCAGTGCCAGCACTTGACCGCTTTTGCCGTAGCGTTCGCCGATCACGCCTTTGAGCTGATGCACATTGAGCGCGCCGGTATCGACGACGGTGTGCGCCTCTTCTCGCAGCGGCAGAAGCTCTTTGCGTTCGTGCGCGATCGCAGCGCGCAGATCGTCGCCGTGCAGGGGATGTCGCCGTCGGGTTTCGGAAAAACGGCGCAGCAGCACATCATCCGGCGCGTCGAGAAACAGAATCTCTAGCGCCAGACCTTTCGACCGCAGCTCGCGCATTTCGTGACGGAAACCACCCAGGAACTCGCCTTCGCGGGCATCAATCACCAGCGCGGCTTTTTTCTGTCCGGTGTTTCCGACAAGCTGAACAAACTGCGGCAGAAGCGGCAGCGGCAGGTTGTCGACGCAGTAGTAACCGATGTCCTCCAGCGCACGCAGCGCAGTTGACTTGCCGCCGCCCGAGACGCCGGTCACCACCAAGATGTGCATGCTCTGCTCTTCGGAACTCACGTAGGCCTCGGGCAAACTGTGCTGCGGACAGCTATTCGATGTCTTCGGGGGTCGCCATGCCGCTGTGCGGGCGGGTCTGCTGCATCGCGGCGGTCAGTCGATCTTGAAACTCGCGTGCCGAGTGAATGCCTTGCTGTTTGAGCAGCTGATTGCGCGCAGCCACTTCGATGATCGCGGCTATGTTGCGACCGGGACGGACCGGGATTTTCAGAAGCGGCAGCGCCACGTCGAGGATGGCGAAGCGCAGATCGTCAATTCCCAGCCGATCGTATTCATCGTCGGGATTCCAGTCGGACAGCTCGATGACCAGATCGACTTTTTTGGCATCGCGCACCGACGCAATACCGAACAAATCTTTGATGCTCAGGATGCCCAGCCCGCGCACTTCCATGTGGTGCTTGAGAATGTCGCTGCACGAGCCGATCACCAGATCGGGCATCCGTTTGCGAATTTCGACGACATCATCAGCAACGAGCCGGTGGCCGCGCATCACCAGATCAAGCGCCGCTTCGCTTTTGCCGACGCCGGACTTGCCGAGCAGAAGCACACCGACCCCGAGCACATCGACGAGAACGCCATGAATCGTCGTGCCCGGTGCGAGCCGATTTTCCAAAAGCCGCGTCACTCGGTTGATAAACAGCGAAGACATAAGCGGCGTCGTCAGAAGCGGAACGCCTTGCTCTTCGCACGAAGTCACAAGCTCGCTTGGGGCCTCGAGTCCGCGGGTGATGACCACGCAGCACGGTCTGACGCTGGCCAGCGACTGGGCCCCACGCTTGCGGGCGTCGTCGTCGAGACTGCGAAAGAACGATACCTCGGTGAGCCCGAGCACCTGCATCCGTTCGGGGTGGACGTGCTGCACATAGCCGGTGAGTGCCAGCCCCTGTTTTTGAATGCGCGAGCCCCCTACTTTGCGAAACAGTCCCGCCTTGCCCCCGAGCACCGAGAGCGCCAGTCCCGACTCGACGTCGAGCAAGCTATGGACAGCAACGCCCGGCATCAGCTTGGGTACTTTTGCTCTTCCTCAGCGATGATGCGGAAAATTTCGCCGGCGGTGGGGGCTCGCAAAAGCTTGGCGCGAAACTCGGCATCTTTAAACACGCGGCTGATTCGCGCGAGCGCTTTCAGATGCAGTCCCGCCGAGCTTTCCGGGGCGACGAGGACAAAAAACAGGTGCGTGGGCTTGCCATCGAGAGAGTCAAACGCGATGCCCGGCGTCGAGCGTCCGACACAGCCGATCATCCGGGTGGCTCCCTCGATCTTGCCGTGGGGAATCGCGATGTCTTCGCCGATGGCGGTGGTGGCTAGCTGTTCTCGCTCGGTGAGGATGCGATTCAGGAGCGCTGCGTCGAGCCCCGGCTGGGTCTTCGCCAAGTGACGGGAAAACTCCGCCAAGACTTGCGCTTTGCTTCGCCCTGCCAGCTCGGGAATGACCAGCTCAGGCCTGATGAGATCAACCAGCTTCATCGTCCGCAGTTTGCCTTGCCCATCGCGCCACCAAAGCCCTATTTTTCGTCGTTCGTGGTCTCGATCAGACCGTATGTGTCGTCGCTCCGCCTATAGACCACGTTGATCTCATGGGTGAGCGCGTTGTTAAAGACCAGGAACGGATCGTGTTGCAGGTTCATCCGCATGATAGCCTCTTCGACCGTCATGGGAACAGCGACGAACTTCTGCTCTCGGATCACCCGCGGAACAGACTTCTGGCTGGGGGCTTCGGGCGCCTTGGGCGAAGGCTTGGCCGTCTCGATTTCTGCCGGCTGTGGCTCAAGCGCGACGACGCGGTGCATAAACTGACGCGCCGGACCTTGCTGCGGCTTGTGATCGCGAATGCGATCTTTGAACCGTCGCAGCTGCCGTTCGATCTTGGCCATCACCAGATCGATCGACGAGTGCATGTCTTCGGTCGCTTCATCGCCTTTTACGACCAGGCCGTTGTGCAGCGTGATCTGGACGTCGACGTCGAACAGATAACCGCGCTGCTGCGCAAAGACGATGTGCGCCTTGATTGGATCGGGGAAGTACTTGTTTATGCGCTCAAGCTTTTCCTTGGCGTACTCCTTGAGCGTATCGCTGGATTCGACGTTCCGGAATGTGAAGGCAACCTGCATGACACTCCCCTCCTCTCCTTTGAGAGCGGCGTGGCCAAACCGCCATCGCTTTTGTGCCGCTCGCTTCTACGACCGATGAGCTCTTGTGGTCAACCGCCAAACGCTTTCACAAGCTATTTGAGCATTTCTTAGCGCAATTTCAGCGCTTCGCAAGCACCGGGATCACGAAAACGACTTGCGCTGACTCGACGGCAAAATCCCGAGCTGCTCGCGGTATTTGGCGACCGTCCGCCGCGCGATTTCGATGCCGTGTTTTTGCTTCAAAAGCTCGACGATTTTCTGATCCGAGTACGGATTTTTGCCGTTTTCACCGCTGACGAGCTGCTTGATGAAGCCTTTGACCGCTTCCGACGCGATCTCGTCTTGGCCACCCTCGCGATTGATGCCGATGTTGAAAAAGTATTTCAGCTCGTAAAGTCCCTGCGGGGTGTGGACGTACTTGTTTGCCGTCGCGCGGCTGATCGTCGATTCGTGCATTCCGATGTCGCTGGCGACGTCGCGCAAGATGAGCGGCCTTAAGTGCCCAGCGCCCTTTTCGAAGAAGTCGCGCTGGAACTTGAGGATCGACTCCGTGACTTTGACGATCGTGCGCTGACGCTGCTGGATGCTGTCAATAAGCCACTTGGCCGATCGGAGCCGCTCTTGCACGTAGTCGCGCGCCGCCTTGTTGTCCTTGCCTTTCATCGTGTCCAGGTAGTAGCGGCTGATGCGCAGCTTCGGCAGTCCGTCGTCGTTGACCGAAACGAAGTACTTTTCGCCGACCTTGTGGATGTAGACATCGGGCGTGATGTACTGCGGCTGGTCGGTGCTAAATTCGCGACCGGGACGAGGGTCCAGCTTCTGGATCTCCTGCGCGATGAGCAGGATTTCTTCGACGTCTTGCTTGAGCTTTTTGGCGAGCTTTTCCCAGTTTTTCTTTTCGATGTCGACAAGGTGCTCGGTGATGACTGTGACCATCAGCTTGTCGTCGATGTCGAGCATCTCGGCCTGCACCAAAAGACACTCTTGCAGCGTGCGTGCGCCGCAGCCCCACGGATCAAATCGCTGCACCCGCTTTAGTGCCCGCTCCGCGACTTCGAGAGAGACCTCGCACTCATCGGCGACTTCGGCGAGCGGTGGTTCCTTGAGATATCCGTCGGGATCGAGGTTGCCGATGATGAAAATCGCACAGCGTTCCTCGTCTTTGGGCAGCCGCGCCATCCGAAGCTGCTCTAGCAGATGGGCTTCCAGCGACTCGCCGGTGCGCGGTGCCTGACCGGCCTGCGGCAGATCATCGTTATCGGGTCGTTCCTGCGCTGCCGGCAAAGGTGCCGTCGCCGAGTTTTCGATAAAAGTCGCCCAGTCGATCTCATTTGTTGGCTGACCGTCGACGGGAACTTCTTTTCCGGCGTCCGTTTGTTCTTTGGCGTTCGGCTGCGCGATCGGCTCTTCGGTCTCCCCGATCGTCTCGATGTGATCTGTGGGCTCGTCGCGCTCGTGCTCCGCGTCGCTGTCGATCGCATCCTCGAGGAGCGGATTTTCCTTGAGCTCCTCTTGCACTTGTTCGACCAGCTCGGCCCGCGCCATTTGCAGAAGCTTGATCGCCATCTGCAACTGGGGCGTCATGACCATCGACATTTGCTGTCGAATGCTCTGTTCCATCTTCATGGACATGCGCTTATCGGCCTCCGACCTTCTGCTACCAGGCTACACCGGGAGAACCCACGGTACTAGCTTGATTATTGATAGTCGGTATACATCTTGCATGCGAACAAAGACAAGCGCTTGCGCCACGGTCTTGACGTGACGCAAAAACTGAGGCTGGCAGGAGAGGGGAACGAAGGGCGGGACGGCGGACTGCTTACTCGGCTTGGAACGACACCTTTTCGATAAAGAAGCGGTTCTGCTTGGTGATAAGCCAAAACAGATACAGCCCGAGCGTGAGCGGCACCAAGATCACTTGCAGCATCAGCAAAAACAGCTCGCCACCTTCGCCGCTGAAGTCGCCGCGATAGCGTCGTTCACCGATGTAGACCGCGGTGTTGCGACGGAAGAATTTTTCCATGTTGCACTGGAACCACGGCAGATAAAGACCCAGCGTCACCATCGACAGCAGCATGCCCAAAAGAAGCGTTCCGACGAGACCGCCGCCAGTGCCGACGAAATCGAGCTTGCCGATCTCGTGCTCGCCTTTGAGGATGCGGGTCTTTTCAAAGATGCGTTTTTGCAGGTCGCACGTCGCCCACGCGCCATAAATGCCGAGAGTGATGTTGGTCAAAAGCATGTTCACGAGCATCGGGACGAACAGCTCGCCGCCTTTGCCGCTGTAATCCAAACGGTAGCGCGTGCCGTCGCTGGCCACGGCTTGGCTGTTGTTCATGAAATAGCGCAGCACGTTGGCGAGATACCAAGGCGTGTAAATGCCAAGCGTGAGGATCACCAGGATCGACGACAGGAACACCTCGACGAAGCAGAGGAAGCCGGTGCCGGTAAATTCGGGGGTCAGCACGCCCGAGTCGGTGTGGATGCGAATGCGCGAATAGTAGTAGCGCTGCGCCCCGGCGATAATCCACGGATACGCCAGGCCGCACGTCACCATCAGCAGGAGCATCGCGACGATGCCGCTGCCGATAAGCTCCGTCGGCTTGCCCAGATATTCAAAACGAACTTGGCCAGCGACGCCGGTCCGCGGGTTTCCGCCGGGGATCGGCGCAAGCTGGGCTTTGATGTCTTGTGGAAGACCACTCTCCGTCTGCATAAAACGAACCTCCCGAAATGTGGTGCCAGCAAACATGCCTGGCGATTTCTGTATCGGGATAAGTATCCAGCGGTGCGTGGTCTAGGGAAAGCAGCTTGTGGACGGACCGCTATTCCTCGTCGTCGCTTGCCGCCCGGTCATCGGTTGCCATACAGAAGTTCGGACGCTTTTTGCCAGCTTCGGTGGGTTTGGGCGGACCAATCATGGCGCGGCGCTGTTTTTGCACGTCGGCGCGACGGTCGGCGAGCTGTTTGGGATAGCGACCTTGCGACATTTTGCCAAGCTGATCGACGAGCTTTTGCCACGCTGGGCTGAGCGGCGCGGTCGGTTCGGGCAGATCGGCCAGCATGGACAAAAGCAGCTCCAGTTTGACCAAATCGGGCTTGGCTTGGAACGCTTCCGCTTCGATGACAGGCTGCAAGATGCCGTCGCGGATGATCGTCGTGTCGTTTGGGTCGTACTGACAAAACTGGATTCGCGTCGACAGCCGATTGAGCAGCGGATCGATATCGGGACGCGGCTTGAGCAGTTGACTGCGCAGAACCCGTTCAAAAATACCGCGACTTTTTGACAGATTGCTCAGCGCGAAAGCGAACACCCGCAGCCGACACTCGGCGTCGCAGGCGGTGCCCGCAAGATAGCCTTGGGTGACGGCTTCAATCCGCTGCCGGATGGCGCGATCGTCGTCCGTTTCCGTCGAAAAATCGTTGCTCGCGAGCGCCAGCGCCATCGTTCCGACCAGCTTGGCTCCCGCACTTTTCGCCAGGAATTTGTCGATCGGCCCCCACATCCGTCGTTCGTACAAGTCGTGCAAAAACGGCGTAAAAAGTCCGATCAGCCGCAGCATGCGCGGGTAGACCTCGCGCTCGTCGTGGAGCAGGCACATCGGCGAGTTCGGTCCGTCGATTGCGCTCAGGTCTTCCAGGTTGTCGAGCACCGTATTGGCCAGCGCCGCGGATCGCTCGGCCCACTTGTCGCTCGCGCACTGCGCCACCTGCTGCGATGACACGCCATAGCGCTGCTCGCAGGTCAGAACGTATGCCGTCTCCAGTCGTCGATAGTACTGCTCGTCTTTGCGGTCGATGTTGGTCAGCACGCTGCGCATGTAGTCGGGATTGTCCCGGCCCAGCTCCAGCGCATAAGACACCGCGACGTCCGGTTCGAGAATGCTGCCACGCAAAAGCGAAAGCAGAACGCCATAGCGCTGCTCGACGGTATCACCGCCACGAGCGGTCAGTGTCTTGAGGTTTTCCGACAGAATCTTGGCTCGCTCGATCCGCCAGCTGTTGTCGGCTTGTTCGCGCGCGATCCGCATCTGCGCTTCGGCTTGTCTCTTTTGCAGCTCGCCTTGGTTGCACTGGTACGTCGTCGTGACCGCGAGTCCTGCGATACCGATCACAAAGCTTGAAACGACGTTGGTGTTTTCCGAAACAAACCGGGCCAGCGCGCTCCGTTGTCGATGGCTGCGCGGGGCTGCTGGTGCCGCTGTCGCAGGTGGAGACGACGGCGTGGCGGCTGTTGCTGCGGGGGCTGCAGGTGGTGCGGCGCCAGTCGGAGGTTCGGTCTTCGGATCGGCTTTGGCCCCGGCTGCTGTTTCGGGGGCCGGGCGCGGGTCGTTTGGTGAAGGGGTTGGCTCGCCGGGCGAAGGTGCGGAATCGCTGCTGGAAATGCCCATTACTTCCAGTATCTAGGAGCGCTCCGGGCAGACGCAAGCGCCGCCTAGAATCGACCGTCTACAGCGCGAGCAGGTAGCTTAGCAGCTCACGGGTGACACGCTGCCGCAGCTCTTCGCCCTGATCGATGCGCTCTAAGGCTCGCTTGAGCGCACGTTCGGCTCCGGCGGGCTTGTTCTCTTCGAAGAACCGCACCACGTCGGCCCGTTCGCTTTGGCGCAGCCGCCCGAGTGCATCGACGACTCGTGACACGCCCATGTCACCAAAGCGCTCGCGCAGCGTACCCCAGTGCTGCTTGAGGAATTCCCAGGCCGAGAGCTGCGAGTGCCGGAACGACAGAAGCTGCGCCAAGATCGCCGCGACGGCTTCCTGCGGGATCATGCCTTGTTCAATGAGCTGCAGCGTGCGCTGGACCAGCTCCGGACGACGGAAATGCGACAGCGTGTGCAGGTAACGCGCGACTTCTTGTGGGGTCTTGCCCGCGGCCTTGCGGGTCTGGAACGTCTCGACCCAGCGATCGTAGCGTGGCTCGTCGCCAAACTTGGCCGCAATCGCGACAAATGGACCGGCCAGGTTGGGATCGACCGCCCGCGGATTGACCATTTCGGCCTGCGCCAGAAGCTCGACTTCGCGGATGACACTTTGTACCCGTGCCGTCGATGCCAGCGTTGTGATGCAAATCGCTCGTCGCTGAACGTCGTTTTGCGGCTCGCCCGCGCGCGGTACAAATCCCAGCTCGGTCAGGTGTGGCGCAAAGCGCTGCTCGGCCAAGCTTCGCAGCTTCTGTCGCGCCGATGAATCGCCGGCATCTTTGACCAGCAGATCGAGCCCGTCGATTCGATCGGCAATCACGCGCAAGACGTTGTGATCGCGCGCCGCCGAGCACGCCGACAGCACCGCCAAAAAGCTGGTGATCGAAATGCTGCCATTTCGCACCATCGCCCAGTTGTCTTCGAGCAGTCCGACCAGCTCGACCGGCGACAGCACCGAGACGGCGATTGGCAGCAGCTTGGCCAGCGTTTCTTGCGTCATCCGCTGCCGATAGAAACCAATTTCGTCTTGGTTTGCGTACACGAAGCGAACATTCCCCGTCGTCGCCAGCTTGACCGTCTGTGCGCGCGAATCGAAAATGAAGCGGTGGGTTTTGACGCCTTCGTCGTCGGCATAGCGCACCGTCATCGGAATCGCCCATAGCTGATCACTTGGCCTGCTCTGGGCATCGGAAAAGAAACGCTCTTGGCGCAGACTGAGCACCGCGCCGTCATCCCGCTCGACCAGATCCAGATCGACCACCGGGTAGCCCGACTGCGTCACCCAGCTTTGCATCAGCGAGTGGACCGGCAGCGAACTGGCCTTTTCGAGCGCACGCCACAGGTCCGGGCCGCAGGCGTTGCCGTACTGGAATTCCTTCATGTAGGCGCGCAGGCCGCTGCGGAAGCTGTCTTCCCCGAGGAAGTGTTCGAGCATTCGCATCACTGCGCAGCCCTTTTGGTACGTGATCGAATCGAACATTTCGAGCGCTTGGTCGGGCGTCTCGACGGGGGTCCAGATCGGATGCGTACTGTGCAGCGCATCGTCGTAGAGGACGCGAATTTTGTCCTCGATAAAGTCATTCCAGACTTCGTAGCTGGGCTCGATCGCGTGACAGACTTTGTGGGCCATCCACTCGGCGAACGCCTCGTTGAGCCACAGATCATCCCACCAGCGCATCGTCACGACGTTGCCAAACCACATGTGCGCCATCTCGTGGGCGATGACGAGCGCAATGATTTTTTCCTGTCGCCAGCTTGCGCTGCCCGGTTCCATCAACAGCAAGTTCTGACGGAACAGCACCAGGCCGATGTTTTCCATCGCGCCCGCGTCGAAGCCCGGCACCGCAACTTGGTCGTATTTGCCAAACGGGTAGGGGAAGTCGAAGTACTGCTCAAACCACGGCAAAAGTCGCGACGTAAAGCCTTTGGCAAACTGCGTTTGTTTGGCCTTGCCCGCCGGGGCATAGACCTTCATCGGGATGTCGCGGACGTAATCGGTGGCATCCGATTCAAAGTCACCGACGACAACCGCAGCCAGGTACGACGATACCGGCTTGGTTTCGGCAAACTCAAACACCTGCTCGCCGTGGCTGGCGTGATGCTGCTGGAGCATACCGTTGCTCAGCGCCGTTACACCGGGGCCGGTTCGCAGCGTCCAGCGCAGCGCCGCTTTGAACTCCGGTTCGTCAAAACACGGGAAAATCGCGCGGGCGTCGGTTGCTTCACACTGCGAACAGACGGCGCTGTGTACACCATCGCTGCCAAGGTAAAGGCCGTGCATGCTCGGCGCCAGTCGTCCCGAAAATACCAGCAGTGCCCGCGCGCGCCCGACGGGAAGTGGCCGACCAAGCAGCAGCGTCACGGTCTCTTGCTCTGGCTGGTACGTGATCAGGGCACTGTCGGTTTCGCCGAACATCGCGCTGATTTCCGCCCGCGTCACTTCCAGATGACGGGCGTGCAAGATGATCGTTTCCGTCTGGGCAGTGATCTCCAGTTCGACGGTGACAGTGCCGGCAAACTCGACGCGGCTTGGGTCGGTGCTGAGATCGATGTGGTAGGAAAGTGGACGAACGTGGGTCGGGAGTCGGAACGCGCGGACGCTCATAGGACTTGTGACAATAGCGCAGCTTGCGTTTTCTACCTCGAATTTTGTGTACAGTTTGCGTCATGGCGGAGGCAATCGGAATCGGGATGACGGCTTCTCAATCGGATGCAGATCGCTTCACGGGTTCGCCTGTGCAGGATGCGGCGGCGCTGATGACGTCGGCGCTACGGCGGCGGCGAGCGGCTTTGGCGAAAACGCTGTCGACGGCGTGTGGCGGAAAGCCGCTGCTGTGCCGGGCTGGGCGTCCACCATCGAGAAACTATCCCGACAACGTCTACGAGTTTCGCGCGAGCAGTCATTTTCTGTACCTTGCGGGTCTGCCGCTCGAAGGCGCGGCGCTGCTGCTCGATGGGGATCGTTCGACGCTGTTTGTGCATCGGACCACCGAGGCCGATGCGCTGTGGCATGGTGAGACCGCCAGCCCAGATGCGCTTCGTCAGGCGACTGGCGTCGATGCGGTGCGCTATCTCGATGAACTACAAGCGTTCTGTCAGCGACTGCCGCCCCCGCTGGAACTGCCGCTGCGTGGTTCGGTTGCTGATTCGCCGGAACTTGAAGCGCTGGTCGACGCGATGATCGAACTTCGGCTGCGCCACGATGAGCACGCGATTTCCGAAATCCGACGGGCGGCGGCGGTGACGGTGCGGGCGCATCGCGCAGGGATGGCGGCGACTTCGCCCGGTGTGCGGGTCAGCGTCGTGCGGGCTGCGATGGAACGCGAAATTCTTGCCGAAAATTTCACCACCGCATATGGCAGCATCGTCACCACACACGGCGAAGTGCTGCACACCCTCGATCGCAGCTCTGTCTGTGGACAGAACGATTTGCTGCTGGCCGATGTCGGCGCCGAAAGTGACCTGGGCTTTGCCAGCGACGTGACTCGGACTTGGCCAACGAGCGGTCGCTTTTCGGCCAGCCAGCGTGCGATGTACGACCTGGTTTTGGCGGCGCAAACCACGGCGATTGCGGCGGTGCGGCCTGGGGTTCGCTATCGGGATGTTCATCTTGCGGCGTGTCGGGTGCTGCTTCGCGGCCTGATCGATCACGGACTGTTTGTCGGCGAGCTGGATGGGCTGATCGAGCGCGGGGCGCACGCGCTGTTTTTTCCGCACGGCATCGGGCACTTGCTCGGGCTGGATGTCCACGACATGGAAGATTTCGGGGATCGCGCCGGTTATGCGCCGGGTCGAACGCGCGCGAGCCAGTTTGGTCTGTGCTATTTGCGGCTGGATCGCGACCTGGCACCGGGCAACGCGGTGACGATTGAACCGGGGCTGTACTTTGTTCCGGCGATTCTGCGCAGTGATCGGCTGGTTGCGCCTCTGCGTGGGGACTTCCGGCCCGACAAGCTGGCGCAGTTTGCCGATGTGCGCGGCATTCGCATCGAAGACGATGTGCTGGTGACGGCGACGGGACATGAGGTGCTGACCGCCGGGCTGGGCAAGGGCGCAGCCGAGGTCGAAGCGATGTGTGGCAATTCGTCGTCGGCTTGCTGACACGGCGCATAAGCGGTGGTGCTAGACTGCGCGTATGTTTGGACTCGGCCCCACCGAACTTATCGTGATCTTGGTCCTTGGGCTGCTTGTGCTCGGGCCAGAGCGGATTCCCGGCGTCGCCAGCAGCCTCGGAAAAGCCATTCGTAGCTTCCGACGCGCGACCCGCGATCTGCGCGACCAGATCGATCTGGAAGACGACGTGCGTCGACCGTTTGAAGACCTGCGTGCTGCGCTGCGCGACGAGCCACCCGCGCCGAATTTTCCGCCGCCGCAGATTGCGCCGCCGCTCGACCCACCGCTGTCGGTGCCGGTTTCCAGCGAATCGCATGTCGATGCTGCCGCAGACATTGCGGCCCCGATTGCGACGCTGGCCCCTGGCGTTGTCTCGCTTGTGACACAGCCGGCGGAACCGATCCTGACGTTGGCCCCGCCCGGCAGTGATTCTGCCCCGACACCCGCCGAAACGCCGCCTGCGGATGCGACGGTTCAGGTCCCGGTTGAGGTCAGCAAATGAGCAGCAGTGAAGATCCCACCGTCGTGCAGCCTACGCACCACGATGAGCAGCGGATGCCATTTTTGGAACACCTGGCCGAGCTGCGCGACAGGCTGCGCAACGCGGTGCTGGCGATCATCTTGGCGGCGGTGGGCTGTTATCTGGTCCGCGGCGTGCTCTTTCAGCTGCTGGCGCGGCCTCTTTTGACAGCGTTTCGGGTTGCCAAAGGCAAAGGCGTCGCCGGTCAGCTCATCTTCACAAGTCCTGTCGAAGCCTTTTTGGTGCTGCTCAAGACCGCGCTTGTGTCGTCGATTTTCGTCGCCTCGCCGGTCATTTTTCATCAGTTGTGGGCGTTTATCGCACCGGGTCTGTATCCGCACGAAAAGCGCTGGGCCCTGCCGTTTGTGGTGGTGGCGGTGCTGCTGTTCGTCGGTGGCGGCCTGTTTTGTTACTACTTCGTGCTGCCGCCCGGCTACGAGTTCTTTTTGACCGCGGCCACCGACGCCAGCGTCGAGCTAATGAAGAACATCGGCAGCGACATTCAGATCCAAGACGCGGTGCAGATTCGGCCTCTCATCAGCATGGAAGAGTACTTCGGCCTGACGCTGATGCTGCTTTTGGTGTTCGGCGTGGTGTTCGAGCTGCCGCTGGTCCTGTCGGTGCTGGCGATGCTGGGGATTGTCTCGGCGAAGTCTCTGTGGAAGTTCAATCGCTACGCGATCCTGATTTTTGCGATTGCCGGCGCGGTGCTGACCCCCGGTGACTTGGTGATCGGGCAGCTTGCGATGGCGGGCTCGCTGACGGTGCTTTACAACCTGAGCATCGCGATTGCCTGGCTGGTGGAACGCAAGCGCAGCGAAGCCGAAGTTGCGGAAACGGCTGACGACGAAAAGGCCGACGCGAAGGCGGAACCGAAAGAGTAGTTGGATGTTGGGGCGGGGCGCTGGCGGCGGGGTCAGGCGGGGGCGGAAGCGAGCGGGCTTCCGCGAACATCGATTCGACTAGAAGCGGAGTCCGATGCCAGCACCGATGGTGTGCTGCGCGCCCGAGACATCTTTGGGGCAGACTTTGCTGCCGTCGCTTGCATCGGATCGGCAGGCTGCGGCTGAACCCGATGGCGCGGCGCCGATCTTGGTCGGGAAGTCGCTTGGTCCGAAGTTGCCGTCGCCGTTCTTGTCGAAGCCGTTGTCAGCGCCCGCACCGACGAACGCATACGACAGCGTGACCGAGATGATCGCGTAGTGGAAGTTGATGCCGCCAAACACGCGCCAGCGGAAGATGTCGTCCTGCGTCGGGAAGACCACCTTTTGGGCCAGCGAATCCGCCGCCGAAACCGTCGTCATTCCTGGCGGCTGGCCGCGGTACAAGTCGATGTTGGGCGCGGTGTCAACGACTTGGCTGCGCACGATCGACCAGATTGCGCCACCGCCGATGTACGGCTCCATCGTGAAGGTGCCGCCGATGCCAAACGCTTTGGACATCAGGCCTTCCGCGGTGAGGATGGTCATGTCGACCTGCGGCGTTCCTGCCAGACGGCTTACCGTCGCACGCGCTGCGATCGATGGCACCGGAATGTCGTGGTAGCCTTCGTGCAGCGCAATTTTGGCGTAGCCGTTTAGGGCATAAATTCCCGACTGAAGCAGGTTCGAACCGCCAAAGCCCAGCTCGAAACCGATGGGCAGCATCAGCGGCCAGATGCCTTTGCGAATCATCAGCGAGGCGACGGGAAGGAAGCCTCCGCTGACGTGGCGGACACCGGCCTGCGTCTTGGTTCCGTCGGGCTGCGCAAAGCCGCCCCAGTAAGGCGCGTCCTTTTTGATCGATGTGGTGGCCACGTCGAACGTAAAGTGGAAGCCCGAATAGCCCACGGTGTCCGCGGGGTCGAGCGCAGGCACGGCCATGACCGCGGTCAGCTCGGAAAGCAGCGAGCGATACATCGACTGCTCATAGAGCGTCGGATCGTAGCTCTGTCCCGACACAGGCTTGCGTGGCGCGATCAGGCACTCGACGGAGAGATCATTGGAGACCTCTGGAGACTGGGTGGGGCAGCTTGCCTTGGCGGTGCCGCCCGAAACAAGCATCCCCAGCGCAAGTGCGCCCGCAACGATGACCTTGGGAGAACGATAGAGGTTACGCATGCTCGCAAATGAGTGTACGACTTTCAAAATTCCTGTGTCAATTGGCGCTCTCGTCGCGACGGGCGCAAACGCTGCTGCGGCACCTTGGCGGGCGCGAAAATAAAGTGTCTCGACGAGAGTTTGCTTGCCCTGGTGTATAGTTCGGCCATGAGCCACCCACCTTCGGATAAGCCAGTAGAAACTCCGTCGGCAGAGCCCGCAAAAGAAGTCAGCTACAGCGAAATTTTGTACGAAGTCAAAGCGGGCGTTGCCCAGATCACGCTCAATCGACCGGAGCGGCGCAATCCCATCGGCGCATCCACGGTCGGCGAGCTTTTGCATGCGCTGGAGCGGGCCAAGCTGGATACGGCGGTCAAAGTCGTGGTGCTGACCGGCGCCGGCAAGGTTTTTTCCGCGGGCGGTGACCTAAGCCAGATGGGCGGCGGCGGCAATCCGCTTCAAGCCGGACCGAGCGAAAACCGACGGGCAGGGACGTTTGTTGACCTGAACCTGATGCTGACCGGCCAGGGAATCGGCAAGCCGACCATCGCCAAGGTCAACGGCCACGCGATGGCGGGCGGGCTTGGGCTTCTTGTCGCATGCGATGTGGCGATTGCTGCCGACGACGCGCAGTTTGCCACCCCCGAAATCAACGTCGGTCTGTGGCCGATGATGATCATGTCGACGATTTTCCGCAACGTGCCACGCAAGCGCGCCATGGAACTGATTTTGACCGGGGATCGCATCGACGCAGCGACGGCGGAAAAGATTGGTCTTATTACGCGGGCGGTGCCGCGCGACCGGCTCGATGCCGAAGTGCAGGCGCTGTGCGACAAAATCTGTCAGAAAAGTCCGCTGGTGATGCGGCTTGGGCTCGACGCCTTCCACAAGATGCAGGACATGGATCTGGAACCGGCGCTGCGGCTGCTCGAAAGCGAGCTTATCAACGTGCTGGGCACCGAGGACGCGGGCGAAGGGCTTATGGCGTTTTTGCAAAAGCGTGCGCCCGTGTGGAAGGGTCGCTAGCTTACGCTCTTTCTGCCGCCACAAAGTAACCCGACCAAGGACATAAAACCGTGCCTGCGGCGACGGGAATTTCTTCGATATCGGCACTTTTGGCAGCGCTGTGCGCGGTCATTTCGGGCGCGGTGCTGCTGTCGGGGCGGCGACGTCCGTCACATCGCACCTTTCTGTATTTTTCGACCAGCCTGTTTCTTTGGCACCTGTTTTCGGTCTTTCACAGCCTGACCGCTCCGCTCGCTTTGGCGGCGCTTTTGTTCGTTCCGGTCACGCTGCTTTTGTTTCTGCGTACCTGGCTGCGCGAAAGCGTCAGCAGCGTCGAACTGCCGTGGCGAGGTGGGCCCAAAACCGTCTGGGCGCTGCTCATCGCGGGGGAAATTTTGCTGGCCTATTCCTATTCGGTGAGCGGCGATCCCAAGCGGGCCTGGGCGGCGCAGCTTCCGCCGCTGCTCAAAGGGCTGGTCATCCCGAGCCTGTATCTAGCCCTGACACCTTTGTGGCAGGTCTATCGGCAGACGGTGTCGCGGGTCGACAAGCGGCGGCTGCTCTATCTGATTGGCGTCGGGCTTTTGTCGATCACGGTCACGGTGTGGGAACACCTGCCGCATCCGATTGGCCGCGGCGGCGCAAACCTGGGGACGGTGCTGTCTATCGTCTATCTGTACTTTTTGCACCAGACGCTGTTTTTGGATCGGCTGCTCGACATCAACGAGCTGCTCGGGCGCGTCGTGGTGCTGTCGGTGTTCGTGCTGCTTTTGTCGGCGCTGCACATGCTTTTGACGTCGCTGCTCCACATCGAGGCCAATCAAGTTGTCACGGTGATGGTGTTCGTGATGCTGATTCTGTATGAACCGCTGCGCCGCTTTCTCGAAGCGCAAGTGCATCGACTGACCACACACGAAAGGCAGGAACAGATGCAGCGGCTCGCCGAGCTGAAAAGCACCCTGCCGAACGTGATCGAGCCACGCGAAGCGGTGCGAGCGGTGCTGTCGGTGTTCGAGGAAACGCGGCGCTTTACCCAAGCGGCGCTCTATCTGCTCGAATCAGACGGCAATGGCTTTGAACTGGTCGGGCACTTTGGCTCGCGTCCTGTCGATAGGCTCGATGCGGCAGCGCGGCGGCCCTTTTTGTTACGCTTGGTGTCGACGCGGCAGCCGGTGACGCTGGAACAGCTCGAACGCGAGCACGATTTGCTGACGGGACGGCGGGGTGCGGTGGCGGATCTGGAATCGCTGGATGCGATTGCGCGCACGCTGGTCGAGCTGCAAGCCGGTGCGGTGATTGGCATCTATCCGACCCGCAACAGCGACTCTTCTCGCCGGGCTTCGACGGTGAGCGGGGCGATTCTGCGGGTCAGCGAAGAGACATCGTTTGTGCCAAGCGAGCAGCTGATCGGCCTGCTTTGTATAAAGGATGATCGCTCGCATGATGCGTTTGCGTCGGCAGAGCTGGATGTGGTGTCGGCGATTGCGGCGCAGCTTGGCATCACGGTGCAAAACTCGCAGCTCTACGAGCGAATGAAAGAGCGCGACCGCCTGGCGGCGCTTGGACAGATGGCGGCGGGTCTGGCCCACGAAATTCGCAATCCGCTCGGCGCGATAAAAGGTGCGGCGGAGTTCATCGCTCCGTCGGCTGACGGGCGACTTCCCGAAGACGCGGGTGATTTTGTCAAGATCGTGATCGAGGAAACGCGGCGGCTCAATCGCGTCGTTTCGCAGTTTCTCGACTATGCGCGTCCGTGGCGCGGCGATGAACTACCGCTTAGCGTCAGCGATGTGATCGAAAAAACGGTGGTGCTTTTGCGCCAGATTCTCGACGAGCAGTCCGCGTCGCTGCCTGATGGTGTCGTGCTGCCGAAGGTTCAGCTTGAACTACAGCCCGACTTGCCGGTTCTGCGTGGCGATGCCGAGCAGCTTCGTCAGGTGTTTTTGAATCTGGCGCTCAACGCGGTGCAAGCGATGGCGGACAAGCCAGATGGGGTGCTGACGATATCGACGGGGCTGCGCCAGGGCGTCAGGCTTGGCAGTGCGCAGCAGAGCATCGAGATTCGTTTTCAAGACCGCGGCACCGGAATCGATCCGCAGGCGATGAAAAATCTGTTCATTCCCTTTTTCACCACCAAAGAACGTGGCACCGGACTTGGACTGCCGATCAGCCAGCGCATCGTCGAAAACCACGGCGGCTTCATCGAAGCGCGCAACCGGCCCGGCGGCGGCGCGACCTTCATCGTCGTCCTGCCGTGTTCCTCCTAACGCGGATTACTTGCGGGCAGCTTTTGCGGCGGCGCTGATGGCCGAAAGTCCGTGCGCAAGATCGGCGGTCTTTGGCCAGCCGTAGCCGATGCGCATGTAGCGGCGCGGCATTTCAAACCAGTGACCGGGACCGACATACGTTTGGTACTGCTCGTTGAGGATTCGATAAAAACGGTCTTCGTCGACGGGATGGGAATCGGCAAAACGCGGAAAACAGACCACTCCGCCTTGCGGTACGACCCACTCCAGCGCGTCTTGGTTTGCCATCCAATCCGACAAAACAGAAAAGTTCCGCTTCATGGTGTCGAAGATTGCGGGGGCAAACTCCGACTTGCGCAAAAGGAAACGCAGCGCAATTTCTTCGTCGACAACCGAGTTTGTGATGAATATCTGTTCTTTGGCCGCGAGCAGCGTCTCCATCTTTTTTTTGTCACGACAGACAAGCCAACCGATGCGGATTCCGGGCAGTCCCCAGGTCTTCGACAGACTGGACACCGAAATGACGGAATCGGACAGCGATGCCGCCACTTTCAGCGGTCCCCCAAACGCCATGTCTCGATACGTTTCGTCGACGAGCAGCGTGATTCCTTTGCTTTCACACAGCCCGATGATCTGCAAAAGCTCCGCTTCCGAAATCATGCTGCCGGTCGGATTGTGCGGAACCGTGATGCTGACCAGTTTGGTCTGTGGACGCAGAAGTTTTTGAAGCTGCGCAATGTCGGGACGAAATCCGTCTTCAAAGCGCAGCTCTAGAAAATCGATCTGGGCTCCTATCGCGCGCGGCGTTTCGATGTTGGTCGCGTAATTGGGCCGTTCCACGATCATGTGATCGCCGGCACTGAGCAGCGACGTGGCAATCACAAACAGCGCTGCCGCCGCGCCCGCGGTCATCAAGACATCGTCGGCAGACACGCCACTTTCGGCGGCGATAAGCTCGCGCAGCGCCCGATTCCCTTGATGGTCTCCGTAACACAGAAGCAGCTTGCGCAGATCCAGATCAAGATCGCCAAGGCGTGCATCGGCAAATGAACTTTCGGTCAGGTTGTATTTCACGTTGTCATAGCCGAGCTGCTCGGGGGATTCGATCTCAATCGGCATGCGAACATACTTCATGGTAGGACTCCTTTGGGAAGGGAAGGACTACGGCGTCTTCGTCGGAGACTGGAATTCCTGTTCGGCGCTACGGAGTGTTCTAAGGACCGCTTCTTCCCGTTCTGTCTGCAGCGCTTTTTGCAAAAAGGAATGCGCTTCACTGCCGCCAATGTGGGCAAGTGATCGCGCGGCTTCTGCCCGCACATGGACATAGGGATCGGAAAGCAGTGTCTGTGACAGCGCCGAGACCGCGCGTCGATCCGCCAGACTGCCGAGCGCGGAAACCACATCAACACGGCTGCGCACCGTCGACAAGTTGCGCACAAGCGGAGCCAGCGCGCGGCCATCGCGGCTTTCGCCCAGCACCCGCAGCAGCGGTCGTACCTGATCTGGATCATCTATCGCCAGCGCGGCATCCAGCACGCGCAGCGCATCGGCAATGCAGTCGCGTTTTTCACGGCCTCTGCAAGACGGTTTCATCTGCCGCGACAGTGCGGCACAAAGTCGCTGCTGCGCCGGGGCTTTTTCGTCGCCAATCAGGCTCTGTACGATGTCGTCTGTCTCACGATTCTGCTCTCCCAAACGGGTCAGCAGAATCGCTGCCCAGCGCCTGTCTTTGACCTCTGTTTCACTCAAAAGCTGACGACGCAACGCGCCTATCGCGTCACGCACAAGCACGGGCGGAAGTGCGGAAACCGGATCGACGTCTTCTTGCAGAATGGGAATCGACTGACTAAGAAGCTGCGCCGACAACATCACCGCTTGCTGCGTCACGATCGGAGCCTGCGACCCATCGGTGAGCAGAGACAGCAGCTTGGGCACCACCGTGCGATCGCCAAGCCGCGCCCGCGACAGATCCGCTTGTACGTTCTGGGCCTTTTTTTGCGTTTCACTTTGCGGATTGTTGTGGGGATTTGCTGCCGCTTCTTCAAAGCGGCGCGACTCTTCCAAAAGCCCGAGCAGACGGCCTCGCAGCTCACTTGTCCGTCGCGGATCGACATCGACCAGGTTTTTCTGTTCCTGTGGATCGGAAAGCAAATCGAACACCTGACAGCTATCACTTGCGAGATCACAGATCAGCTTGTGACTGCCGTACACCACCATCTTGCGCTTGCCGATCTCGCTCCAGATGGCGCGCGTCGGCAGTGACTTCTGCGCGGTGAAAATCCATGGCGCCAGATCCAGTCCGCGCATCTGTTGTGGTGGTTCAATGTCCAAAAGACCAAGCAGAGTCGGTCCGACATCAATCAGTCCCACCGGCTGTGCATACTCTCTGTTTTGTACGATTGGATGTTCGGCTGTATCGACGAAAAACAGTGGGACGCGCGCCTGTTCATCATACAGCGTCGTGCCGTGATAACGCCCGCCGTGCTCGCCAAATTCCTCTCCGTGATCGGCTGCGACAATCAGGACCGCACCCGGACGATGGACGCGCAGATAGCTTACAAGACGCGCCACCTCTGCATCGACAAAGCGGACTTCTCCGTCGTAGCGTTCGCGATCGGGACGACTTTTGTCCGGTCCCCCAGGATGCACATCGTAGGGTTCATGCGGTTCCAAATAGTGAATCCACGCGAACACCTGCTGCGGTTTTTCGGTTTCCAGAAAATCGATCACTTGCGTTGTGCGCCGATCGCCGGACAGGTATTCGACTTTGACGTACTCAAAGCCATACGCGGACTCTTCCAGCGCTTGCAAGCGGTCGTGTTCAACGAAGAACACCGACGGGGGATAAAACGCCGCAGTCTTATAGCGGTAGTTTTGCAAAATCCGCGGCAGCGTCTTGTGACCGCCCGCATCATGGCCAAGCTGAAGCAGTGCATAGACCGGCTTTCCGGTCAAAAGCGTCGCCACTGCGAACGACGTATGCGGCACTTGGGTGTACGCGCGCGAAAACGAAATTCCCTGCTGCCGCAGCCGATGCAGGGTGGGGGTTACGTTTGGACTTACTTCATCGTGGCGAAGTGCATCAATGGTGATCAAAAAGACATCGCGACCCGCCAAGCGCGGTCCGTGATAGCTCGGTGCTTGGGTTTGTGCGTCGACAATGGCCTGGGCTTTGCGGCCCATCTGGCGATGGGGGATAAGCGAAAGGAAGCGGCTTGGCAAGATCGTGTGTTCGATCACCGTGGTGCGCAGCGCCATCGCCCGCCGCAGCTTGTCGATCGATCGGATTCCTTGCCAAACCGTCAGCCCACACAGCAAAAACATCGCGGCATGCAGCGCAAAATGTCTGGACAAACGGAACCACACAAGCGGTGCAATAAGCCCCGCAATCACCATTTTTCCGACGAGCAAACTGCCATGAAACCACGGATACAGCCGGGGCAAAATGCGCAGATCAGCAAGGTGCAGTGCGCACAGTCCGCCAAACAGACACAGCGCAATGACCAGCCGTTTGTGGATCGGTTGGGCATCAAGTTTGCGCACCTGGTGCAGGAAGCGGGGAACAAAAGTAGCAGTGAAAATCAGACTAAGTCCAAACAGCACCGTCGACCAGAGTGGATGAAAGGGAATCTTCTGCATCTTTCCGCCCAGAAACAGCGAAAACGAAATCCAGAAGAAAAGGGGCGAACAGAGTCCGGCCCACAGAAGTCCTGACCACTTTTGTTTGCCTTGGGAATCCAGCCAAAGCGACAGCCGCGACAGCCAGCCAGCCACGATGCCGAGCGGCAGAAACAAAAGCAAAGTCAGCGCAACGACATGCCCCAAAAGCCGAAACTGAACGGTGCGCAGCGGGAATTCCGTGACCAGCGGCGCGCGGAAAAACCACAGCTCCACCGCTGCCAAAAGGATTCCGGCAAAGAGTCCTTGGCTTGCGTAGCGCAGCGTCGAAAAAATGGGCCGGCTGGATCTGCCCCACAGCGAATCAGTCATGCGCAGACGTATCCTGTTCCGTCGCCAGCACGGGCAGAAGTTCATCCCCGAGCGGCAAGAGACCAAACAGACCGCCACTGTGCAAAAAGACAATCCGCGATCCGAAACAGTCGGGATTTTTGCGCAGCTCGGACACCATGCCGAAAAACGCTTTGCCGGTATAGACAGGGTCCAACAAAAGACCGGATGTGCGGGCCACCGAAATCAGAAGCGACAGCTCTTGCGGCGTCGACAGCGCATAGCCGCGCCCAACATAGCCATCGCAGATTTCGGTGTCTGTTTCGGGCTGGGCGGCCAGCGCCAGTGCTTTGGGCCGACCCACGATCGTGGCCGCTTCTTGCAGAATGTCGCGCACGCGCGCCTGAAAATACGCGCGATCATCA
>DAORGN010000064.1:0-22922 GCA_035340095.1 Pseudomonadota bacterium | reverse complement strand
CAGAGGACACATGGGAACCAAAGCAGTGGCGCGCATGATCGGGGCACTTTTCCTGTCTGCGTTTGTTTTGTATGGCGGTGGTACGGCGCTGGCTGGACGTCCATGGGGGCTTGTGCTCGTGGTGCTCAATTCCCTGGGCGTGGTGGCCATCGGTGTGCTTCTACACACCGTCGTCCATGCGCGGATTCCGCAAGCGGCCAACGGGTATCTGGTTGCTCGATCAGCAGAGGCGATCATTTTGGCCATCGGGGGCCTTCTGATTCGCGCCAAAGCGCTGCCGCTTGGGAGCACGCTGGCACTGGATGTCGCGATGGTGGGACTTGGTTTCGGGAGTGTTCCGCTGTTTCTGTCGCTTCTTACGGAGCGGCTCCTGCCTCGCTGGCTCGCGGGGTGGGCGGTGTTTTCCTACAGCGCGCTTGCACTGGGTTCTCTGCTCGGGCTTTCAGGTCTGCCGGTGGCGATCTGGTCTTCGATTCCGGGCGGTCTGTTCGAGCTGGTGTTTGGCTGTTGGCTTCTTGGTGGCGGATCTTTTTCGCAGAAGGATGATGCATGACGCGCACACAGAGGTTGTCTGCTGCCGTTGCTGGGATTGGTTTGCTGGTGATGGCAGTTCTGGCCGGTTACGCAAACTTCGCAGTCATCGAACGCGCTGCGCAGGCGACGCCACATCAGATCGACTTGGCGACGCTGGCAATGGGAATCGTTGCATTTTTGGATGTTGTGGTCGGAATCGGTGTGTGGGGTCTGTTTCACATCGATGCACGACGAAGCGCAGCCGTGGCCGCTGGGCTCCGTGTGATCTATGCGGCGCTGCTTGCTTGGGCGGTCTTTCGACTTGCCACTACCGCAGGAGACGGCCCTTCGCGGGCGCTGGCATTTCAGCAGGTGTTTGCGCCGGCCATCGGTCTGTTCGGAATCCACCTAATCGTGCTCGCTTGGCCGGTGGAGGTGACACGATTTGCAAGTCCAGTTGCCCGTCGGGGGCTCGCGGCTGCGGTGGCGGTCTGTGGTCTTGGTTATGTCATCGACGAGGCGACCCGGTTGCTGCTGGTCCACGGCACGCGCATGGCCACGGTCACTTTCATCGGTGAAGTCGCGCTGATGTTTTGGCTCATCATCCTGGCGGCACGCGGTCGGGATTGAATGGCTCCGCCTCACCGCTAGATACACACGCAAACAGAGGGGCGGTGCAGTGCTCCTACTCAAGACGGATGGCCATCGACGGGCCACTGACGCCGCTTGGTGCCGCTCCTGCGCTGCTCGTTCCACCAGCCCCGCCGACGCCACCTGCACCGTTGGTCATCGTATTGTTGGTCTGCGAAAGCGTTGCCCCTTTGCCGTATACCGCAAAGCTTGCACCACCATTGCCGCCTGCCCCCGCACCGCTGTCCCCGCCCCGCGCTCCGGAACCTCCAGAACCTCCAGCAGAGGCCTCTCCTGCGTTTCCGCCGCCAGTTCCACCGGGGCCACCCGCTCCCCCAACTGCTCCGTTTCCGCCTTTGCCTCCAGCACCACCATTTCCCGAACTGATCGTCGAGTCGGTCAGTGTGACCGTGCTCTGGAACAAAAAGACCCCAACGGATGACCCGCCGCCACCGCCGCCTTTTCCCCCGGTTGCGCCGCAGCCACCCGCGCCGCCGCCACCACCGGCACCACCCGCGTCCGCCGTACATAACACCCCGCCCGAATCGCCGCCACCCGCGCCGCCGCCGCCGCCCGCGCCTCCGGAAGTGCCGTCTGCCCCTCCTCCCCCAGAATTCAAGGGAATTCCCGTTGCTGTTCCACCAGAAAAAGAGGCCGCCGCGTTCCCATTTGTGCCCGAAGGTCCAGCGTTCCCACTGGATCCATTGCCTCCTGCGACGCTCATCATGAAGAGGCACGACGTTGTGCCTGCCCCACCGCTGCCGCCGGCTCCTCCCGTCGCGACCGCTCCTCCCCCAGTACCAGGCCCGCCATTCTGCCCATTTTTGGAACTGCCAATGCCGCCGGTGCCGCCGCTTCTTCCACAAGACGAAACACCGCCAGACCCACCGAGAGTCGGTCCCATCCCTCCCATGATCCCGGCTGCGCCATTTGCACCATTTGGACCTGTCGCCCCTGCGGTCCCCGCGGTGCCAGGCAGGCCCGCAGGAGCGTCTCCCGCGGTGATCTGGTCATAGCGGAGGAAGACAGGGCCCGTGCTATTTGCAACCAGCACGCCGTATGTGGAATATCCGCTCAATGGCTGAAGTGCACTGATCGTCAGTGACTCAACGTGTGTTTCCGCGGAGATTCCTGTTGCAGACACCGCCGTGCCGCTCCACTGAATGCGCGACACGTTCGCAGCACTTCGCTGCCAACCCATGCTTTCATCAAAGCCGCCGTACAGGCTGATCCCACTCTTCAGCGTCACCGACTCTATGTAGGTGCCTTTTGAGACGTAGACACTGGTCTTGCTCTGGGCCGCCGCCAGCGCGAGCGCTTTGGTGATCGTGAGTACAGGACTTGCCATCGTCCCTGGATTGGTGTCCTTTCCCGTCGTCGCCACGAAAATTGCTGCTGATGCATCACCATCAATGCCATCGCAGTTTGTATCCATGAACTTCGGTTCTGGTACGTCTGGTGTCGCAGCAGGAACACACGTCATGTCCGGTGGGAGAGGAGAGAGATCGGGAGTCGGTCCATCTGTGCCACCACCGTCGATGCCTCCGTCTTGGTTTCCTCCTGGCCCCCCATTGCCGCCATCCCCATTGCCGCCGTCCCCACCGCCTGGATCGTTCACGCTGGCATCCGCCGACTCCAAAGAAGGATCGGTGCCGCTGTTTCCCGATGAACCACAAGCCACGAGGATTGCTGACGCAGCCACGCTGCCGAGGGCGAGCCCTCCAATCACTAGAGACCAAGTTGCTCCACGAGTATTCCGCTGGCGAACAGTACGCATGAGTCCCCCCAATGAACAGAAGATACTCCAACCATCATACCACGGCGGTCTCGTCTCGCGGCACAGCGATGAGGGACTCCCTGTGTGCTTTGAAAAAGGAGTCGGGTCCTGATCAAGCCGGAACACTTCGACGGATCGCTTTGCGTTCGTGCCCCAGGCGCGTATCCTGGCTGTGGACTTGCCTGACTGTGCGGAGCAGAGGGCGCAGATGACGCTGTCATTGGTTGTCGGACTTGTAATTGTGGTCGCTTGTGGGATGGGATACGTGCTTCTGTCACGGCTTCCGTCTGCATCCCTGGCTCCTGATCCGGAGCGGGTTCGGGATGGACTCCATCGTCTGACAAAGGAGCCGCAGTCTCTACCATCACTATGCGTTGTGTATCACGATCTGCATGGCTTTCATGGTGGGCTGTCTCTGTCGATTTGGGGAAACGGAAAGATCAGTCAACAGGCAGTACGGACTCCGGTAGGAATTCCCAAAGAACAGGTCAGTCATGAGGACTTGCTCGGGCTGGTGGCGCTTCTGTGTGAAGTCGAAGCCTGGGAACAGCGAGTGCCCGATGCAATGCCGATTCCCGATGAAAGCAGGGCGCTGCTGCGGATCTCTGTAGGGGACTCTCATTCGGTCATCTGGGAACGCTATAACGACATGGCGGCGGCCCAGCGGATGATCCGCGTGCGCGAGCGGATGAAAGCGATTGCGTGGCGTGCGGAGTCCTTCACTGCAACGTCTGCGTGACGAGCAACCAGCTATTTTTGCTTCTTGTCCAGATTTGCTCTGACCCGGCGCGTGGGGGCGGTTATGATCTTCGGCGTCTGGCGTGTTTTTCGCGCTTTAACTTCCACCAGGGGGATACGGAAATGAACAGAAGTCGACTTGGCATTCCACAGCTTGTCCGGGGAATCATGCTGCTGGGCATTGCATCTTGTGGCAGCGATCCAACCGAAATGATGACGCCTGCGCCGTCCTGTTCGGACGGGACCAAAAACGGCACGGAGACCGACGTGGACTGCGGCGGTGGCGCGTGCGGAAAATGCGCCGACAAAAAGGTGTGCGTAGCGGCCACGGACTGTAGCGGCGGATCGTGCGTAAAAGGCGTGTGCGCGGCTCCTTCCTGTTCAGATACCACCAAAAACGGAAGCGAAACGGATGTCGACTGTGGCGGCGGAACCTGCGGAAAGTGCGCTGATTCCAAAGCGTGTGTCGCAGCCACCGACTGCACAAGCGGAGTCTGTTCAGCCAAGCTTTGTGCCGCCGCCAGCTGCACCGACACCGTCAAGAACGGAAGCGAAACGGATGTTGACTGCGGCGGCAGCACTTGCAAGCCGTGTGCAATAAATCTTGCTTGCACAACTGCCACGGACTGCTCGACCAGCAGCTGCAAGCAGGGACTGTGTTCGTATGCGACAAGCTGCAAAGACCTGCTTTCCGGAAACCCGGCGCTCATTGACGGCATGTACATGATCGATCCGGATGGTGCGGGCCCGATTGCGCCGCTCCAGGTGCTCTGTGACATGACGAGCGATGGGGGCGGCTGGACGCTGGTTGGCAAGGGTCGTGAGGGCTGGAACTGGGTCGATCAAGGCGAAGGAACCGCCGATGAGCTGATGAACAACCCCACCGGAAATACCGTCGCGTATCTGGATTCCACGGTGGTTGCGGCGATCGTTGGGAATCCCAACTTCATGGCATGGAACAGCAGTCTGAAAGTGCATCGCGACAGTGGCTTCAATGATGATTACAAGCTGCGTCCGAACGCTGCGACGACCTTCAAGTGGAGTGTGTTTTCCGATAGCCGACACGGCTGCGCGGGCCCTGCTGCCAGCACCTTCAGCGGGACGGTGAACGTCAGCGCCAGCGCACTGGGTCTGGCCGCGTTCAACAACAACAACGTCGATCTGAAGGACTACCAGAACACCGGAAATGACTGCACGCGCATGTTCACTCCGCTGTGGAACAGCCACAACTGCAAGGGCGGCTGGTCGACCGGCCTCAGCTGCTCACCGTCGGTTGCTGGCGTGACCAACTGCTTCATGGCGGGAAGCGAAGGACACTGCATCCCCCACGTTCGCGTTTGGGTCCGCGACTAATCACTCCGGTCTTTCGTCCTTTTCCATATCTCTCTCCGATCGAATCGTTTGCTTCCGCTGTTTCCTGAAATAGAATCCCGCGCATGCAAAGTCAGCGGAAGTCTGATCATGGCATTCATCAGCGGTTGGGGCGTCTCAAAGGTCGTTACGAGCGCTTGCCGGAAACCAAGATGTCCAGTTGGTACAGCATCTTCGATCTGTTCCATACGGTCCTCGACATTTCGATCTCTGGCATGTTCAATTCACGGGTCGATCACCGCACGCTGCAAGCGGTCGAAAGCCAGGGCGAAGAGAGCTCGCCAGACCCTGCGCTGGCGACACCCTCTGTGACCCGAGCGGAGGGGGGAGAACCGGCGGACTCCTTCGTTGCGCGTCCGAAGTTTTTTGACTACAGCCAATGCGCCGATCCGGAATTTTGGTTCGACTTTGCCGCCGATGTTGGCGATGGTTTCAATTCAACGTATTACGTCGCTGCGCTGCTGTCGCAACCAAAGGTCTATCCGCTTCCTGCTGATCCGCAGCCGTTTCCTTTGGACAAGACGGATGCGATGGCACAGACAGAATCCAAAGCCCATGCCGACAGACTGAAGACAGGTCTACCGCGCGGGCGATTTTTGCTGCTGGGCGGTGACGAAGTCTATCCCAGCGCGTCGCGCAAAAACTATGAACAGCGCTTTGTTCGTGTCTATGAAGCCGCTGCGTACAGCGAAACTCCTCCTGACAAAATCAGTGCCACGCACCTGTATGCCGTGCCAGGGAATCATGACTGGTACGACGGCCTTGCGAGCTTTATGTCGGTGTTTGCCGAGCAGCGCGCCATCGGTGATTTTCGCACCCAGCAGCGCAGCAGTTATTTTGCGATCAAGCTGCCGCACGGTGTGTGGATTTTTGCGATTGATATTGGTCTTGCAGGTGAGCTGGATCGCCGCCAGGTCGAACACTTTCAGGACTTGGCAAAGAAACATCTTGTCGACGGGGACCGTATCATTTTGTGCATCGCCGAGCCGGACTGGGTGAAGGCGCGTCCCAACATCGAAAACCTGCGCGATGGCCTGTTTTATTTTGAACGCAAGCTGGCGGAAGCGCTGACAGGGGATTCTGCTTGTGAACCGGATTCCGTTTCCCCCGATGCAACATCGCAGGAGACGAACGTCCCTCCCAAACGGAAAGACGTGCGCGTCATTTTGCGGCTCGCGGGCGACCTTCATCACTATCGACGCCATACCTCGAACGAACCGCTGCATCCCACCGATCAGGAAGCGCAAAAGGGGTCCTACGTACCTTCCCAATTCCGTCCGATCGAAAACATCACCGCAGGGGGTGGCGGCGCATTTTTGCATCCGACCCATGAAATTGACGAAGACAGACGCGGTGCCGGCAAGCGAACGGAAGGGTCAATCAAGCAGTATCCGCCCGGACTATATCGAGGCGACGCGACCCCAAGTGGGGAACACAGCGAAGACCGCCAAGGTATTGCGTTCGAGTTCCGCAAGGCGTTCCCAAGCCTTGCAGAGTCGCGCAAGATCACGCTGATGAACCTGGCGTTTGGTCACTACAACCTGCGGATGACGCTTACGCTGTGGATGATCTACACGCTGCTGCAAAATGCTGGTTTGTATCTTTTTGCCATCAGCCATTATGCGTGGCTTGTCTTGCTGATGGGATGTGTGCTGGCGGCGTTTGTACTCGGTACCCGAAGCTACGCACGGAGCGAAGCGAGCGGCGAGATTGGCGAAAGCAAACAGGGTCGGACGCGCGAAGTCTATCGCAGAGCGAGCCGGATCGACAAAGCAGGCTACAGCGGCATCGTGCACGGCGTGTCACATGTCCTGTCCTTTTTCGGCGTGTTCGCCGGTCTGGTCGTCATATACAGAAACATGCTGGACGCGATAGTCGAAAAGACCTGTCCATTCTTTCCAGAATCGACGCTGCTAAAATGGGTCGATGCTCCGGACTTTGCTTCGATGTCGCGCTTCGTCCTATCGATGGCTGCCGGGGGAATCTGTGCGATCGTCAGCACGGTGATCTTCGGTCTGTATCTGTACTTTGCGCTAAACCACAGCAAGCTGAAACTCCACGCAAATGGGGCGTTTGCATCGCTGCGCATCGCCGACTTCAAAAACTTCCTGCGGATTTGTGTCACCGCCGACGGCATCCAAGTCTTCCCAATCGGGATTCGGAAAGTACCCGAAGACTGGGATTTGGAGATTCCTTCTATGCAGGAGGCAGGGAAGGGTGAAAAAGACGAAGGCCAGCAGCGCTCTCTGTTCTATCCCAAACCGGGGAAGTTCGCGTCGCGGACGACTCCTTCATCGTGGTACGAGCGGCTCACAAAGTCGACTCCACTCAGCGAGCCCTTTTTGATCGAAGGCCCGGTCTGCATCAAGAAAAACACCTAGATCGGGGGTTTCGCGCGGTGGATTTGCACGCCGGTTTGATGTTGCACAATTTGAAATGATACGTTTCAGAAACTTGCATTGTCTGCAAGTTGTCGCAGCGCCATATTTGTCTCTTCGGAGGTATGACGATGAGTGCTGCGACTGCGAGCGAGTTCCTTTCCGGAGCGTGTCACTGTGGCAAAGTAAAGGTGCAGATTCCCGACAGCAGCGCAGGGATTGTGGCGTGTCACTGCAGCGACTGTCAGAAGCTGCACGGCAACTTCTTTGCGATGCTGGTCACGGACAAGACGGCGGCCAGGTGGGAAGGCGACAGCCACATCGTTTGGTATCGTTCCTCTGCTGAAAATGAGCGCGGTTTCTGCGGCCACTGCGGCAGTCGCATCGCCAGGCGTCCGCTCGATGGCACAAAGATCATGATTTCGGCAGGACTGTTTGAGAGGGATCTGTCGCGATCGGTCGTAAAGAATCTTTGGATCGAACACAAGCCCACTTGGTACGACGTGCCGCGGGTCGGCAACATGACGCCGGAAGAGTTTGTTGCCCTGGCACTGGCTTCTCCGATCGAGAGTCCGGTCGCGCAGTACGGCTATTCGCTGCGCGCGGCATCACACAGCAACAAGGCCCCTCAGGTGATTGCACTGACCTGGATTACGGCTGCCGATGCGAGTGAACGGGAACGCATCCGGGCGCACTCGCGCGAAACCGTGAAGGACTTTCTGGCCGCGCCTGGATTCATTTCGATCGTGACCGGTTTTACTGGGCTGCGCGGCTTCACCGTGACTGCATGGGAAGAAGAGGAGTCGATGAAGCAGGCGCTCCGCAAACACCATGCACAAGCCATGAAAGAGCTGTTTGGTCAGCGCTTTGTCGCGTCGGTGTGGACCAGTGTGTGGACGCCCACGCGCATCAATCGGATCTGGGTTCGCTGTCTGTCTTGCGGCGCGCTGGAAGATGTATCCGATGATCACAGAAGCTGTAGCGAATGCCAGGCAGACATGCCGCCGCGTCCAGCGTTTTGGTAGACCCTCTCTCCTCGCTTCTGTTCTGATTCCGATCAGATTCCGATTGCGCTCTGCCTGGTGGTTGACGGGGTGGTTCGGTTGTGCTCAGTTCTTCTGCAAAACGCCATGAAACAGATCACAAATAGCTGGACCCTTCCCTGCACGCCGGATGTCTATTGGGACTTGTACTTGAATGCGGATTATTCCCGTGCGCTGTATCTGGATGCGCTGGGATTTGTTTCCTATCAAGTGCTGCACAGCGACGAAAACTCGCGCAAGCTGCGGCTTCAGCCCAAGCTGAATCTGCCCGGTCCGATATCCAAGCTGGTCGGTGACGCATTTTCGTATGAACAGCACGCGACGATTGATCGCAAGGCGGGTCTGTGGACCTGGAAAATGGTGCAGCCGGGGGACAAAAAGGGCATCGTTTCCAGCAGCGGAACCATTCGCGTAACTGACGCTGGAAACGGGCAGTGCATCCGTCGCGACGAAGTCTTTGCCTCTGGCAACATCTTTGGGCTTGGCAGCCTGCTTGAAGCAACGGTGGAAAAGGAAGTCCGTACTACGTGGGACAAAGAGATCGCGTTTTTCCGCAGCCGCCTGTCGTCCCGCTAAGGATGTCTTCCTGCGGAGCGAAAAAAGGGAGTCGTCTATCGCTCCGGATCAGGGGCCGATGAATCGCTGCGCCGTGTGAGAAATGCAAACAAGAGGAGCGCCGAAAAGGCGAGCGCTCCGATTCCGAAGAACGTAAACCACAGATAGTTTGCGTGCGCGTAGGCTGGGGGAAGCGGTCCGTTTCCTTTCAGCGCAAGCGCATGCGCTGCCTGTTCCGCAGCAGAGAGTTTGCTGGGATTGGGAACGAAGGCATCGAGCAGATAGCCAGACAGAATCGATCCAATCATCCATGCGAGGAAGTTGTTCAGGTTCGAGTAGCCCATGTACAGGGCTTCTTTTCCTTTGGGAGCCTGGCGCGAGATGTATTCAAGGTAGCGTGGGCTCAGGAAACACTCTGCGAGTCCGCCGAGCGAAATCCCAATCAACATCGCCAGCGTGACCGGATGTAGCGATGTGGACGATCCGACGATCCCTGGCAGTACGGCGATGACCAGCGAAGAGATCGGAATCAGACCGAGCGCAATCGCAATGGAAGCGATCGGCGAGAGTTTTTTGCAGATCCAAGTGATCGGTACGACGGTAAGCATCACGGTGATCGGATTGACGTTGGCGTAACGTTCTGGACTTGCGTGCTCACCGATGACGCGGAAGACGTACTTGGGCATCGAGGAGTACATCTGACCGGAGATGATCCAAAATCCCGATGAGATGAGCACGAGCGTCATCAAGCGGCCCGAGCGCAGAACATCTTTCAAATCGCGCAGCAGTTTCAGTGCCGCGTCTTGCACCGATGCGCTCGGCGCAGTCTTGTCTGTCCGTGCTTCCTCTGGCCGGTAGAGGAGTGCCACGCACACAAAGCCGATGGCGGTGACGGTTGCAGACAGAATAGGAACCATGCCAACCCCAACCGTCTTGCGAATCGGTTCCGCCGCACCCTTGCCAAAAAAACTCCCGATGTTGACCATCATGTAAAACAGGCTAAAAGCGCGGGCTCGGGTGGTGGGGGTGGATGCGCGGGCGACGGTGCCGGTGATGATCGGTTTGACCAGCGCGCCGCCGCACATCACAAGTGCCATCGGCAGAAGCACGACGTGCTTGATCGGAAACAGTCCCATCCCGGCGTATCCGGCGGTAAGCAGCAGCAGCGCCAGCATCAGGGCCGGGCGGTAGCCGATCCGATCGGCGATGGCTCCCGACAAAAACGGCAACAGGTACAAAAGGGCCGCGAAGATGCCGGTCAGGTAGCCGGCCTGGATGTCGCTGTAGCCAACCGTCGATGTCAGGTAGACGGTGACGAGGATGAACCAGCCGTAGTAGGCCCAGCGCTCGCACATCTCGATGAGGTTGGCGGTCCAAAAATACGATGGGAAGGTCCAGTCGGACGGGGCGCTGTCGGTTGCGCGGGCGTGGGCGTCGGGGATCGGGAGCGGGTGGGTTGCGGCCACGGCCACGGCCTGGGGGACGGAGCTAGGCGATCGAGATGCCAGCATCTTTTCATTATCGAACAAGATCCATCCGCTTGCGAAGCGTCGCGCGTGCGAAGGTTCATTGCGTCGGACAGCGCGCGGCTTTATTCTGCGGCACCATGACGAAGACACAAACCACCATCGGGGCCGGAACCAAAATCGTCGGCAGCGTCGAAACCGACGGAGACCTCGTGGTTGATGGACAGCTAGAAGGAGGCCCACTGCGCGTCGCTGGACGCCTGTTGGTCGGACGCACGGGCGCAGTCTCGTGCGAGGACACCGAGGTTGCGGACGCACTCGTCCTCGGGGTTTTTTCGGGAACGCTCAAAGCGCGTGACGTGGTGCGGATTCACCAGGCGGGTCGGCTGCTCGGAGAAGTGATGGCGACGAGAGTTACCTTTGTTTCGGACGCGCAGCTCCAGGGTCTGCTCGGGACTGCGGTGAACGCCCCGGCTCCGGCCAAGGCCGCGACGCCGACCCCCAGCGCACCCAAAGCTCCACCTTTGCGGGCTGCATCTGCCACGACGCCGGCGCCCGTCGCTGGGACGGCACCGCCGCCGCTCGCCCCGCCGGCTCCCGCGCCGATCGCGATGCCTCATGCGGCCCCACCGCCGGCTCCTCCGGTTGCGGCTCCGCGCACGATTCCGGCCCTGCCGTCGATTGGATCTCGCTCGATGCAGCGTCGCGACTAGCCGCGATGTTCCGCCCGTGCGGCGGAAATCCGTCGGTAGACGTTGAGCAGCCGCTCGCGTTCGTTTTCCCAGGCGAACTCGCTCCACCCGCGTCGTCGTGCGGCGCTGCGCAGCGCTTGCAGTCGGGTGCGATCGGTTGCGAGTCCGTACAGCACATCGGCCAGTTTTTCATCATCGCCAAACGGATAAAAAACACCGGCGCTCTCGTCGAGAATCACATGATTGCCGGGCACATCGGTCGCACAGACCGCAAGCCCCGCCATGTGGTATTCGTAGACTTTGCTCGACGTGGCGAGCCGAAAATTGCCCGAAAGCGGTGGATGAAACGCCAGACCGACTTCGGCTCCGTCTGCGACCGCGGCTTGCAGAAGTGCGGTCGGTCCTGGCTCGGGCGGCGCCAATCGAATGCGATCCGCCAGCCCGAGCGCGCTTGCCCTTTGCCAAAGCTGTTTTTCTTCCGCCGGCGACTGCTGACCGCGCAGCACCAGCGTGATCTGCACCCGATCGCGCAGTCGTGCCATCGCCCGCAGCACGTCGTCGGTGCCTGGCTGCGCAAGACCGATGTGCGTGCCGTGATACAGAAGCTTGAGCGTTCCCGTCTTTCCGATAGGTTGCGTCTGCGGATCGGGCACCGCAAAGCGCGGCGGCACATTGCGCACGACGACGGGACGATCGATGTGATACCGCTGCGCAAGCTCATCCGCCAGGAGATCGTTGACGGTCAAGACCGCGGCGGCCCGCTTGGCAAACCGGCCTTCACACAGCGCCCGCGCGCGTTTTTCGTACTCGCTCAGCGTCGGGGATTCTTCGACATAAAATTCGTGCGCATCGTAGATGTACGGTCGTTTTTGCAGGTGTGAAGCCCACGCCACCGCCGGCAGCGTGTTCAGATCATTGCCGTGGAACACGTCGTAGCGCGCGCGTTGCGCCATCGCCAAAAGCTCCAGCGCCGATGTCGCCACCGTCAGATCCGCCACAAAAGGAAACGCGGCCAAGACAGAAGAGGGCAGGGCAGACCCCACGACTTTCGCCAGCCGCTGCCGCAGCGCACTCTCGGCCCAGACAAATCGCGGCCAGACTCCTTGCCGATTCCGTCGCAGCCGCTGCACAGAAAACGGCGTGTCGCTTGGCAGCGCGCGGTCGGAATCGTTGGGACCGATCACGCCAATCACCGTGACGCGATGACCATCCTCGACGAGCGTGCGCGCATGACGGATCACCCGCCCATCGAAAACGATCGGGTTGGCGACCAGCATGCAGACATTCATGCGGACTCCTTGGCGGCGATCAGTTTTTGGGCGGCGCGATACCCAACCAGCATGCTAGGCGCATTCATCGCAGACACCGGAACCGACGGGATCACCGATGCATCGGCGACGCGCAGACCTGTGACTTTGCGCACTTTCATGTCCAAATCCACCACCGAGTCTGCATCGATTCCCATCCGGCACGTTCCCGAGTAGTGATACGTCGTCATGGCATTTTGACTGATAAAGCGCGCAATCCGATCGCGCGACTTGCTGCGTGACCCCGGAATCAGCTCGCGATTCCCAAACGCAGTCAGACTGTGGGACTGGGTCATTTTTCGCGCCAGCTCGACTCCGTTTACCATCGTTTCCAGATCGCCAGCGACGGAAAAATAGGCTGGATCAATCAGCGCCGGATCACTTGCGGAAGGCGATGCAATGCGAATCTGACCGCGGCTTTCAGGTTTGCCCAAGATCACCACCACGCCGTACATTCGATTGACAAAGCGCTGCACCGGACCCAAACGGAATGCACCGCGGATCATCGCTTGCAGGATTTTTTTCGGCCAACCCAGACGGTAAATCGACTGTGGAAAAGCCATCGTCGGCAGCATCCGCAGCATGCCTTCCCGAAACGAAGATCGCGCGCTGTAAAAAACAAAACAGGAATCCGCTTGGCCTTCCGGAACGTGATTCCCAACCCGATGGAACCCATACAGCTGCGCCCAGCGGCAGTCCGTTTCCTGTTTTCCCAAAAAGAACACGCTGACATTGGGATGATCCATCAGGTTCTGTCCCACCGACGGCAAATCGACCATCATGGGAACGCCTGCGGAGCGGAGCTGTGCCGATTCACCGATTCCGGACAGCAGCAAAAGCCTGGGCGATTCCAGCGCCCCCGCAGACAGAATCACTTCTTTGTGCGCGCGCGCCCGCTTGCGGATTCCTTCGTGCAGATACTCGACTCCTTCGGCTTTGGCGACGGCGTTTGTCCCATCTTGCGGCGCGAGCAGAATCCGCGACACCGTCGCCCCGGTGCGCAGCGTCAGGTTGTTCCGGTTTTCATGCGGACGCAGAAACGCAACATAGGAGCTGCGCCGCTGGTTTTGCTGCGGATTCAGGTTCATCCATTCATAGCCAAGAAAACCGCACAGAGACCCATCGTTCAGGTCTTCTTTGCGACGGAAACCGGACTCCTCTGCAGCGGCGATACACGCTTCGGTAAACTGTGTTTTCGGTAGCCGATTCACCCCGAGCACTTTTTCCAGTTCGACAAAATCCGGAACGACGTCTTCATAACGCCAGCCGGGCAGCCCCATGCTGTCGTAGTCATACGCGCTGCCACGGGTGTAGACCATCGCGTTGACGGCGCCACTGCCACCAAGTCCGCGTCCTGAACCCTGGAACATCCGCGCGTTTTTGCACTTTGCTTGCGGAACCGAAAAGCGATCCCACAGAAGCTCTGGATGAATGAATGCGTACTTGTACTGATCGGCAGCCAGCGTTTCCGGTGCTTCATCAGCGTGGAGTCCGGCCTCGAGCAAGAGCACCCGTGTCTGTGGATCGCGGGTCAGTGCTTCGGTGATGATGCAGCCAGCCGATCCGCCGCCCACCACCACGTAATCGAAGTCTTCTGTTTGAACGGAATCTGCCACAGCAAAAGAAGTCGCGCGCATGGCCGCGCATCCTACTGCAAAACGGCCCAGCGCTTTCGACTGTCATCATATTTTTTAGGGCTTGCGCAGGCGCAGGGCTCGTCGCTGGGCACCGCTGGCTTGCGATTCCCTGGCTGCTTCGGAATCGAGCAGAAGCGGCGGCGTTGGCACGGGCTTTCCGTTCTTGTCGATGCAGACAAACGTCAAAAATGCATGCAGACAAGGCCAGCGCCGTCGCGTCGACAGGTCTTCCCCTGTGACGGTGACTTCGACTTCCATCGACGTGCGAAATGTCGCGGTAAGCTGCGCTTTGAGGTGCACGACTTCACCGACTTTGACCGGATTTTGAAACATCAGATCGTCGACAAATGCCGTGACTGCGAGCACTCCGGCATGTCTTTGCGCCGTCATCGCCGCGCACAGATCGACCCACGCCATGATCTGTCCACCGAACACATTGCCAAGCGCGTTGGCGTGCTGCGGCAGAACATACTCGGTCATTTCGGTCAGCGATTCCTGGGCTGCGCGCGGCGTCAAGTTGGTTTGGTCATTTGTGGGCATCACGTCACCGCGACAAGGATTCCGAACGTCGCACACAGCGACTGTAGTTTTCCGTCGACCACTTGCACATCGAAGAACTCTTTTACGTGCTCTGGACTTGCCAAAATAAACGCTGCGAGCGCGTCCGCTTGCATGGGTGGGAGTCGCATCCGCTCGGTCCATTCCTTGTACGGATAGACTTTCTTGGTCAGCGGATCGGTGTGAATCACCCGCAGGCGGTTGTCTTCACAGATCGATCGCCATTCCGAAAGCCGCAGCGCGCGCACATGACTTGGATCACGCCATCTTTCGAAGCGATCCATAAAGTCAAACAGTTCATCGTCTTCCGGACCCATGTTGTCGTCGAGTATGAAGCGTCCGCCGGGCAGAAGGACACGCGCGACTTCGGACACAAAACGCCGCGGATTGGGAAAGTGATGCGGAGCCAGTCGCGCTGTCACCACATCAAATTCCGCATCGGAAAACGGCAGCGCTTCTGCATCGGCACGCATGAACTGGACGTTTTTCTGTCCCTGCGCGGTGACATATTCCTCGGCGACGGCGAGCATTTTGGGGGTCAAATCGGTCGCGACCACTTCGCGAACATGACGCGCAAACGCAAGTGCGGTATGTCCGCCCCCGGTCGCGATGTCGAGCACGCGCTCGTGTCCGGACAGCTCGGCCAGATCGACCATGCGCTGCAGATCATCGCCTTGTCGGTGGAGCTTGCTTTCAACAAACTGCTGCGCCGACCCGGCAAACTGCGCCTGCACCAGTTCTTTGATGCCATCGCTGTTGTCCATCTTAGGAATGCCTCCTTGGCGCGTAGACGTTTTTGCGTGGGGCCTCGCTTCCCTGCGAGACTGTTTCCGCGTCTTACGTTGCTTTGCGTCCGAAGTCGATGAGCTGGGCGGACACAAGATCGAGATCGGCGGACAGGAACATGCCGCGGATGTTGCCGCGCGGATGGCTGACGGTGTGATCAGCATAGACCTGCACGCCTTTTCCCACCGCGAGCTTGCGACAAGGAATCGCGTCGTCACCCAGGACTTTGAACGTCAGACGCTGCACTGGTTCCATTCCGGCGCGATCCCAGGCATAGGGAACCTGGGTCAGAAGTCGCCGCAGCGGACTGTTTTCCCACAGCGCGGGATCGTCGCTGCGCGAAAACGCTTTGGTGTTGATGTCTTGCCGCAGCGTGTACGCATAGCCACCCGGATAGGGCGATGCATCGGAAAGCTGCCGCGTCGCTTTGGTGTAGTAAATGACGTGGCGTTCCGGAATCACATCGCCTTGGTGAACGGCGCCGACCTCGAACACCCAGTCATCTTTGTCCCAGCCGACGACCTCAACGTGGAGGATAAAGGGCCGCGTCCAGTTCCCGATCGTATCCTGGTGCGTCACGCTGTATCGCCAGAAATCACCGACGGCGAGCGACGGCGGATAGGCAGCCTGTTCTTCCGCTGTCACCACCCACTGCAAATCCAGGCTTTGGTACTTGCGGCGAATCGTCTGCGAAACGGTCGCTTCTTCGCCCGCGCAGATCGAGTACACCAGCGTGCGCAGCGTCGGATGGAACGTCGTCTGGCTCGACCCCGGATCGCGCTCCTCGGCGGCGTTTTGCACCGACAGCGGCTGCGGTCGCCACATCAAGTCCGGATGATCGAGCCGTGAACCGCCGATCCAGTAACCGCTGGTCGGATTTTCTTGGCTGCCGACGATGCGATAGGTGTAGACCTTCGGTCGTTCCTCGATCGGCCAGTTTTTGACGCCGACAAAGTTGGGCTCGACGGCATCGTTTGCAAACCAGACCTGCGCCGTCACATCCCAGGTCTTCGGTCCCTGTTCGGTGTAGATAAACTCATAACGATACGCGGGGTAGTTCCAGACTTCGCGCACCGGCTCGCCGGTCTTGGGATCAATCGGATCGAGCTTGGTGTCGAAAATGAGTCCGCGCTTTTCCTTGCCAATCGACTGAACCAGCATCGCGTGGAACAGGTGCGCATCGTCGTCGCCGAGCTTGCGAATCACATCGACCGGATCGCCGTTGTGACACACCGTCAAAAGACCCTTTTGGTCGCCCACCTCGAAGGTGATGCCTTTGACTTCCCGCGCCGTCGTCGGTTCGTTTTCCAGCACCGACGCTGCGGCCCAGCCATTGCAGTGTCCCCACCAAAACGCGGTGTATCCGGTCGCGTTTTCCAGTCGCTTGTCGGCAAAGTGACGCCAGCCTTCAAACTCTTTGCTGCGCGGATTGGGTAGCCCGCTCGCCACACAATACTCGTCGTACTTATCGAGCGGCCCGCCCTCGTCGTACAGATTCATGTAATCGTCGCGATCGTGGCTCGAAAACATCGGCCACCAGTATCCCGACCACGCCACATGGGATGCTTGTCCGCGCAAAAGATAGTCGCTCATCGCTTGCTCCTTCGCAGGAAGAATTGCCAAACGTCCCCACTACTTTACCGCGGAGTCCGACAGTGGGTAGCGCCGCGGTACAACTTAGCCGCAGTGCAGGCGGGGCTCGACGGGGATGCGCGCAATCACCTCGGCTTCATGCTGCATAAGCTCGGCCAGCCGGGCGTGCACCTGCGCTTTGTCAAAGTACAGCTCGGCCAGCTCGACGTAGCGCCGGAAGTGCCGCGCTTCCGACGAAAGCAGCCCACTATACAGCTTCGCTAGCTGCGGGTCGTGCCGCTCCAGCTCTTCCCCCAGAAGCTGCATTCGCTCACAGCTTCGCGCTTCAATGATCGCGCAGGTCAAAAGGTTGTCGAGCAGCCGATGCGGCTCCTGCTTTCGCACCGCTTCATGCAGTCCCGCCGCGTACCCACCTGCGGGCAGCCGCCGAAACGGAATCCCTCGCTCCGTCAGCCGCTCGATCACTTCTTCGTAATGGGCCAGTTCCTCCCGCGCGAGCTGCGACAGCGGCGTCTGGAGTTCGGGCCGTTCCTCATACCGAAACATCAGACCGAGCGCCGTCGACGCCGCTTTCTTTTCGCAGTGCGCGTGGTCGAGCAAAATGTCCGCAAGATGCGCCACCGCATAGGCAGCCCAGCCCGGCCTCGTCGGTTGTGCTAGGTGAAGCATGCGCGGCAGGCTACCGCAGAATCGGCGGCGCGTGCCAGCCCAGGCAAAGGCAATGTTGCGAGTGGCGCAAAAGCGATGGTAGCCTGCGGCGACTTACGACGGAGAGCATGAATGCGGCGGCTGTTTCTTTCTGTGACCTTCCTGTTTGTGTCGGCGTGGCTTCTGTTTTCGGCATGCGAGCGCGACGACTATCGCAGTGTGCTGCCGCTGCGTCCGCTCGACGGTGGTTCTTCCGGATCGACGACCGATATGCCGGTCGACTTGGCACGGCCTCCCCAGCCGGGCGATCTGTATCCGCCGCAAGACCTGTCGATGCCGCAAGACATGCCCGCCAAACCGGACATGGGCGGCGCGATCGATGGCGGCAGCATGAGCGACGGCTCCCTTTCCGACGGCGGCCTGGTAGGTTAGCCCGGCATGGCCTCTTCTTCGGCTGACAGTCCGCAGCCTCTCATCCCGCGGCTTCC
Organism: Pseudomonadota bacterium; assembly: GCA_035340095.1. Lineage (GTDB taxonomy): Bacteria > Myxococcota_A > Polyangia > Palsa-1104 > JAEUJZ01 > JAEUKA01. The sequence continues at coordinate 4,742 of DAORGN010000064.1, read as the reverse complement.
TTTTTATCTGTCGGCGCTCGCTGTGCTGGTGCTGTGCATCGGCGTTTTGCAAATGGTCGGCGGACTTCTCGAAGTCAACACCGCCATCCTGACCGAGCGCAGCCAGTTCATCTCATCGGTCCGCGACCGGCAGCTCGCGCTGTTCGATCAGGTCAGCAAAGAGGGACCAAACTCGCTCGCGGCGCCGCTTCGACCGGTTGCCCAGACGGTGCTGAAGCTGCCGCGCGCGGAAGCCGAAAAGCTGTTTCTGCTGCTTGGTTCCGACCTGTACGAACGGCGCAGCGTGACGGTGCCGCTGGCGCTTTTGCAGGCGATCCTCGGCTATCTTTTGGCGAGCAGCGCGCTTGCGGCATTGCGTCGTCGCTTTGGCGGCGTTGCGTCGTGGAGCTGGGCCTGCATGGCCAACATTCCGGCGCAGCTTCTGAACCTGATTGTCATGATGGTGCATGCCAATCGGCTGATGCGTCACGTCGGTTTGGCGGCGGCGGATGCCTTGGCCAAGACGACCGGTCGTCCAGTGGCCGTCGAGACCGCAGACCTAGAGTCGCTGCTCCGGATGTACACGAGCTTTCATACGGCGGTGCTGGCTGCGTGGGTGCTGCTGCTCGGCGTGCTCACCCTGCTTCTGCAAAATCGTCAGGGCCCGGCGCCGCAAGAAGACTGAGAACCCCGCGTCAGTACCACGTCAGGATTTTGGGTGGGGGCGTGCCTGGGAGTGCCAGCTTTCGGGTGACTTCTTCTTGGTGGGATCGGCGGAAGTTCCACGCGATGAGTCCGCCCGCAACAAAGCCACCGATGTGCGCCCACCACGCCACGCCGCCGCTGCCACTCAGCGCGCCGATGAGCTGCATCGCCAGCCAGACACCCAGATACGTCGTCGTCTTCCACTTCACTTTGATGACCCAAATCAGCGACACAAGCCGCGCCTGGGGGAACAGCACGGCGTAAGCCGCCATCACGCCCGAAATCGCTCCCGATGCACCGACAATCGGGACGCTCGACGATGATTGCAGCACGCACTGGAGCAGCGCCGCCGCAAATCCCGACGCAAAATACAGCAGCAAAAATCGCATCCGTCCCAGTCGGTCTTCGACGTTGTCGCCGAACACCCACAAAAAGTACAGATTGCCGAGCAGGTGGACGACGCCGCCATGCAAAAACATGTACGACAGCCACGGCACAAGCCATCGGGTCGACGCCATCGCCAGCTTCGGTACAAGGCCGAACATCCGCACAAACTGCTCGGGTTCGCTGGCACCTAGCTGCACAAAAAACATCATCACGCAGAGGATGACGAGCGACAGCACGACCACCGGGAAGTTCTTGCGCGGCTGATGTTCTTCCACCGGCAGGCCGGTCAGAAACATAAACGCCCACAAAAGTCCCGACGTCGGGCGGTCTGCATTTTCGTCCGGTTCGGCAGTCGGCGCGGGCGTGCGTTTCAAAAGCGGGTGAACGCTGTCGCCCCGCATCGCCTGCGTGATCTGTCCCAGCTCGCCACCGTCGAGCCAAATTCCCAGACAGGCCGGGCACTGATCAATCGTGACGCCGTCCGGGACATCGCGACCTTGACCGTACATGCTCGACCGCAGTCGCGCCGTCGACAGCCTGCGTTCCACCATCTGCACCCCGTGGCGCGGACAGCGGCGGTTTGCGGTTTCATCGCTTTGCGACGGCAGACCAATCGGCTGGATATCGGAACGAACTTGCAGAAGCAGCGCTTCCAGCTCGCCACGGTCAAACCAAATGCCACGACAGGATGGGCAGTAATCCAGCTCAATGGCACCGGCGGGCGTCGGCTCAATCGCCGAGCGTGTGCTACTGGCACAGCGAGGACACAACATGCCCACACGGTAACATGTTCTAGGTTTCTAGGTCGTCTGCCGAGCCCGGATCGGGGGTTTCGCGGCTGCCTTGCGGGGGATTGGCGGGACGGACTTCGGCGGCGGCATAGCTTTTTGCGCCACCCTCTTCGAGATAGACGCGCACCCGCTGCTTCAAAATGTCCAGGTCGAGCACGCGGCCCACTCCGTCGGGTGTAATGACTTTTTTGCCGACTTTCGGAAGCGTCTTGCCCAGCTCTTTGTACGTCGAGTGTTCGTAGATAAGACAGCACTTGAGCCGTCCGCACTGACCGGCCAGCTTCGACGGATTGAGCACCATGCCTTGGTCTTTGGCCATCCGGATCGAAATCGGTTGAAACGCTGGCAAAAACGTCGAACAGCACAGCTCTCGCCCGCACGATCCGATGCCACCGATGGCTTTGGCTCCGTCGCGGGCACCAACTTGCCGCATTTCGACCCGGACCCGCAGTCGCTGCGACAGATCGCGCACCAAGTCGCGGAAATCCACCCGATCTTCCGACGCAAAATAAAACGTCGCGCGCTGACTTGGGACAAGCTCGACCGCAAGCAGCTTCATCGGCAGCGACAGCTCTCGCAGGCGGGCTTTGCAGAACTTGTAGGCGTCCGATTCCCCGCCTTGCGTGTCGCCAAAACCGCCTTGCTCATCGGGGCGGGCTTTGCGCAAGACCCGGCGTCTTTGTCCCATCATCGGACGAGGCCGCGGCGGCACTTCCACCCGACCGACCCGCTGACCGCGATCCGATTCGCACAGCACCAGCTCACCTTCGGCGTAGGTCTGGCTGCCGCAGTCCAGTTCATGGATCATCCCGGCGGGACGGAAGCGCACCGCGCAGAGGTTGGCCATCTTGACCGGCACTTCCGGCGGCAGCTCAAGCTGCGAAACGGGCCGCAGCCGCTTGACCTCGCTCGCTTCGTCGTCGTCACTGTCTGGCGATGCGGCGGCGCTTTGGGCCTTGGGCTCGTCGTCATCGTCGTCATCCTGTGGCCGCACTGGGCGGGGCGCGGGCTGCGCGGCAATTCGTCGGCTGTCTTCGGCGCGGGCTTCACCACTTGGCGCGGCTCCTTGAATCGCCGGCTGCGAGGCGCGACTGTCCGCGGTACCGCCTTGCGAGGCTGCACTTTCGCCCCGACCACCCCGACCTCGACGACGACGGCGGCGACGTTCACCGGGTTCCGATGGACTGCCGCTTCGGTTCGATGCCGGTGGGGACGATGGTGTGCCTTCGCTGCGTGCGGCGTCCGGTCGGCTGGGTGATCCCGGTGTGCTCTGCGAGTTTTGCGACGCGGGGCCGCTCTGTGGACCTGGCGATCCCGGTGCGCCTTGCGGACGACCACTGCGCGGCGGACGGTTGCGACGCCCGCCACCACTCCTTGGCTGCCCCGGCTGGCTCTGCGGTCCGCGATCGGTTTTTTCGCCTTCGGGACGGGGCGGCCTGGGCTGACCCTGTGGTCGTGGTTCACGGCGCGGCTGGGATTCACCACCTGGCTGCGGATTTCCTCCCCGACGGTCTTCGCTTCGCCTGGGCTGGCCGCCAGCTTCGGGCGGACGACCACTGCGCGGCGGACGATCGCGGCGTGGACCTTCGGGGCGGGCACCTTCTGCTCGCTGGCCTTCGAGACGCGGACCGTCGCGGCGCGGACCTTCGGAACGACCATCGCGGCGTGGGCCTTCATGCCGTGGTCCCTCATGACGGTGCCCTTCTGGGCGCGGTCGTCCTTCGTTTGCGGGCCGTCCGGTCGGCGCTTCCGGTTTGTCACTCATCGCGCACTCCTTCCCTGTCCGCCCGATGTGGCGGTGCCGCGCAAAAATGCCGTATGCAGATGCCGCCCCATCCGTTCTAGCGACAGCGGCGCACTGGTGTAGCGGCGAATGGCCGTCTGTGTCTCACGCACGACTTTCATCGCGTCCGCCGTCCTGCAGGCCGCCATCGTCGCTTGCGCCATCCCTTGCCGCCGCAGCTCGCTGTGCAGACGCAGCCACAGAAGTTCCAGCACTTCGACGGCTTCTTCTCGATCGGCGCCGACTTCCCCCGCAAGCTGACAGATGTCCTGGGCCCGCCCGCCGCGCGCCGCCAACAGCAGCCCTTCTGCATCGCGCTGCCGCTTTTGGAGCTGGTCCGGATCTTGGGCACAGCGCACCGCACGACCGAGGCTGCCTTGCGAAAGACCGACCACCGCCTGCGCCATTTTTCCGTCGAGCCCGTAGTTTTCGGTCAGGGCTTTTTCAATCAGCGCATCGCCGAGCGGCACAAAGCGCAGCTTCTGACAGCGCGAGCGAATCGTCTGCAAAAGTCCGCTGCCGCAGGTCGAAATCAGCACAAAGTGGGTATCAGGCCGTGGCTCTTCCAGCGTTTTGAGCAGCCGGTTGGCCGCGGTCAGCGCCGTCGGGGCCGTAAGCTGATCCGCCGGGTCAATCAGCACCACTTGCGCCCGTCCTTCAAACGGTGGATAGGCAACGCGGCGCAGCAGCTTTTCGATTTCGTCGGCCAGCCCCGAAAGTTCCATGTTCACGGTGATGAAATCGGGATGGCTTGCCGCCTGGAGCTTGTGGCACGCCTCGCAGCTTCCACAGGCATCGCCCGGCGCAGGAGGCGCAAGACAGTTCAGCGCTGCCGCCAGCGCGCGTGCCGTCGTCGCCTTGCCAACACCTTCGGGGCCGTCAAACAGATAGGCGTGATGGGGCCGCTTGGCGATAAGCGCGCTGCGCAGCACCGACACCACGTTGTCTTGTCCGACGATCCCGCCGAGCCCGCGTAAAAACACCGGCGACTTGTGCGGCTCTGTCTCGGGAACACTTTGCATGGCCGCGCAGTATTTCAAAGCCGCAAGCCCCGATGCAAGCGGTTATCGCGACGCTGGGAAGACCTCGGCAAGCAG
>DAORGN010000063.1:0-23083 GCA_035340095.1 Pseudomonadota bacterium | reverse complement strand
CGGTTGGTTCGCAGCGCGGACGCACGCAGCCAGGTGACGGCGAAATGATGGACCCGGTGCCGCCGCCGCTTCCGAGCGATCCGGCGGAACGGGCGGCGCTGTTTGCCAGCATCGAAGAGGGCATCGCGGACGGACGCGCCGGACGAGTCATCGCCTGGGAAGTGCTCGACCGCGAATGCCGCCAAAAGCACGGCCTACCGCCTGCATGAGAGTCGAGTTTACGTCCAAGGCAGCCGCTCAGTACCGGCTCGCGTTTGATCGCATCGCAGAAGTAAACCGCTTCGCCTCGCAGCGCTTTGCGGCTCGACTACATGCGCGACTGCGGCAGCTTGGCAGATTCCCGCGCAGCGGTCACTACATTGCCGAGTTTGCGACCTTGCCCGTGCGGCAGTTTATCGTCGAGCCATACCGCTTCTTCTACGAGATCGACGAACGAAACAACGTGGTGCGCATCGTGTCCGTGTGGCACGGCGCGCAGCTTCCCGCGCAGCCCGACCTTCCCGCGCCCTAGCGGCCAACTGTCCCCCACTGTCCAGCCCGTAGGGACACACCGATAGGGCAGGGCAGCGACGACAAGCGGCGCCAGTGTCCATCAGTCCAGATGGGAGCCAAATCAATGACCCAGCGCTCTCACTCGATGTAGGCCCACGCAGATGGGCGATAAGGCCCCTTGGGCATGTCCTTCAGGTCTGGGGCTGGTCTAGACCACCACTTGGGCATGTCCTTCAGGGTTTGGGGCTGGTCCAGACCTCCACTTGCGCATGTCCTTCAGGGTTTGGGGCTGGTCCAGACCTCCACTTCGGCATGTCCTTCAGGCTTTGGGGCTGGTCTAGACCACCACTTGGGCATGTCCTTCAGGCTTTGGGGATGGTCTAGACCTCCGCTGCGGCATGCCTATCAGGGCTTGGGGCTGGTCTAGACCACCACTGGGACATGTCCTTCAGGGTTCCGGGCTGGTCTAGACCTAGGCTTGCGGCTTGGACTGCGCTTTTTGGCGGCGGCGCACGATGATGAGCGGAATGCCGACCAGCAGACCGATGATGACGACGTCGGCACCAAGCAGCTCAGGCGCTTTTTCGGGGGCGCTGATGTTCTGTGGCGGATCGGCCAGATACTGCGCAAGACGTGCATCACTTGCATCAAGCATCTTGAGCTGCCTGTCGAGCAGGCGCTTTAGCACCTCTTTGCGCAGCGCCTCTTTTTGTTCGGGGGTGGTCGCCGAGGCAAGCAGCTTCTGCTGAAGCTGCACCCAGCGCCTTTTGGCCGTTCCAACCCGACGGAACGCTTGCTCTTGCAGGCTCCAGAACTCTTTGTAGGCGGACTCGGTCGAGGCATCGCGCGGACGGACAAACTTTTCCGGATCGTCGTGCTCTTCGTCAAAGGTCTTGTGCCGACTGCGCAGCGCCGGATCACCAATGCCAGCGGTCGCGCGGTAGACATCGTCCCCTTGATCCGATGACACATCAATCATCGTCCGGGTGAGCACCATGGCAAACTCACCACGCTCGGGGTTTGGACCCAGCTTGGCAAGTGCTTCGTCGAGCTTTTTGGCAAACTCGGGGTCGTCTTCGGTTGGTGCACTGAGCAGCCGCTCGGTTTCGGGCGTCGCTTTGCCTTCCACCGCAGCCTTGAAGCGACGATAGGTGAACTCTTCGCTGAGCGTGTGGTGGCTCGACAGGATGTCGATACCAATCGAACCGAGCGACCGCATCTTGCCCAGGTAGCCGCCACCGCTCAGCAGGCCCATTTTCAGTCGTTCAAGCGCGGCGTCGACGAAGAAGTCGTATAGACCCACCTGCACGGTATGGATCTGGTTGCCGACGTCGCCCAGGTAGTGAAAGCCTTCGCCGGTAAACTGCCAGGACAGCTCACGCGCGGTCGGCACGTCACTCAGCGCGCAAGCCAGTGACATATCGAGGTGAATCTGCGCCATGTCAGCGGCGAGCGTGATGATCGGCCCTTTTTCCCAGCCGACGGCACGGGCAAACCGCTTTGGCTCTTTCTTGAGCACGTCGGCATCCCCGGAAAACTCGACCTGCGCGAGTCCATAGTGGGCATGCGCCTGGCTCGACAGCGCGCCGAGCCGTCCCATGTTGAGCAGCGCCGGGTCCGCGGGCACCGGCTGCCCATATTTGTCTTTGAGCGGCTGGCGCTTGTCGTCATACGCGAGCCGTTCGCGATTCCGCCAGTCGTCGTCGGGCTGCCCAGCGCCCCATGACACCACATCCAGCAGCGTCGCGCCTGCCTTTAGCCGTTCGTCCACCGCGTCGATGCCAAAGACTTTGCTCGACGCCGCAAGCTGGAGCAGTTGTTTTTCCGCGAAGGCATCAAAGTTTGCGGCAGTTGGATAGCGCTTTTGCCAGGCGTCACGCAGCGTCGGCTCGTTTCGCGCAAAGCTATCTATGATCGTCCGCATTTGATCGAACGCAGCGGGAGAAATCGGCGACGCCGCATCCTGCAGGTTGCTTTTGAGCAGAGCGCGCCGCGCCAGTTCATTGTGGATTTGGATCGCGTAGCCCGACGATGTGGCCGGTGCAAGCGACGCAGCAAGCAAAGCCAGCGAACCCGCGGTGCGGAAGATGCGAGAGGCGAGGGCAGGGCGTTTCATCGACATTCGCCCATGGTATCGCGCAAAGGCTGTGTGGTGGCGGAAGTTTGACGTCAGCGCGATGCGACGGAAAGGTTACGGGCTGGGCGTGTTTTCGGTCGCCTTGCAGGTGGCCAGCTGCTGACGTTCCTGCGGCGTCATGATGCCGGTCAGGATCGACTCCGCAAGGGCGCAGAGCCGAAACTCGGGGCTCATGTAACGGGTGGCACGCGCGTGACGGTCGGCGACCTGCTTGTGGCGCTCGCGGAAGTTGCATTCTTCCTGAAGCACACCAAGCCGGTTGTCGACCAGGTCTACGTCCTGCGGCAGCACACCCTGGCCAAACAGTGCGGCGCGATAGAAAAAGGCCGCTTCATCGCAGTTTGCCATCCGGTCGTACAGCACGCCGACGTTGTAGAGCCAGCGCGGATTGCGATCGATCCGGTACGCATCGCGGAACAGCTTGAGCGCTTCCTCGTACTGATCCTTTTGCGCCAGACCGATCGCTTTTTCAGCCAAGGCTGCCGTCTGTGGATTGATCGCCACAGGCGGTTTGGCGGCTGCGGCGGGCGCTGCCGGTGTGGTCGGCTTGGCGGCGGCGGCAGGTGCGGCTGGCTGCTGTGCCAGGGCCGGAGCAGTGGACAGAAGGCCTGGCAGAAGACCTGCAAGCAGAACCATGCGTAGAGCTTGGCACTTCACTTACTTTACCTCACTTTTAGCGGGAGCCGTCGCTGCTGCCGGTCCCGTAGACGGATTTGCGCTGTTTGCAGAGGGTGCCGCGGCGCTTTTGGCCATGTCGAGGGCCTCGGCTGCCGGTGGTGGCACGGAAATCACGGGCGCCGGGTCAGCTTTCGGTGTTTGCGGCGGCTCCTGATAGAGCCAGTACCCTACACCAAAGCTTGCACCACCGACGACCGAAAGGATGGCAGCCCACATAAGCCCGCTGCGATTGCGGGTGGGCTGCACCATCGCACGTCCATCGCTAGACCACGCGGCCATCGTCGGGATGTTGGTCGCATCACCAAACAGCGCGGCAACAAATGCGCTGACCGATGGATAGGGATCTTGCTTGTCTGTCCCCAGCTTGCTGGACAGAACCAGACGCAGGACCGCATCAAGACGCGCCGGAATCTTGCGGTTGCGGAAACGCAGCGGCAAAAGCGCTTCACTGCCTTGGGCTGCCGTCTGTGGCACACCGCCCAGCATTTCGGAAACCAGCGCAGCCAGGCCGCGAATGTCATCGCTGGGCTTTGGACGCTTGCCGTTGCTGCTGGGGTTCAGTCCTTCAAACAGCGCCGACTGCCCCGCATCCAGCAGATAGATGTGATCCTCGGCTTCAAGGTCGGCCTGACGTTCCGCATCGGTTGGCGGTGACAAAAACACCGCGCCCGGATTCAGTCCGCGATGGACCAGATCCGCGCCGTGCAGGGCTTGCAGCGCGCCGCCAACTGCACTTGCGATCTGAAGTGCAACGTGGAGCGGCAGCGAGTGCCCTGGCTGACTTTGCAACCGCGCTTTGAGCGACTCACCGTGCAGTCGCTCCATCGCGACAAACAGGTGCCGCTTGCCTTTCCATTCGAGGCTGCCAACTTCGATGACTGGCACCAGGTTTTTGTGGCTGACGCGCGCGGCTCGCTCGACGTCGGCAACAATCCGGCCCGCTGCGGTCTTGTCTTTCGGTAGCTCGCTTAGAAAGACTTTGACAGCGACGGCACGGTCTCCATCACCTTGGTACGCAGCGTAGACGGTGCTTTGCGCGCCTTTGGCGAGTACATCACCGAAACGATATCCACTTAGCGTCTTGCCCGAGAGGTCGCGCGACATAGCCAGCTTCCCAAACCATCCCCCCAGCAGGTGCGGCCAGGCTACGAATGGCTTTGCAAGCAGAGTATCAAGGATCTCCGCGTTAGAGAAGGATTTTATCGGTTTTGAAGCTTACGATTTTGGTGCGATTTTGCGGGAAACGTGGCTACTTGGAGCCGGGGCGCACAAGGCCTGGGAGCGGGGGCGGATCATGGGACCAGGGCAGCGACGCCAAAGTGCCCGGAACACCAATGTCGTTTGGCGAAAGAACCGAGCCTTGTTCGAGGGCAATCACCCGGAACGTGGTTTCGTAGCGCAGAAGCCGTCCCACATAGTTATAAAACCGTCCAAGCTGCAATGTCTGTCGCAGCCGTGAGCGCTCTGGCTCGGGGATTTGCAGCGAAACTTCGTAGCTGCTCGTCGGGCCCAGGTGGTGGAACAAAAATGCGTCGGCGGTCACAAAGCGAAGCTGCCCAGTCCAGCGCACCCAGCGACCTTGGTAATAGCGCGACCAGCGAATGTCTTTTTCCTGGCTGGTAAAGTCACGCGGCACAAACAGTCGATAGGTATCCAAAAACTGCGCCTCGACAAATTCGGGCGATGTAGACGGAACCGACGGCGGCGCAACCCAGGCGTCACCAGCATCGGACAAAGACGACACCATGGCCAGGTCAGCCGCAAGCTGGTTTGTGACGGCGTCCGGGGCAGGGGAACGTGCCGTGGGGCTTTTCGACACGACGGTCGGGGCCTGTGGCTCAGGCTGATTCGGACAGCCCAGACAAAGGGCAGCCGACATCACAAGCCATCGCGCCGCAGCACAGAAAGACGACACCCAGCCAGTATCTGCCCACGGCAAAGCCTATGTAAAGTCGCTGGGATGTTTAGTTGACATAATATACATTATCGGCGCTTGACCACTGTGCAGACCCAGGGCTACCGTGGGCATATGCGTCGATTGCATGGTTTGCACAAGCGCACGGGCCGGTTTTCGGTCGGTCTGCTGGCAAGTGTTGTCGCCTGGCTGGCCGGTCTGGGCTGCGGCTACGAATCGAGCTACGTGCCACCAAGCGATGGCCGAGCGCGCGTCATTTGGAACAGCAAAGACAGCGAAGCAACCGTGTCACTGTCTGGCGGCGGACTTGGGCGCGACTGTCAGCTTGCGCTGCGTCAGCTCACCGGCCATGCGCGAATACCAGTCGAAAACAGCTTCGTCCAGCTGCCGGAGCTGGAATCGGCGTCGCCATATCGGCTGTCGGGTTACGGCCAGGAATACTGGGTGCCGCGCTATTACGGGCCCGACATCGTGGTCATTCATCCAGGGGTGCCGCCGCATTTGCCGCGTCCACCGCTGTTTGTTCCGGCTGCGCCGCGTCCGCATGTGGGTGCGATTTACCGTGGCGGTCCGTCCGTTGGTGGCGGCGGCAGATCAAGCGGTGGTTTTCGTCTGGGCGGAGGTTCGGGTGGCGGTGGCGACGCAGGCAAAGGCCTTGCGATCTTGGCGGTGGTGGCCATCGTCGTCATGCCGGTGATTTCGATCACGCTCGCGACGGTACGCCCGGAAAGCGAAAAGCAGGCAGCGGAAGCCATTGATGCGGCCCATGCGCTAAATGACATGCTGCGCAGCGGGGGTTCGCCGTGTCAGCCCGAAGCCGTCCCGAGCCTGGGAGGTGCGCCATGAACGCCAGCATGATTCGTTTTGCGGCGACTTTGCTGCTTTTGACAGCGCCATTTGCGGGCGGCTGTGCGACGACACAGTATGCGCCCCAGCTTGTCGCACGCGGTGAAATCACGCTCGGATATGATGGCGGTTTCGTGATGCGTGCCGAAGGCAAGCCGGTTGCCGAAGGTCTATCCTACCGCGGACTCGCGAGCTATGTCGTCTGCGTCCCCGAAGCGCACCGGCATGCGAAGTCGGCACAGAGCCACGGCGGCGCGGCAATTGCGCTATCGGTGCTGGGCGTCACGCTGTCGCTGGCATCGCTGGGTGGGCTGGCCGGTCTGGCGGACACCGACCACCAGTGGGCATGGCTCGGCGGTGGGCTGGCATCTGGCGTCGTGGGGCTTACGCTGTCGGCGCTGTCGTGGCGAGAAAAGAACCAAGCCAACGGTCACGCGCTCGACGCGATGAACCTGTATAATGATTCCGTCGGCAGTCTGGGAGCAAGCTGCCAAGACCTGCGCTATCCCCAAGCCGCGGGCCCAGCCGCCCCGGACGGACAGAGCCTTCCATCGACCCATCCGACGTCGCTTTCGCCGGCTCCTGACAGCTTGCCGCCGCCGCCGACAGTTGGAACGCCAGCCGGCCCAAACTGAGACGGGGATGACAAACCGGGCCGCGCTGCGCTAGACATGCGGGCAGCGAGGTTCCCAAAACATGTCTGCGCCCTGCCCTGCCCCTTCTTCGACGTATGTTCCGGCCCGCGGTGACAAGCTCGCCGATCTTCTCGACGTGATGGAGCATCTGCTCGCAGAAGACGGCTGTCCGTGGGATCGGGAACAGACGCTGTCGAGCCTGAAGAATTATCTGATTGAAGAGTCGTTCGAGGTGCTCGACGCCATCGATGAAAGCGACGCAGCGTCGCACTGCGAGGAGCTGGGCGATGTGCTGTTTCAGATCGTCTTCCAATCGGCACTGCGCGCCCGCGAAGGTGCCTTCAACATCGACGACGTGTGCCAGAACATCGCTGAAAAAATGCGGCGCCGTCATCCGCACGTCTTTGGCGATAGAAAGGTCAAAGATGCAGCGGAAGTCGTACAAAACTGGGGCGCGATCAAAGCCGAGGAACGCAAGACGGCGGGCAAGGTGCGGCGGACGCTGGATGGGATTCCCAAGTCGATGCCAGCGCTCAAGCGCGGTCAACTGATTGCAGACAGAGCGGCAGCGACGGGTTTTGACTGGCCGGATATCGCCGGAGTGCGCGCCAAAATCGACGAAGAGCTGGCCGAGCTGGACGCCGAAGTCGCCGCGGGAATCGAAACAGCCAGCCGTGATCGCATCGAGTCCGAGTTTGGGGACGTGCTGTTTACGCTGACGCGGCTCGCGGGGAAGCTGGGCATTGATGCAGAACAAGCGCTGCGGCGAGCGAACACCCGCTTTGTCGGTCGGTTTGAAGCGATGGAAGACCGCATCACCGCATCTGGACAGCAAATTTCGCAGCTGACGCTGCCGCAGATGAACCAGCACTGGGAGTCGGTCAAGCGATCGCAGGCCGAAGACAAGCGCTGAAGGGACGGTGGAAAAGTGTGGCGGGGTCGGCGAAAAGGCTTGCTTGATCATGCCTGGCGAATGAAGATAATTCCGTGCGCTTAGGTACAGAATTTCCGCGCACATATTGCGTGTCATGGCCGACAAGACCTTCGTCACTGTCTCCTTCGAGCGCATCCAGCGGGTCGTCGACATTCTGTCGATGGTGTCGATTGGGGAATACGACCCGCAGCTCATCCAGATCGAACCGAATCCGCAGGCCGACGAGTTTTCGGTGCTCGAGGCTGCGCTAAATATCTACAACCAGGAACTGGCATCGGCGCGGCAGCAGAACGAGCAGTACATCGCCGAAATGGAGCGTTCGAAACGGGAGCTGCAAGAGCAAATCTCGACGATTGCGCGTCAGCAGCAAGCGATTCATGAGCTCTCGACGCCCATCGTCGAAATCTGGGAAGACATCCTGCTTCTGCCGATCGTAAGCTCGCTCGATTCGCAGCGTGCCGCCGAGATGACCGAAAAGCTGCTCGAACGGGTCAAAGCCAGTCGATCGCGCTGCATCATCATCGACATCACGGGCGTCGAGCTGGTCGATACCAACACCGCCAATGCGATGCTGAAAATGACGCGGGCGGCGCGGCTGCTCGGAACGATGTGCGTGCTAACCGGAATCCGGCCCGAAATTGCCCGCACGATGGTCCAGCTTGGCGTCGAGCTGGAAGGCATCAAGACGATGCGCTCGCTCAAAGACGGTCTGCGCGAGTGTTTTGCGTTTTTGCACAAGCTCAAGCAGCAAGAACAGCAAGCGACGCAGTCGGAACATGGCGGTGCGCTCGGTCTGCTCCAGCCGAGGCGCAGACGCGACAAAGCCGCAGCAAAAGCGGAACCGACAAGCGAAGACGCGCCATCCAGTGCCGCCCCGTCCCCTGCCCTCGCCCCCAGCGCATCGAGCCTGCCTGGCGACTAACCGACCGACATCGCACAAAACAGACAACGCACCGCGACAGTCGCGCCGCGTGATGCAGCGCCATCGCGAGCCATTTTGCGCAGAAATGTCGGGTTAGCGGTGCGGGCCGGGACGCTTGCCGGTGCGACGATACGCGAAATAATCGGCCAAAATCTGACCGTGGTCGAACGCCATGTCGGGCAGGTTGTCTTCGGTAAAGACCGCGACCCGACCGGCATCATCAGCGGCTTTCGGCGTCCCCTGCGCGGTCGCGACAAACACCGTGGAAACGGTATGTCGGCGTGGATCGCGCGTGGGGGCTGAATAGCTGAAAAACTGCTCGACAAGTTCGATGGAAAGCGACGTCTCTTCGAGCGCTTCGCGTACCGCAGCGTGCCCAAGTGGTTCGCCGATGTCGACGAAACCACCGGGCAGCGCCCAGCCGTGCGGAGGATAGCGCCGCTCGATCAGCACCAGAACGGGCCGATCGGGCCGATGCAGCGGATGGTCGACCAAATCGATGATGCAATCGACCGTGCAGAGCGGCGTTTGAGGAATCGGCATGTCGGCGCCTATTCCTTGAGCTGCTTGTTTCCCTTGAACTTGATGACTTCGCTGCCGTACTTCCACTCGGTGGCCTTGGCGGCGCCCTTGGGACCAGCCTCGCCATCGAACAGCGGGAAGGCATCGGCGTGCGCTTCAAAGACTTTCTTGCGATCGCCTTTGAGCTTTTTGACCCACTTGTCACGCGGCACGCCGCCATCCGTACCAGCCGGAGCCGCTGCGGGCTTGTCTGGCTTGGCATCGGTCGCAGCCGGTTTCGCGTCGGTCGTCCCGGTGCCAGCCGCTGGCGTCGCTGCAGCGCTGCTGCCTTTGGCTTGCTCGCACTCGGTCATGTAGTCGCGCAGCGGCTTCATCTTGCTGCCCGACACCAGTTCATATTGAAGCTGGAGATTGCCGCCACCAGACTCCGCTTCTTTGAACGCCGCGACACAGGCTTCGGCTGCCGACTGCACCGCTTTGGCGTCAGGCTTGGCCTGCGCGCTCAGATCGGCCAGCGCTTTGTAGCTCTGACGCAGCTTCGGCAGCTTCGCGAGCATCGCCATCCGAGCCTGAAGCACTTCGACCGCGGTCTTGAAGTGCTGGCGGGCCCAGTCGACGCGAGCATCGCGCGGCGCCTTGTTCATGATCTCAATCGCTTGATTGAGCTTGGATTCGACACCGTCGGACTGCCCACCATCGAGGACTTTTTCAGCCTCGCGGAGCAGCTTTTTCGCATCGTGCATCGCCACTTCGCCTTCCGGCGCTGAGCGAAGCAGTTCACCGTCACAACCCGGCAGATCGGTGATGCGGAAGGTGCGCTTAAAGTCTTCGATTTTGCCGCATCCACGCTCCGGATCACGCCACCACTGCTCGGCGGCTTGGGCGGAGGAGAGCGGAACAAGGAGAAGCCCCAGCAGGGGCAGGGACACAAAGGAAAGCCTGGCCATAGCTTATTAACTCAGCAGAGTTAGTAGCTTCGGTCAAGAGGCGTCGATTCGCGTCGGTATCTTCACGGTAATTGCCTGTGTCGCAGCATGTGGGTCTTTGGGTTTGTGCCGCTGTCCCATTTGTTTGTCCGTAAGCGGACCGTCCCAGTGCGGACCAAAATCGGGACGAGCGGCACCGCGCAGTGGGCGATCGGACAAGAGCCCTGGCGACGACAAAAGCTCATGCATCTGCGCGCGAACTGCATAGGCACTGCTTGGCCGATCGCTTGGCGCGCGCGCCACCAGTTTCACCATCAGGTCTTCCAGTCCGTCGGGCAACCGGTAGCGCGGATTGATTTCAGAAGGCCGATAACGCGGCGCGTCAAGGTGCGACTTCATCATCAGCGCTTGGTTTTTTCCGGGGAACGGCAGATCGCCCACGATCATTTGCCAAAGCAGCATGCCGACCGCGTACAGATCGCTGCGACCGTCGACAGGTTCATCAGCCAGCGTTTCGGGCGAGATATAGGCCGGCGTTCCCAAAATGTCCGAAGCGCGTGTGGACAGACCACAAAAGCGAGCGACGCCAAAATCGACCACTTTGACAAAGTCCTGATCGCCAAATGGGGTCGCAGGAAGCGGCGGTACAGACGGGCCCTGGACAAATGGCGGTGCGTGCGAAAGCAGCAAGATGTTGTCCGGCTTGATGTCGCGATGAACCATCCCATGGGCATGGGCATCCCCAAGCGCGCCGCAGACTTGGGCCATGATGTGTACGGCTCGACGCGGTGAAAGCACGCCAGCCAGCATGTCATGTGACAGCGGCTTCCCTGCCAATAGTTCCATCACCAAATAGGGCACGCCGTGTTCGGTGACTGCGTAGTCGTGCAGCACCACGACGTGTGGGCTGCGCAGCTCGGCGATCATGCGCGCTTCTTGCAAAAACCGCTGCCGCATTTTCGGATCTTGCAGCGCCGTCCGGTTTAGCAGCTTAATGGCAACGCGAAGCCCGAGCGCGACCTCTTCTGCTTCGTAGACCGCCCCAAAACCGCCAGAGCCAAGACAGCGCAGCAGCCGATAGCGACCTCCCAGCAGCGACAGATCGGTTCCGCCAAGCCCGATTCCACCGCGCCCTGGCACTGCGCCCGCGCCTTGAATCGCTTCAGCCAGTCCTTGCGGGGTGCCCAGATCGCCGCTGCCCGCGATCATTTCTGCGATGGCAGGATGTGGCGCGGCGGGGGCTTCGGTCGGCAGTCGCGAAACCGGCACCCCGAGCGGCGCGGCGCAGCGGGTGCAAAAGCGTGCCTCGTCGTCGTTCGGATAAAAACAGGTTGAGCAGTCCATGTCACAAACCGGTGACTTTGACTTTATCGGGCCTCCGGTGGTCGGCAATTTTTGTCCGCATTGTGCTACACACAGGCGCATGAAGGCCTACACCTGGGTTCTCTCGGCATTGCCTCTGGTTTCAGACGGAGCCAAGGCGCTTGCACTGTGCTCGCTGTCATTTTCCTTTCTGCCCGCGAGCGCCCATGCCGGTTCGACGGATGTGGGTCCGCTGCGCGCGCTTCGCGACGTGGTGCAGCCGACCCAGCCGATGTTTTCGAGTCCAGACACGGCGACGCTGGTCACGGTTTCGGCGGCGCAGCGCCTGGTCGGATCGGATGCAGCGACCGGCGATTACGAAGGCGCGTCGGTATCCATCGACGGAGACACTGCCGTAGTGGCGGCCCCCTACGCGGCGCCGATGGGTCGTACCGATGCGGGCGCGGTCTACATTTTTGTTCGCAACGGCACCACTTGGACGCAGCAGGCCAAAATCGTCGCGGCTGACGGTCGAAATGGTGACAATTTTGGTGCCAAAGTGGCGCTGCGAGGCGACACGCTCGTCGTGGGCGCACCGGGGGCGGATCAGTTTGGCCGCACCGATGTCGGGGCCGCATACGTATTTGCGCGCACCGGAACGACGTGGAATCAACAAGCCAAGCTGACGGCGTTCGACGGTGGGAGCGACGATCAGTTTGGTTTTGCGGTTGCGCTCGACGGGGATATCGCAGTGGTGGGGGCGCGCGGTGCCGACGTCATGATGCGCAAAGACGCCGGTGCTGCGTATGTGTTCGGCAAGCGCGGACCGAACTGGGCGGCGTTTGGCAAGCTGACAGCCAGCGACGCCCAAGCGGGTGATTCGTTTGGCGTCGGTGTGGCGCTTTCGGGCGACACCTTGGTCATCGGTGCCGACTTCGCCGATCCAAGCGGCAAGAGCGAAGCCGGCGCGGCCTACGTTTTCCAGCGCGGTCCGATGGGTTTTTCGCAGAGCGCCAAGCTGCTGGCCGCAGACGGACAGAGCGGTGACTGGTTTGGCCGGCAGGTATCGGTCGACGGGACAACTGCGGTGGTTGGCGCGCTGTACGGCGATTCGGGCGGCAAGGTCAACAGCGGCAGCGCCTATGTGTTCACCAAAAGCGCAACCGGCTGGAGCCAGCAAGCCAAGATTGGATCGAGCGACGGACAAAGCAATGATTGGTTTGGCTACGACGTCGGTGTGAGCGGTGAACAAGTCCTCGTTGGTGCGCCGTATGCCGATCTGATGGGAATGCTCGATGCGGGGGCCGGATACACGTTCCTGCGGACCGGCGCGATGTGGACGCAGACCGCCAAGCTCACCGCGTCGGATGTGTCACCAAGCGGCTTTTTTGGCAATGGCGTTTCCGTCGATGGCGAGACCTTCCTGGTCGGGGCGCCAGGCCGGCCTCCGGGTGGTGCGGCGTATGCTTTCATCGGGCGCAAAGGCAACGGCGAAGCCTGCCTCACCGCCAACGACTGCGGCAGCGGCTTTTGCGTCGACGGTGTCTGCTGCAACAGCGCCTGTGGTGGGGGCAGCGTCGACTGTCAGGCGTGTTCCGTCGCGGCGGGCGCGGCCACAAACGGGGTCTGCGGTCCAGCGCGCGGTGGCACCATCTGTCGTCCGGCAGCCGGCGGCTGTGATCAGGCCGAAACCTGCACCGGCATGTCGATGGCGTGTCCTGCGGATGTGCGCAAGCCGCGTGGCAGCCAGTGTCGTCCGGCCAGTCACGGCTGTGATGCCGAAGAACAGTGCGACGGACAGAATGCCGATTGTCCTTTGGATTCAGTCCAAAAAGACGGCACCCGCTGCACGCTCGGAAGCTGCCAGCTTGGCCAGTGTCGGATCGAATCGGATGTGGCGATTGCATGGGAAAACCCGACGCTGACCGTCAGCGGATTTTCCCCCGGTTCTGCCCAGCTCCTCTTGTCGAACAAGGGCCCAAGCCCAGCCTACGACGTGGCGTTTTCCGTCGAAGCTCCGCCGCTTAGCAAGCTCGCATTGGCAAACGTCCCGAGCGGCTGGTCCTGCACGCAGGATCTGGCCGTCCTAAACTGTCTGGTGGCGACGCTGCCGATGGGCGAAAGCAAAGCCGAAGTGACGCTTGTGCCACCGCCCAAGCTGGCCGCCTTCGATCTGCCTGCGGTTGTGACCAGCATCGGAACAGACCCCGATCCGAACAACAACGCGGCCACGCTGAAGGTCACAAATGACAATCCGATGTTCGATCAGTTTGCCGGCGGGGGTCGGGGCTGTGCGATGGGCGGCACAAGCCACTTGGGAACACCATTCGCCGCGCTGTCTATGCTGCTGGCGTTGTGCCTGGTTCGCCGGCGGGGAGCATCGAACCGATGATGCGTCGACTGCGTAGCTGTCTGCTTGTGGGCGTGGCGCTGCTGGCGCTGGGCTGTGACACACCGCGGGGCGTCGATTGGGATGGACGCCGCTTGCCGGTGGTCGACATGCACTTGCATCCAGGGGAATGGGATGCGATTCCGGAAACCACGCGCACGTTTCTCGGCAGTCGCTTTCCGTTTCCGCTGAACTTGAACCCCAAATCGACGGCAGAAGGCATTCTGTCAGCGGAAGGAATCCTGGCCGAGCTGGACAAAGCTGGCGTTTCCCAAGCGGTTCTGTTCGCAGTGTATTCACCACGCACCGTCGGAATCGCGACCAATGAACGGGTTCTGTCCGATACCGCAAAGGCCCCAGATAGGCTGTACGGACTGGCCAGTCTGCGCGTTGACAATTTCCGTACCGACAAAGACGCAGAGCTAAATCGGCTGCGCGCGGCGCTGTCCAATCCGTCGATGATTGGGATCAAGCTCGCGCATGCACACCAGCACTTCCGAATGGATGATCCGACGTTTTTTGGGATCTATCAGGTCGCGTCGGATCTGAAAAAACCGCTTTACCTGCATACGGGGTCGAGTCCGTTTCCGGGCACATCAAGCGAGCCGCCGTACACCGATCCGACGTATCTGGAAGCGGCGATCCAAAGCTATCCCGGTGCGGTGTTTATCCTCGGACATCTGGGATATGACTTTGGTGATCAGCAGCCTGGGTCGCTCGATGCGTGCATCCGGCTGGCGAAGACATATCCCAACGTGTATCTGGAACCTAGCGCGCTTGGATCGAAGGGGTCAGATCCGACGGGAGAAAACCTAAAGTATGCGATGCAGAAGCTGCGCGATGCCGGTCTTGTTGATCGGATCATTTACGGCAGCGACGGTCCGCAGAGCCCTGGATTTGTCAAAGACTATCTGTCGCGCACAGTCACAGCGATGAAAGCAAGCGGCTATACCGCCGACGAAGCCGCCGCGGTGTTTTCGGAAAATTTTGCGCGCGTGTTTGGCGTCGCGAAAGCAAAGTGAGCGCATCATGTTGACGACTGCTGTCCTTGCGCTGCTTGCGCTACAGGCCGAAACAAATCAGCCACCGCCGACGGAAAATCCCAGCGAACAGACATCCCAACCAGTGATCACGCTGCTGCTTGCGCCAGATCCCGTGGTGCTTGATCAGCTTGCCGGGGGTCCGCAAAAAGGAATGTGGGGCGTGTCGGTGCAGGCGGGCTATCCGTGGTTTTCGCTGCGCACGATGTATGGCGTGGGCCATCGGCTTGCGCCGCTGTTCGAGCTGGAAACGGCGCTGGGTCGGCGATTTACCACGTCGCTCGGACTGTCTTTGGCGTGGGTGAACCGTCCGCATTTCCGTTTGTCTGGCGAAGTGCTGCTCGGCTGGATGTTTCAAGAAGGAGAGCTTGCGCGACGAGGACCAAGCGGCGAGCTGCGTCTGCGGGCGGCATTTTCGGTGGGCCGGCTGATTCCTTATCTGGTGTTAGGAACCCGACATGCCATCCTTCCCAGCCGCACCCAGATTGAACGGGAATCGGGTGTAGACACGACGTGGACGGTGCGACACGAATGGACGCCGTGGGGAACGTTGGGTCTGGGAATTCGCGCCACGACGTCGCTTGGGGTCGATGTCGCGATTGACTATGGCTGGGTCGATGCACCAGGAAGCGTAGCGATTCCGGGCGCGCATGTGGGACTGCATTTCGGAGGCGGACGATGAAGCGGATGATTCTGGCCGCTCTGCTTTTGGGTTGTGTAAATGATGACATCAGGCTGTACGAAACCCAGGTGATGGGAAGCGTTTCAGCGACGGGCAAGGGCACGCTTCACCTGGAATTTCATCACGCCAAGACGTTCGGCAGTGGCGCGCTGTCACATCCGCTTGGGCTCTTCGATTCGCGCAAAGTGACGCTGGAAAATTTGCCCTACCGTTTTGATGAAACGCTGCTGTATCCGGAACAAAAAGGCGAAGGTCTGGTGGTCTACGGCTGGCTAGATACCGACGGGGATGGGGTGCTTTGTATGCCCGGAAAACCCGCTGAGCCCGCCGGTCTTGTCCGCGTCAGCGACTTTCCATCTCATCAGGTACACACCACGCTGGTGCTGGATGAAAACTGCGCCGGACCAGAAACCCTGTATCCGTAGCGCAGCGTCGACAGATATTGGACCAAATCCAATATGAATCATTTTCCATGCTTCATATTGAAGAATGGCGAAAGTGGTCGCACAGCACGGCAATCAGTCGCTGCCGATAGCTGGGATCTTGCGCGCGATCTTGACGGACTTCCAGCTCCAGAGCGGTCCGGCCAAACCGATGGGCGTGTGATTCCGCTGAATAGATAAGTCCCAACTTTCCTGACCACGGCTGGTTGGCTGCAACGTGCGGAAAGACAGCGCGCAGCGACGACAACAGTGACTCTGCCTGACTCTCATCGCGATCAAACAACACCCCCAGTTCTACCGTCCGCGGCTGTCCTTCATAGATCGGAGTGAACGTATGAATGGACAGCAGCACACTCGCATTCGATCGGGCCAGCGCGGCGTCGACCGCTTCGTGATACGGTCGGTAATAGGACACGGTCCGGTGCAGCCGATCCGAAGCGGTCACATTCTGATTGAGCAGAATCGCTTCACCATCTGCGGTCGTGCGCAGCAGGTCGGGATGGTGTTCCTCGCGGTTTGGATCAATCAGTAGACGGGAAAAATTGGCGAGTACCGCCGTCGCAGACAAGGCCGAAGCCAGTTCATGCGTCAGCTCGCGCGCACCCAAGTCGAACGCCCAGTGGGTATCGACAAGCCGGTTGTCGCGCGCTTGCAGCGCATAGCCACTTGGGAATCGCTGACTCGCATGTTCACAGGTGAGCAGAAGCGGCGAATCGGCATCGCCAGACAGACATTCATACGCATCACATACATCGTGACGAAGCGGAATTTTTGCAGTTTGTGCGACTGACATCTTTCGGACGATACCTTACCACGGCTTCCGCTATACTCGGACGCTTGGGGGGATGGCAAAACGTGACGCAGAGTCTTTCCGCACGCACGCTGGGATGTGGGATTTCTGTCTGGTTGCTGTTGGCATCGCAGGGAGTCCGCAGCGAAGAAGAGTATGGCGACAGGCGGAAAGTACCGCGCAATCCGCAAAATGCCTGCGAGGTGGCCGATTCCAACTTGCAGAAGGCGGGCGATGCGATCCTGCGTGATGCGCAGCGTCCAGTTGCCGTCGCTGCTAGCCAACGCTGGGACAAGCGGACGACCCCCAAGTATCTGGATCAGTTTGAGCGCCGCTTCACGCTGCGTCCGTCCGAACGCGCACTCCTTTACAAACAGGGAATGGTATCGCTGGCTCGTCTGTCGTTCGAAAGCTACGTGACGGCGCTGCATGAAATCTATCAGTCCCAGCTGCCGCTGTATGTTTCGATAGATGCGCTTCTGCATGCGGTCTATGCGTCAAACGACGGCTTGATGGCGGATCTGGAAGAGCGGATCGCGGTTCCCAACATCATCAAATTTCTGACGGAAACGCGCGCCAAGCTTCCCAGTTTTCAGCAGGCGATTTCTGCCGACACCGCGCACGATCTGGATCTGTATTTGACGGTAGCGGCGCGGCTTCTGGGGGACAAACATCCGCCGCTTTTTCAGGTGACAGAAAACGAAGCGAGCAGTCTGCTTGCCCAGATTCGATCGGCCAAAGATTTGACCGGCGTGTCTTTGTTTGGCCGCCCGCGGATGATCGATTTTTCGCAGTATGCACCGCGTGGTCACTATGCGGCAGAACCGCAAATGACTGCGCTGTTTCAAACGGCGATGTGGCTGTCACGGCTGGAATTCAACCTGGTGTCACGATCGTCGCGCAGCTCGGCACCGGGCACGTCCCCTGATCCACGCGAGACCCCCCGTGAAGTGGCACTGGCGCTGGCACTGGCCAACTTGATGCAGCAAGCCAACGTCACAGCGGAAGTGCGGGCGCTCGACGAGCTGTGGTCGTTTTTGGCAGGTCGCCGGGAAGATGTCTCGTTACCGGAACTGCTGGTGCTGCAAAAACAAGCGGGCATCACCGATCTGCGTGCGGAGTCGCTGTCCGATAAGCTCCGGACTGCGATTGGGAATCGTTTTGGCCGCACAGTGTCTATGCACTACATGCCGCAGGGATCGGTGAATCTGCCGGTGATTGCGACGGTGCTGGGCCCCCGTGTGGTGTCAGATGCACAGCGCCTGCGTCCGCTGGTTCATGATGCGGTTCCTGACAAATATCGGCTGCATTTTTCCGAGGTCGCCTATGCGCTCGGGCACGATCGGGCGCTGTCCTATTTGACCCCTGAACTTGCGAAGTTTCCGTCGCTCAAAAAGAACTTGGATCTGTCACGGACGATGGTGTCTGTGCCCTCCCCTGCGCAGCCACGCACCGATCTGTATTCAGCGTGGCTGGGTTCTGTGGAAACACTCGCGGCCAAACCAAGCGGCGTGCATCCATCGTTTATGGACAGCGATGCGTATGCCGATCTGCGGATCAACTCGACGGCAGCCGGCTATGCCCAGATCAAACACAACTACGTTCTGGTCGCGGGACAGCCGTATGATCTGGGCGGGTGCGAGATTCCCGATGGCTATGTTGAGCCGGCCCCTGAAACACTGCGCGGTCTGCGTGAGTATGCCCGCCGCGGCGTGCAAGCAGCGACGGCACTTGATCCAGAAGACAAGACTGCGGCGCGTTCCTATTTTCAGCGACTCGATCGACTGCTCGCCATCTTATCGGTGATTGTCGATGATGAACTGGCCGGAAGGACGCTGACAGCGAACCAAAAACGTTTCCTGTCGATGGTGGTGGAAATGGCGCCTGGTTCATCCGGAGGTCCACCCACGTTCACCGGATGGTATTTTGATCTGTTTAGGAAGCGAGCGGCGGACGGACTCGGGCGCAGCCAGCTTGTCGCCGACTATTACACGTCCACCAACTTGGGCGAAGCGTCGTATGTCGGCATTGCCGATGTCCGTTTGGGGCTGTTTGTCGTCGATACTAATGGTGGTCCACGAATCATGACAGGACCGATTGCGCGCGCCTATGAAACCCATCAGCCAATGGGTGGCACCGCCAGCCGGCTGGATGATCTGGCATCAGGAGAGCTTCCGGAAACGGCGCGCAAAGACCCCTGGGCGCAGAGTTATACAGTGGCCGCACCGACGGACATTCCCAGCCTGCTGATAAGCTATGATCCCGATGCGTCACCAGACATTGCGGTCGAAACGGAAGCGCCCGTATCTGACGTGACCATCACACTGCTCGATCACCACCGGCAGCCGATGGCCAGCTTGCAGCGATCGTTTCCGAAAGGAAAAACCGTATTTCGTTTTCCAGCCAGAAGTCCAAGCGGTCGCTCGCTCGTCGGATCGCAGGTACACGGGCTGAGCGTGCGCCGTGGTGAGTTCTTTACCTGGAAAGCGCTGATGCGGGCGGGAATGGAAAACGGAATCTATCTGCCAATCGGTCCGAAAAGCGAAAACTGAACATCGCAGATAAGAGGAGTATCAAATGATTCATATAAGAGCAGGACTCTGTTTCGGCATCCTTTTGGCACTGTCCCACGCTGGTTGCGATGGAACATCGACCGGTGCTACCGACGCAGCGGTCGACGCCACGAACACCACAATGACCGCCTACGCACAGAGCTGCGATCTGCGACCCACGATGAAGGCCAACATGCTGTACTGTCAGGAGTTTGTTACCGATGCCACAATCCTGACTTCCTACAAGATGTCGTGTGCATCTTCTGGCGGAAGCTGGAGTACGGTCGGCTGCAATCGGACCGGCGCACTCGGGGGCTGTAAGACGACCAGCAATGTCGGATTGTCGACGGTGACGCAGATCAGTTGGTATTACATCGGCGGCTACTATCCAAGCGCAGATTCCATCAAACAGAGCTGTGCCAGCTCGAACGGAATGTATCTGGCCCCGTAATGTGGACCGCGCTTAGCGCACCCGCGGTGGCACGTAGTCTTTGCTTGGATCAACCGGGGCCGAATAGGACGACTTCCACAGCCGATTGAAAATCTGCTGCGCTTGTTTGGCCAGCACGGGTCTGCGGAACACCGCGTCGACGTTGCGACTGGCCATGAACATTCCGCGTTCCCAGTTGGTCGTTCCCAGCCACAACTGATGTTCATCTGCGACGGCATACTTGCTGTGAATCACCCGTGCATAGGGAATGAACTGGCCGGGAAGTTCCGGAATGCTGGCAATGCGGACTTCGATGTTGGGAACCTGCGACAGCTTTTTTAGATCATCGATTTCGGGTGACTGAATGCTCCAGTTCGAGACGAGAAGCTGAACTTTCACACCGCGCGATGCCGCCATGAGCAGCGCTTCCTCTAACGTGTCCCAATGATCGGTGCCACTGTGGGCTGAATAGCGCAGAAGCTGTATCGACAGTGTGGATTTTGCGCCACGAATCATGTCGAGTAGCACCGGCAGCGCAGGACGGATTCCGTCGGGTGTAAGCTGCGGTGGCGAAATTCCTACTTCGATTTCCGGAGTCGGCCCGCGCGGCAACACAGGCGGATTCGATTCGAGTGTGTCGTTGCGATCCTGCGCCAGTGCAAAGTCCATTTCGAACAAAAATGCGAGCTGTCCCACGATGTGTGGTTGCGCGAGCCGGACTCCCAATTCATGGATTTGTGACAGCGAACGCCAGTCAAAATTCTGACTGCCAAGGAAGAGCTCGCGCCCGTCGACCACCAGATACTTTGCATGGTGACTTCCGGTCGCAATCAGGTTGAAGTCCAGAACCCGAATGGCCGCCCCTGGCATCCGCAAAAGAAACGCCAGCGCTTGCGGGTCCGTCTTCGCCATCTGCTTGTCAAAAATCATCCGTACCCGCACACCACGCGCAGCAGCTTGCGAAAGTTCACTGAGCACCGGATCGAGCGCTTGGCCGCGTGAAGAGGCGACATAAAAACAGGCCCAGTCAATCGTCCGTTTGGCGCTGCGGATCATTTCGATCCAGACAAGCTGCGTTGTCGGCAGCGTCGGATCGAGCAGCTCTGTCCCTTGCGGAACAGACTGCACGAGCTGCGCATCACCGTCGGCAAGATACGAAACCACCTGGGTAGGACTGCGGACCAGTTCGGGTTTTGCACAGCCGCCGGCCAGCGCCAACAGCGCCAGCGAAAGGCAAGGAAAAAGGTCTAGCTTTCGACGCAGCGTAGGGAACGCAGGGAGCATAGACGACCAAAATCCGGCACGCATACTGCAAAAGAGGGTACGCGAAAACCGAGGCTCCGTCTATTCCGAAAGCCGCGCACGCGGTCCTTGTGTCTGCGCCATGTGCCGTGATAAAAAGAAGGGATGACCACCGTCTCTGATGCGCCTTTTGGGAAGCCCTTAGACGATGTACGCGAAGAGACCGGAGCGCCGAGCTCGACTTCGACCGATGCGCCGAGTCCTCCCTACACGCTGGCGATTGACATTGGCGGAACGGGGATCAAGTGTCTGCTGCTTGATTCCGCAGGACAGCCAAGCGGCAAGCGCCAGCGCAAAGAGACACCCAATCCAGCGACCCCGGACGCGGTCTTGGCCGTGATTCGGAGTCTGCTTCCCGATACGACATTCGATCGAGTGTCGGTTGGTTTTCCAGGGGTGGTGAAAAAGGGAGTGATTTTCGCGGCCCCCAATCTGGACGCAAGCTTCGTCGGATTTGATCTTCAAAGTGCGCTTGCGAAGATGACGGAAAAGCCGGTCTCTGTCCTAAACGATGCGGGCCTGCAAGGGCTCGGTGTGATTGAAGGACACGGAACAGAGATCGTGGTGACGCTGGGAACCGGGATGGGTTTTGCGCTGTACATCGACGGGCACTACGTTCCCAATGTCGAGCTTGCGCACCATCCCCTGACCAAACAGCGGACGTATGAAGAAAACGTCGGCAACCGCGCGCGCAAGCGGCTTGGCAAGCGCAAGTGGGAAGCGCAGGTTCGCAAGGTGATCAAGCAGATTCAAAAGACATTCAACCCAGACAAGCTGTATGTCGGGGGTGGGAATGCCGCCAAGTACGAAGGCAAGCTGCCGGACGGTGTCGTCAAAATCGACAACATCGCGGGACTGCTCGGTGGAATTGCACTGTGGCGCTAGTGTCTACGCATCCAGGGGATCGGCGTAGTTTTTCCGCGTGACATCGCCGCTTGGCGAAAACTCCACATGATGCGCATCGCGTTCATTGAGCGTTCCCACCGAATAGCCCAGCTCATGCTGACAGCGCAGGTTGAACGTCGAAAGGTTCGCATGCGCAAAGTAGAACGCCTGCGAAAACGGCGCACTGTCAAAGCCTGTCACAATCAGTCCGCGACCCATTCCCAGTGACAGCATGGCGCGACCAGCATTGCGCAAGTTTGTCGTCGAGTGGCGCGCATGTGGATCGACCAAAATCTGTTCGGCTGGGATTCCCAATTCCAGCAGACCGCTTCGCATCATCAGCGCTTCGTTATACGGCGTTCCTGGTGGATGCACCGAACCTCCGGACACCAAAACCGCACGGGCCAGACCGCTTTTCAGATCCTGCGCCGCGAGCTGAATGCGCGCCTGCGCGGGAGGCAGATCGCGCAGGTGAATCGGCTGCTTGGCGTTGACCGGCGTAAAGCCCGGCACAATCAGCAGATCATACGGAGTCTGTTTCGCAGAGGAGGTCAGGCGATGCAAAGCGCTTGCGTTAAGCTGATCCATTCCGTAAGTCGGTCGTGCCGCAGCCAGCGCCCGCAGCGTCGGTGTATCGGCAGACTCTGTCACCCGCAGCGCGTTCAGCAGGACTTCGTAATCACCTTGATCGACAAGCTGCGAAAACACGGTGGGAAGCTGATCGGTCGCGGAAATCAGCAGCCGTTCCAGCGCGGCCTGCACATCTTGGTCTTCGACTTGCAAAACTTCGTGACAGAGCGCGACGCGAACGCCCGGCGACTTGGCAAACATGGTGACTGCGCCAAGGAGGGCGTCATCTTCAGCACGCAGCATCGTAGAAACCAAGGATGGAAGCAGACCGCGGCTTGCGACTTCAGCGAGCGCACCGTCAACAGCATCGGGCGTTGCGCACAACAGCTTGGCCACGGTCTGATCTTCTGGGAATCCGCTTGTACGATGAAGCAGTTCACAGAGATCGTCCGCAAGCAGGGTGGGATCAGCGCGCATGATAATGAATCATTTAAAAGCTGTAATATATACCCAGCATGGTGGTCAGCTTCGAGTAGTTGCGGTTGTCGATTCCGTTGGCGATGTTCGACACGTTTCGCATGAAAGTGACCGTCAGGTCGATACTGAAACCCGCGGGCAGGGTCTTGGTGATGCCAGCATCGACGGAAAGCAGAGAATCGCGCCTGACCGTTGCCGGCAAATCCAGCGTGGT
>DAORGN010000062.1:9905-23112 GCA_035340095.1 Pseudomonadota bacterium | reverse complement strand
ATCAATGCTGCGATCCAAGTTGAACTGAAGCGTGATCTGTGATGTCGCAAAGCTCGACACCGACGTCATCTGCGCAAGCGACGGCATCTGGCCAAACTGCCGTTCCAAAGGAGTCGTCACCGCCGATGACATCGTTTCCGCACTGGCCCCCGGCAGCGTCGTTGACACCACAATCGTCGGATAGTCAACCTGCGGCAGCGCCGACACCGGCAGCTCGCGGTAGCCGGCAAGTCCCGCAAGCAGAATTCCTATCATGAGCAGCGATGTCGCAATCGGGCGACGGATGAACGGCTCGGAAATGCTCATGGCTTGTGCCCGCCTCCGCGGCCTGTCTTGTCACGTTCCCCGTCGCTGCGATCGGCACTTCCGCCCGCTGCCGGTCGCGCCGAAACCTTGGCCCCCGGACGAAGCTGATTCTGTCCTTCGATGACAATCTGTTCGCCGGGCTTGACCCCTTTGGCCAGCACCGCTTGATCGCCGCTCAAAAGCGCCACATCCACAGGTCGCGGATTCGCTGTCCCCTCATCGCCCACGACATACACAAAGGTTCCTTTGGGACCGCGCTGCACCGCCACTGCCGGCACCACCAGCGCATCGTGCTGCGTCGACAAAAGCAGTCGCGCTTTGACAAACTGATTCGGCCAGAGCTGCCTGTGCGGATTCCCAAACACCGCTTTGAGCCGCAGCGTCGCCGTGCCCTGCTGAATCTGGTTGTCGAGCACGAGCAGCTCTCCCACCCCAAGCTTGGTTGTGCCATCGCGGCTCCACGCTTCGACCGGCTGTCCTTTGGGCGTAGTGGGCGTTTTATCCGCAGCCGTCCCTGGTTCCGTCTTCGCACTGGGCGCGGTCTGGTTCGGTGGTAGCTGCGCGATGATCTTCGGCAGATCATCTTCCGGCAGCGTAAACAGCACCGCGATCGGATCGATTTGCGTGATCACCACAAGGCCTGTGGCGTCGCTCTTTTGCACCAGGTTCCCTTCGTCGATGAGCCGCACGCCCGTCACGCCATCAATCGGCGCCACAATGCGTGAATATTCGACATTGAGCCGCGCCGCTTCCGCCGCTGCGCGATCGACTCCCACCGATCCTTCGTACTGACTGACCAGCGCTTGCTGATCATCGAGCTGCTGCTGGCTTAACAAGTTTTGCGTCCGCAGATCCTTGTAGCGCTGCAAGTTTTTGCGCGCGTTTGCAAGCAGCGCTTCATCCCGAGCCAGCGCGCTTTCGGCTTGATGCAGCGTCGCCAAAAATGGTCGCGGATCGACCTGTGCCAGAAGCTCGCCGCGCGAAACCCGCTGGCCTTCGCGGAACAGCACTTTTTCCAAGCGGCCATCCACCTGCGTCCGCACCGTCACCGTCTTGAACGCCGTCACCGTACCAAGTCCGTCCAAATAAATCGGCAGATCGCGCCGCGCAACCGGAGCCAGCAGCACCGGAACGGGCCGCGACATCACAGCGTCTGCCGGCGCCGACGAGTCTTTGGACTTGCACGCCGGACCCAGACCCAGCGCAAGCAGAAGCGACAAGCAAGAAAGCAGCCGGCGACGCGCACAATGCCGGGCATCGGCCAGGCGATTTTCCGCAGTCCGCAGGTTCGGAACGATCGAATGCATGCCGAAACAAAGCAGCAATGGCTGGGCCCTGTCCATCCCTGGCTGCGCAAAAGTCCGTGAAACATGCCGGGACCGCCCAAATCCGCAGCCAGCGATAGCTGCAGATGAAACGACAGCGAGCGGCTTTCCGACGAAAAATCAGCCAACTGGGCCGTCCGGTTGCGGCATGCTCAGCGTTTGTCGTAGGCAGCCAGATGGAAGCTTGTTATGGGTCCGACATTCGGTTTCGGTCGTCCGCACCTGTACGCCAAGCTGGAGGAACACGGCTTACACAGCCGTCCCGACGAAGATGAGAGTTAACAGCATGAACATTCACAGGCTCTGCGTGGGCGCAGTCTTCGGACTTGGGCTTTGCAGCGTGACGGCAGGACGTGCGCAGGAAAAACCACCGGACGCGATGCGGATCGTGACGCTGCGCCAGGCCATCGAGATGGCGCGAAAGCACCAACCGCAGCTTCTGCAAGCGCGGGCGCAAAGTGAAGCGGCACGCGCGCGCATAGACCAAGCCCGTGCACCGATTTTGCCGCAGCTTGTGGGGACGGCATCGTATCAGCGCACGACGGCCAACTTTGTCGCCCGTCCGGGCGCTGTGCCCGCGCAGTTTGCCAACATGGCGGCAGCGACTTCGCTCGATACGTTCAACTACTTTAACTTTGGACTCCAGCTGTCGCAGTACATCTGGGACTTTGGGCAAACGACGCGCAAATGGCAGGCCGCCAAAACAAGCGCCGAAGCACAGAGCGCGACGGAAAAAGTGACGCTTCTCCAGATCACTGCGGCGGTCCACAGCGCGTACTTTGCGGCGCGGGCGCAAAAAGCGCTGCTGAAAGTGGCAGCCGACAACCTGGCCAATCAGCAGCGGCATCTTGTGCAAGTGCAGGCGTTTGTGCAGGTCGGAACGCGGCCCGAAATCGATCTGGCGCAGGCCCGCACGGATCGCGCCAATGCGTCGGTGCAGGTGATTGCCAGCGAAAACAACTACGCAGTTGCCAAAGCGCAGCTAAACCAAGCGATGGGAATCGAAGCCGATGTCGATTACGACGTACAAGATGAACCGTTTGTGGCGATTCCTTCCGAAGAGGAAAGTACCCAGGTGCTGCTGGCGGAAGCGCTAAAACATCGGCCTGAATTTGTCGCGCTGTCGCGGCAGATAGAAGCGCAAAAACTGACGCTTGCCGCCACCAAAGGAGCCTACGGTCCGTCGCTGAACGCGACCATGAACTTGACCGACGCGGGCACCGACATCACCCAGCTATCGTGGAACTGGAATGCGGCGGTGAACCTAAACTGGCCGATTTTTCAGGGGCTCCTGACCCATTCGCAAGTTCGTGAACAGCACGCCAACCTATCGGGACTGGAAGCCCAGCTTGCGACGCTGCGGCAGCAAGTGCGGGTCGACATCGAGTCCAGTCGCCTGCAAGTTCGCGCCGGCAAAGCAGCATGGCAGGCCAGCGAAGAAGCGTTAAAAAATGCAAGCGAACGGCTGCGGCTTGCGGAAGCGCGCTATCGAACCGGCATCGGCAGCATCATCGAGCTGGGCGATGCCCAAGTTGCGATGACCACCGCGGCGGCACAGCGCGTTTCGGCGGAATACCAGCTTGCCAGCGCCCGCGTGCTCTTGCTGCGCGCGCTCGGGCTGACGGCCACCGAATAGTCGCGTAGCGCTGCTTGCGATGTTAGTAGCGCAGCTCCAGCGCCATGCCGTTCGTCGCGCCAAACAGGGACAGTTGGGTCTGCGGTTTGGGCGCAGGCCACGCAATCAGTGCCGCCCCCGCCGAAGCCAAAAGTCCGCCCGCCACCGTCAGACCGATGCCCGGAACCACCGTGCCAAACTGACAGCGCTGGGCCCCAATCGACGCCGGACATTCGCCATTTAGGACGACGCCGTTTTGCACAAATGCACTTACGCCAAAGCCGAGCAAGATCACACCGACACCGATCGCCGAACCACCTGCGACATAGCGCCAAAGCGGTCTTTTCTGTTCGCCAACGGTTCGCACAGGTTCCGGTCTTGCCGACGGCGAAGGTTCATTTTGCGCATCGCGATCGGTAAGCTGCGCATCGATCACAAGCGGCCCGCTGCCCTTCACTTCGATCTGCTGCGAAAAGTCGATATAGCCCGGCTTGCGAACCACAAGCGCATATTGACCGGACAAAAGCGACTGTTTGAGCGGCGCGCTGCCGAGGCTCTGTCCGTCGACCAACACCTCGGCCCCGGACGGATTCGATCGCACTTCTAGATCGCTGCGATCACGGCTGCTGGCATTGCTGGCCAGCGCCACTGTCGTTTCGCCGACTTTGGGCAGCAGCCCATCGATT
The DNA here is from genome assembly GCA_035340095.1 of Pseudomonadota bacterium. Classification (GTDB taxonomy): domain Bacteria; phylum Myxococcota_A; class Polyangia; order Palsa-1104; family JAEUJZ01; genus JAEUKA01. The sequence continues at coordinate 19,180 of DAORGN010000062.1, read as the reverse complement.
GCACACGAATCACACTGCGCGCTCTGCTGTCCAAGCTCGGTGCCCGTCGCTGTGTCGCGTAGTTTGATTTCGACTTTCCAGCCCGAGCCCTGCTTGACGGTGCTTGCCCACAGGACAAACTCGACGCCGAAACGCTGTCCGGCTTTGCGCAAACAGGTGACATCGGTCAGGCAGTTGGCGATGTCTTTGGCATAGGTCTCGACGGCGCTGCGCGGCACCATCGCGAAACTTTCCCGACTGAGCGCGGTCTGGACTTTCTTTTTCACCGCTTCGGCACTTTGGGCATCGGGCGCCGAGTCGATCACCAGCACGGCTGGCGGCAACGTCACCACTGCGACGTCGGAACCGCTCTTGAAACGCAGCTCGACCTGGCGAGCGAGCCGCGTCCGCACTTCGCTTGAAGCTTGCCATTTGTCCTGGCTGGCGACGACGCGATGCGGCCCGGTCGGAACCAGCAGCGGCTGCGACAGCGGCAAGCTCCCGACGAACCGACCATCCACCGACAGCCAAGCGCCGCGCGGCCCGACGACCAGAATTTCACCCGCGTCGACAACCTGGAGCGAATCGAGCAGCGCTTGCGCGTCTTTGCGCAGCGGATCGTCCGCTTCCAGCGTGTCATCAGCGAGAAAGCGGCGCAGCAGATCGCGCGCTTCGACCGGCTTTTTTTCCGCCGCCGCAACCTGCGCCAAATGGAACAGCCACTTGGGCAGTGGACTGACCCGAAAGCCATCGACGAAGGACTGAACAGCTTCGGCAAACTGGCCCGCTTTTAGCGCCGCCAGACCTTGCTCTGCAAGCTGCTCGGTCCGTTTTGTCGCCGCAGCGCTGAGTGGTTTGGCAGGTTTTTTGGCCTCTGCGGCAGAAAACGCCCCGCAGAGTCCGATAGCCAAACCAAGCACACGCGCAGCCCCTCTCATCGCGCTTCCCAAGTCTTTTCATTATGACAGACCAGAGGAAATCGCGAAAGCAGAGGTTTTGTCGTTTACTTGGTCGAACCTTTCGGAGCGGACTTGCTCCCGTGGCGGGCAGCAATGACCCGCGCGATCTTGCTTTCGAGATCGGTGAAATCGAACGGCTTGTCGACGTATTCATCGGCGCCATACAGCGGCGAAGTCATCTCGTTCACTTTTTCACCAATCGCCGTCAGCATCACGATCCCGACGTTGGCAAACTGTGGGTCGTTGCGCAGTTCGCGAGCGACTTCCCAGCCGTTTTTGCCCGGCATCATCACGTCGAGCAGCACCAGATCCGGCTGTTTTTCGCGGGCGATCTGGATGGTCTGAAGTCCGTCCGCAGCCTCGAAGACTTTGTAGCCTTTTTTGCTCAGTCGGAGCGACAGCATCATCAAAATTTCCGGATCGTCGTCCGCGATCAGAACAGTACCCTTGCTGGAGGCGGCAGTCGTCGTCGGTGCAGGCATGTCAGACACGCTAGCCTGGCCGCCCTGGTAGGTCAAGTGTTCCCCCGCCACAAAAATCACCGACTGCGGCTTTCGTTCTGACGGTGTGCGCGTTTGTCCACATCCCAGGTCCACCGCCCGCTTACTTCGCGAGCAGTTCCGAAATGGCGCGCTTTTCCGCGTCCGATAGCGTTTGACGATGCGCCGACAACATCCAAGCGACCGCATCGCGTTCCCCCGCGGCACAGAGCGCACGCGCATAGTCGACATCGCGAACCGAAAGCGGCAGCGCGCGCGGACCCTGAAGGAATTGCTCGTCTGCGCCACGCAGCACACCTTGAATCAGCGAACTGACCCGGCCATTGCTGTCATCGTCGGGAACCAGCATCGCCGCAGCATAAGCGGTTCCAAAGTCGCGGACGCTCACCGCACCGCTTACCATGTCGCTCGCGGAATAACGACGCAGCGCCGGCCCCGGAAGTTTGATCGCGGCAAAGCCATGTTCAGGCATTCCCACTTGGGCCGCCGTCATGGCCAAAGAACGACACGGAAGATCCCGCTGGCGCGTCGGCTCTTTGGCCAAACGAAGAAGTGCGCTGCGAAGCTGTTCGTCGACAAAAGCGCGTTCCCCCAAGTCGACCAAATCAACAAAGTGCGAACCACCCAGTTGCATGTCCGCAGTCATCGCTTGCTTGATCATCGCAATCGCAGCATCGCGGTCGTGAAGCAGACGCGCCACGCTCGCCGGACGATAGACCGGATGATTCTCCAGGTGTTTCCCGAGCAGCTCGGTCCGATCCGCCGCAGCCAGAAAACCATGTCCATAGCCATCGCGCAGCCAGGTAGGAAGGTTTTGTTCGACAAAGCGGTCGGCAAGTGGCCGCGCATGACGGGTTAGCACCGCAAGGCCGTATTCCTGGACATACGATCCAAGCTGTGGCGTCGAAAGCACCGTCTGCGCATCCGCAATGGCGCGATTCGGGTCGTTCTGTTCGGTCCGCAAAAGCGCAATCGCCGCCGCCGTGGATCCATCGAGTACGTGATGCCAGCGCAGCGCACTCGCCAGGTATTTTTCCGGTGTACCGCGCGCCACCTCGCGTCGACACAGGTCGGTGCTAAGTTCGTAGTTAGACATGCTCCGCTCATCCGCACGCATCTGCCAGTGATCCATCACCTTGGCAAACAGCGAAGGATGGTCTTCCCACGCAGCAAGAACCCCAGGAACAAGCAGATCCGCACGGTAACTTCCGTCCTTTAACAGCGACGGGATAAGCTGTTCTGCGCGATCCCACTTGCCACCCTGAGCCAAGATCGAAAAGCGAACATGTACCGCTTGGTTGTGATTGGTCTTTCGCTCAGTCTGTTCCGTTTCAATTCGGGCAAACAGCGCATCGGCTTGTGATTCCTTTTGCAGACGCCACCACAGCGCACACAATCCACCGCCGGCACTCCAGTTGTAGTCTTCCGACGCTTGATAGTGGGACTCTGCATAGGAAAGGAGTGCTTTGGCCGCTTCCGTCTGCCTTGCGCGAAGCCGAGTAAGCGCCACGACACACGCCGCAGCGACGCGATGTTCCGGCGTCAAGAATTCCAAATAGGACAGAATCTGGGCATCACGTTCTGTCTGGGCCCAGCGCTCGATCATTCCGTTTTCAATCAGGTAACTTGACCAGCTTCCGCCGTGCTTCCGGATTCCTTCCAACGCCAACTGACGCAGATCCGCATAGGTCTTGACCGGAATGTCGGGAGCCGCGGCTGCTTTTTTCGGCTTGCTCGGCTTCGGCTTGCTCGCTTTGGGCGGCGGCACAAGAGCGTCACCCTTGCCTGGTTCGACAAAGTCATACACTTCATCGGAATCCCCCGCTTTGATGCCCGACAGAAGCAGCGGTTCCGTTACCACGATCGTATACGTCACCGACGGCTTTTGTTCGCCGACGCGGGTCACTGTATAGAAGTCTTTGCCAACGTGTTTTTTCTTGGCATTGCGCAGCGGCGACAGCTTGACCGACTTCACATAGCGAGAAGCCAGCTCGACATCGGTTCCGTCGTCCGCTGGTGACACCCATTCATGCAGCAGCTTCCACGCAAACAGCCGATCGGTTCCAAACTCCGAGATATCGGGATGAACAATCTGAAGCTCGATCGACACCGTAGCCCCATCGACCGATAGACAACGCGCAACATACAGAGCACTGGCCATGCCGCCGATTGTATCTCAAATTCGGGGATTTCGACGTGCAAGCTTTCCCAAAGGGACGTTTTGGACCCACGCAATCGCTGCGCATGCGTCAAAAAATTGATGCTATAGATGCGGCATGAATCGGCTGCGGGAATCGAAGTCTGTTTGGGGTTTGGGAATCGCGCTGTCTGTGCTTTTGTCAGGCTGTGCCAAGCGTCCCTATTACAGCGGTTTTTATTTTGATTCACCGCCGCTGGTGGAAACCGATCGCAGTGAAATGGTGCGCTATCTGGATGCGGTACTGGAAAGCCGCGCGCTGAAAAAAGTCACGCTGGTGACACCGGAAAAAGGCGTGCAGAGTCTGCTACCGCGCGACGAGACTTCGCCCGGAACAACCGACTGGATTCCGCTGCCTCTTCTGTTCGCGGCGCGTTTTGTACTTAGTCCAAAGTACCGCGGTCTGGAAGTCGATCTGCTGGCGAAAACAGAAGCCGAAGGATACACCCCAGTCTCTGCCATTCATGAACTGGATGGCAGCGTGCGGCTGGAAATGGGTCCATCGTTTCGCGATCTGGTCCCCGAAAATGACGATCAATTTGGTCGGGATGCGCTCTGCAAGCGTTACCACATTGGGGGCATTGACGATGGGAATCGGAACTGGACCAAGCTCGAACTGTACGCGCTGGGTCAGGCGCTTTCTTTGTTACGGCCCGACGAGCTGGCGGTCTTGCGTGGCGTTCACTTTGTCCGCAACGCACGCGCGGTCGAAAGCAGCAAAGGACTCGCGCTCCACAAAGTGAGGGCGCAGTATCATGGGACGGTTCACACCGGAGACGGACATAAAGATGCGCGCGAAATCCATCTTTTTGATACGAATCCGGCGCACGATACGTCGCTGTTTGTCGGCGAGCCAAGTCACCCCTATCCGATTCCGACGATGGCGCTCTTGCATGAAATCGGACATGCCGTTGCCGATTATGTGCGCATCCAAGCCTACTGGCGGTTTAACCAAACGGTCGATTCCTATAACGCGCTCGTCGCTGCATGGAATCAAAGCATTCAGGATCGTGCGGTAACGGAATCGGCGCGGGCAGAACTGGATCTGCGACTGGCGCTGGCGAAAAAAGAAGGGGAACTGGCGCGGCAAGCGCTGGATGCGGTCAAAAAACAGGAGCGTCAAGGAAACGGCAGCGTACTTGCGGCATTCCGTACAGCGAGAGGTTCCGAAAAGGGTCCGACGGAGTATGGGGGAACCGATGTCGAAGAGTCCTTTGCCGAGTGTTTCGCGCTCGCCAAGGCCGATCCACAGGCGCTCAAACGAATTTATCCGCCACTTGCCGATTGGTTTGCCGATGCGGAACACCTGCGCCCGCTGCTTCCGCTTCTGCCCCCGCAGAAAGCTGCGCCACAGAATCCTGATGTGAAGGTGAATCCTTCCACGCCTGCGCAAAAGCAGACTCCGTTGGCACAGGAAACAGAGTCTTTCGCACAGCCCGCAAGCAGAGACGGAACGGAATGAAATTCCGCACGCATCGATCTACGATCGTGAGCAGAGACTGATTTTTCATGAACCGACGTTGCGCGATCAAGATGTGTTTGGCAGTGACCGCATGGGGCCTGTCTGCACCCGCATCTGCGACGGAACATGAAGCGCTTTCGTTTGGCAGCGGGGGCTGCGGCAAGCTGCAAGGAGGCGAGTTTTTGCCATGCAGCGGACCGAACTTCGAGTCGTTTGCCAAGTCCGCGTGCGCACTGGGTCGCAATGCGCTGCATCCGCTTGTGCGCGATACGGTGGTGGATGCCTATCGATCGCTGGCACATTCCCATCCCGACCGACGCTGGCAGTATGGCGAAATGGGAAACGCGAAGGGCGGGAAGCTGTGGCCGCACAAGACCCACCAAAACGGTCTGTCCGCGGACTTTTTTGTCCCGGTGATCGCAAAAGATGGCGCGCCGGCGCTGGTTCCGATCTCTGTGTTTCACAAGCTGGGGTACGGGCTTTCGTTTCGCAAAGACGGAACGCTCGACGATCTGCGCATCGACTTTCGTGCGATCGGGGCGCACCTGCTTGCGATCGAGTCGGCTGGCCGTGCACATGACGTTGTCATCGAGCGCATCATCTTGACGCCGGATTTTCACCAGATGCTGTTTGCGCAGGCACCCGAGACAAAACGACTTGCACCGCGGTTTATGAAGCGCGAAGCGTGGGTGCGCCACGATGAGCACTACCACGTCGACTTTGGGATTCCGCAGCGGCTCTTGCGACCGCTGTCCTGCGCGCGTTAGAACCCCCAGCCGACGATCGGCTGGGTTGACAGGGGGCGGCAACCTGGGCGATTTTTCGCCGCCATGAGCAAAGCTGCACGCGGCGTGATTCTGTCTTCGGCAGCAGGGGCGGCACTCTACATCGTGCTCGCGGCAGGTTATGGCGAAGGAGCGAAGGTTTGGGCCGAGCTGGGCCGTTTTTCGCCCGGTCTTTTGCTGATTGGGCTGCTTTTGGCGTCGGTAAACTACCTGTTTCGCTTTGTCCGCTGGCAGTACTATCTGCGGCTGCTCGATGTGCCGACGTGGCCGCACAAAAACGATCCGTCAGAAAAAACCGCGGAATCGCATGTGCCGCTGTTTGATTCGCTGCTTCTGTTTCTGTCGGGTTTTGCGCTGACGGTGACGCCAGGAAAAGTCGGCGAGGTGCTCAAGTCGTATCTGCTGCGCGAGAGCTTTGGCCAACCGATTGCGCGCACCGCACCGATTGTGCTGGCCGAGCGACTGACCGACTTGATTGGACTTTTGCTGCTGACGCTTCTTGGTGTGTCGACGTGGATGCGCCCGGAACATCACTACCTGGTCGGGCTGGGCATGTCGGTGTGTGTGCTGCTGACGCTGCTCGCATCGTGGCAAAAGCTGGTCTACGCAGTGCTGGGCCTGTTTGAAAAAATTCCGTCATTGGGTCCAAAAGTCGCACCCAAGCTGCGCGAGTTTTACGATGCAGCGTACCTGCTTCTGCGCCCGGTGCCGCTTTTGCTGGCGACGCTGACCTCGATCGGTTCGTGGTTTGCCGAATGCCTGGCGTTTTACCTGATGATTCGCGGTTTTCCCGACGGAGGCCAGGCATCTATCACGCTGGCGACGTTCATTTACGCGGTGATGACGGTGGCGGGCGCGCTCGCGTTTGTGCCCGGCGGACTCGGCGTCACCGAAGGGGGAATGGCGCTGCTTTTGGCCGAACTTTTGTCGATGTCCCGCGCGAGTGCCATCGCAGCGACGCTGATCATTCGGATAGAGACGCTGTGGTTTGCGGTACTGCTTGGCGTGCTGGCGCTTTTGTGGTTTTCGCGCCGTCGTCACATGCAGGTCTCTATCGACGATGTGCGCGCGAAATAACGGCGGCCACAAAAGCGACGGTGTTCACAGACGGGTGACAGCAGGAAACAGCAGGTCGTTTTCGATCCGGATGTGTTCGCGCAGCTCGTCATCCAGTTGTTTAAGCCCCGCATACAGAGCCCGCAGCGGCTCGCTCGCCCCATCGACTGCTTGGTAATGGGTGGTCAGCTCAGCCAGCGCCCGCAGGATCTCATCGGCGCGATCGTGTTCCATTCGCATCACGCGGATCGGCCCCATCGCAAGCTGGCTTGGCGACGGCAACGGCGGACGACCACTCTCTTTGGCGACGACAACCGCTTCGATCATCGGAAACAATACCCGCTCTTCTTTGAGCAAGTGTGGCTCCAGCTCGGCCCACAGCTCGTTGAGAAGTCGCAGGACCTGCGCCAGCAGCGCGACGGGCTCGTTCGGGTTTTTTTGCAGCGATTGGGCCTGCGTACAAAGCGCCGCCACTTGTCCCGGTAGCGGCTGGTGATAGCGACGAAGAATGTGTTCGATGAGCGCGACGGGCGACGCGGTATCAAACGAATGAAGCCCAGCATTCATGACTTGGATTACCTCCGCACGGCACAGACTACGCGCAGACAAGTCGCATCGCTGTGACCTAAGTAGCCAAACTTGGCGCCAAAGCACGATGTAGACCGCAAGGCGTCCAAAATGGTGCTGTGCTGACGATGAGTGGCTTGGTTCTCGCCCAATCTCTGCGCACGACGATTGACAGAGCCTAAGCGGTGCGATTCTTATAACTCATGGTCCAAACTGGCTTGCAGAGGCGTCCGGCTGGGGCGCTTCGCTTCTGGCTGCTTGGGAGCCTGCTTGTGACGCCGCTCGCAGGCAGTGCCGCACCACCCACCGCGCGCCCACAACTGGAAAAGAGCGAGCCTCTGCCGAGTGAGCCGATCGCCATCGCCAAGCTTTCGTTTTCTGGTATGGCCGAAGAAGTGTCGAGCGACCTGCGAAGCAGCCTGGCGACGACCGTGCAGCGCGGCGGTTATTCGGTGCGCAGCCCGCAGGAAGTCGACAGTCTGCTCGGGAGTGAGCTGCGACTGCTCGGTTGCACGACGGCAAGCTGCTATGGCCGGCTGGCCCAGCTTCTCGGCGTGCGACGGGTAATCGAAGGCGAAGTGCAGCGATTGGAGCTGTCGACGTTTTCGCTGCGGCTTCAGATGCGCGATCTGTTTTCCGGGCAAAGCACGACGCCGATTCAAGAACGCTGCGATGTCTGTTCGACGGACGACGTGCGTCAGATGGTGGTGCGCGCCGCCGAACGACTGACCAAAGAAGTGCCGCCGCGCGGCCCGCAGATGACCGAACCGCGGATCGGTGAAAGCGGCATCCTGATCGTCGAAACCGAACCACCCGGCGCCACCGTCACCATCGACGGAGCCCAGCGCAGCGAAAAAACCCCGGCGTCGTATCTTTTGGCCGCGGGCGTCCACAGCCTGGTGGTGCAAGACGACAAACATCGCCGCGTCCGTCAGCAAGTCGAGGTGGCCCCCGGCAGCCAGCCGATGACGCTGCGTCTGAGCCTGTCGGCCCAGAACACGCGGCGGTCGTGGATGACCGGACTTGGCATCGCAGCCACCGTCGGAGCCGTCGGTCTTATCGCCGGAGGCGCCGCGCTTTTGTATAAGCACAACTCGCCGGTGTTCACTGCCGATTGTCCCGACCTGGGCCTGTCCGACTATCACTGCCCGAGCAAGTACGACAACTTGGCACCTGGCGTCGGAATGCTCGTCGGTGGCGGCGTTCTTGCTATCACTGGCGGCGTGCTGCTCTACCTGGACAGCCGACCCACCAAAGCCAAGCCGGTTGTTGAAAAACAGTGATCAGGCGGATCGCTTCGCTACTTCGTCGCTGGCTTCTTCCTACTTCTCTCCCCGAACTGCCGCTGTCCGCCGGGCGTGATGCGCTGTTTGTGCGTCTGCTCGGGCTTTTGTACGTGGTCGCTTTCGCGTCGCTGTGGCCGCAAATTGCTGGGCTGTTTGGGAATCAGGGGATTTTGCCGACGCAGATGTTCCTGGGTTCCGTCGCACATACGCTCGGCAGTCGCAAATACTTGATGCTGCCGACGCTGTTTTGGCTGAGCAGCGACAACACGGCGCTACAGCTTGTCTGCGGGCTGGGGCTTTGTGCCGGGCTTGCAATAGGCGCCCTGCGGCTGGTCTGGCCGATGCTGCTTGTCGCTTGGCTGTGTCACCTGTCGTTTCTGTCGGTGGGCGGCGCGTTTTTGTCGTTTCAGTGGGATGCGCTGCTGTCGGAAATCGGCGTGATTGCGCTTGTCGCGGTGCCGCTGCGCTATCGAACCCCGCAGCC
>DAORGN010000062.1:0-9805 GCA_035340095.1 Pseudomonadota bacterium | reverse complement strand
GTCCCGACGGTGCTGCTTCAGCTCGGAATCGCGCTGACCGGAAACTATGGCTACTTCAACTGGCTGGCGCTTTTGCTCGCGCTTTTGCTTGTGCCGCCCTCTTGGCTTGAGCGGCTGCGTCCCAATCCGGCGGCGGACGACGATGCCGAAAGCCATCAGCCAGCCCGTCCGTCGCTTCTTTTCGGGCTGCCTCGGCTTGCGATCAGCACGCTGCTGTTTTCCGCCAGCTTGGGCCATTTTTTGTGGACGCTGCGATTTCGCACCGACGTGCCACGTCCGATTCACCAAGCGATGAAGCTTGTCGCGCCGCTGCAAGCGGTGTCGCACTATGGTCCGTTTGCGTCGATGACCCAGAGCCGTCCAGAGCTTGTCATCGAAGGCAGCATCGACGGGCAGACCTGGCGCGAATATCCGTTTCGTTACAAACCAGGGGACTTGCAAAGGTCGCCGCGCTGGAATGCGCCGCATCAGCCCCGGCTCGATTGGCAGATGTGGTTTGCGGCGCTCGGTCGCCCAAGTGACAGTCCGTGGCTGGAAATCCTGCTCTTGCGGCTTCTTGAAGGCTCAAAGGACGTGCTGTGGCTGTTTGAATCGGACCCGTTTGCGGGACGCAAGCCGCGCTACCTGCGCGTGCAGCACTACCAGTACCGTTTTACGAACCTGCGCCAGAAACAGGAAACCGGCGCCTATTTCACCCGTGAGTCGCCGCTTCCGTTCATTTCGCCGGTCGGTCTGACCGTCGCTGATCCGTAAGTTTAGCTGCGGGCAGCGCGCTTCGGCTGGGGATGCAGGGCGCGCGCAGCCACCGAGTCACGCATCGGCAGGGAAAAGCGACGCTGCTGGTCGAACTGATACAGCGCATTGGCCACCGCCGGTGCCGTTGGAACCAGGCCAATTTCACCGACGCCTTTGGCCCCAAACGGACCGTCGGGTTCCGGCTCCTCGATGAGCAGCACGTCAATCTGCGGCATCGGTTCGGCCCGAATCAGGCCAATGCCGCGCAGCGTCGGATTCTTGATTTCGCTGTTTTCGACGATCAGCTCCTCGGTGAGAGCAAAGCCCAGACCCATGTGGATCGAACCTTCGATTTGCCCCGACAAAAGCTTCGGATTCAGCGCTCGACCGACATCGTGCGCCGCGACCATCCGTTCGACCTTGCCCGTCTCGTCGACAATGCACAGCTGGGTCGCATAACCAAACGACAGGTGGGTGATCGGATCTTTGACATCGGCCCCGAGCGGCGAGGTCTTGTCGAAAATGAACGCCCCGTCGAAGCGCTGACCCGCCAAATCGGCCAGGGATTTTTCCGATAGTGCCGCTTTGAGCTTCTGCGCCGCATCTTGCACCGCCCGTCCCGCACACACCGTCGCCCGCGAAGCCGTCGTCATCCCCGACGGAACTTTGTCCGCCGTGTCGACCGTCGCCACAAACGTCGACGGAGGAAGCCCTGTCACGGTGCTCGCAACTTGGATCAGAATCGTAAAAAGACCCTGCCCCATTTCGGTGTAGCCGTTGGCCACCGTGACCGTGCCGTCGTGGTTGACCAAGAGCGCCGCCCGTCCGATGTCGGCCATGCCGTTGCCAATGCCGACGTTTTTGATCCCGCACGCCAGACCGACCGATTTGCCCTGCGCCCGCGCAGCCAGATAGTGGGGCCTGACTGCATCGAGCGTCTTGCGCAGCCCGACCGCCCGCAGTTTCTGACCCGAACAAAACGTCGATCCGTCGACGAGCGCATTGCGCGAGCGAATGTCCCAGGCATCGAGCCCCAGCTTTTCCGCCAGCATGTCGAGCGCCGATTCCATCGCAAAGTTAGCCTGGTTGGCGCCAAAGCCGCGCATCGCCCCACACGGTGGATTGCTTGTGTAGACCGCAAGTCCTTCGACGTCGACGTGTTCGACATCGTAAGCGCCGGTCGCGTGCCCGCAGGCCCGCTCGATGACTTTGCTGCCCACCGACGCATACGCGCCTTTGTCACCAATCAGACGAACTTTGACAAACGTGATCCGTCCGTCGGCAGCGCAGCCAACACGATAGCGCATGGTCAGCGGGTGGCGCTTGGGATGCAGCCGAATCGACTCGACGCGATCGATGGTCAGCTTGACCGCTTTGCCCGTCACCAGCGAAAGCAGCGCCGTCTGCGCCTGAATCGACAGGTCTTCTTTGCCACCAAACGCACCGCCCGCCGACACCAGCGTCACCCGCAGAGCGTCTTCGGACATCCCCAGCGCCGACGCGAGCTGCCGCTGATCGTCGTAAACCCCCTGCCCTTGCGAATAGACATGCAGCCGGTCCGTCACGGTCCCGTCGATGTCTTGCGCACCTTGGGGCACGGAAAGACAGCTTTCGGGTTCCATAAAGGCATGCTCGATAAACTGCGTGCGGAAGGTTTCTTCGACGATGACCGCGCTTTCGGCTTCGCCTTTTGCGACATCACCGCGCACCACTTTCGATGTCGATAGCAGGTTGTCGGCATGGCCATTTTCGGGATGCAAAAGCGGCGCATCTTTGGCCAGCGCTGCCTCGGGGCTCGACAGTGGGGTCAGCACTTCGTAGTTCACGACGACAAGCGATGCGGCCAGGCGGGCCAGCTCGCGGCTGTCAGCCGCAACGGCACACAGCACATCGCCGACGTAGCGCGTTTCTTCTCCGACGGCGACAAAGATCGGCCAGTCCCGATAAATCAGACCTTGGTAGCGCTGACCGGGGACATCTTTTGCGGTGACGACGGCGCGAACGCCCGGCAGCGACTGTGCGGCACTGACATCAATCGACAGCACTTTGGCGCGCGGATGCAGAGACAGAACCAGCGCACCGTGCAGCATGTCGGGCGCCGACAGATCATCGACGTAGCGAAACTCCCCCAGCGCCATCTCTTTGCCACGAAAGCGCGGCAGCGCCGTCCCGATCTGTCCCGAGCGATCACACGGCGGCAGACCTTCGCCGCGCAGACAGGCCGCGGCTTGCTCGATCGCATCGACGATCTTCACATAGCCGGTGCAGCGACAGATGTGACCCGACAGCGCCCGGCTGATGTCGGCCCGCGACGGCGTCGGGTTTTTGTCGATCAGGTGCTTGCCGCACATCACCATGCCCGGAATGCAAAAACCGCACTGGACGGCGCCACTTTCGGCAAATGCACTGCCGAGCGCGTCTTTTTCGTGTGCCGCCAGGCCTTCGAGGGTGACGACGCTGCGACCGGCCACTTTGGCTGCCGGAAATGCGCACGACGTTTTCTTTTCCCCATCGACCAGAACCACGCACGCGCCACACTGTCCCGACGGTGCACAGGCATCTTTGGCAGAAGTTATCGCGCAGCGCTCACGAAGCAGCGAAAGCAAGCTGGTGTCGTCGGAAATCGACTCCGTTTGGGGCTGTCCGTTGAGGGTGAAGCTGATCTCTGCCATGTCTACCTCGCTTTCGAAAAGAGTCTCACGCATACCACGGCTTCGCGAAGGACCGACACGTAAAGGCCGCAAACTGTGCGATCCTTTGCCGCTGGCATGCACGTCTTGTATTTGACCTCCGAATTTCTGTGGCCTCCGCTGCATGGGGGACGGGTTCGTTCGCTCAGCCAGCTGCGACTGCTTTTGGCCCAGCCAGAGCTGTCGATGCTGCATGTGTTTTCGCTGTCGGAAGTGCCTGTCTCTGCCGCGGACCTGGACGCGCTGCGCAGTGCGCTTGGGAATCCGGCCCAGCTTGGTATCGGAACGCCGGTGTTTCATCCGATCCACCTGCGACAGCACAAGCGCAAGCTCATCGAAGTCGGCCTTCGGCGGCTGTTTTCGGGCACGCCCTACCTGCTTGCAAAGTGGCGTTCACCGTCAGTAGAAGCGGCGCTATCTGCCCAACTGACCAGCAGGCCGTGGGACATCGTCTACATCGATCACCTGGGAATGGCGGTCTATCTGCCGCTGGTTCGCAGGCTCTGTCCGCGCGCCCGTGTCGTCGTCGAAAGCCACAACATTGAAAGCGAGTTTTTCGCCCAGTTTGCCGCGTCCAAACCGCAGCCACTGCGACTCTTTGCCGGCCTGGAAGCTGACGCCGCAGCGGATCACGAAGCCCGCGTGCTTGCCGAAGCCGATGCGGTGGTGGCGATCTCCGATCGCGATGCACAGGGTCTGCGCAAGCTTGCGCTGCGCAAAACTGGACGCGCGGTGCAGCCACTTGTGGTGCCGCCCGTCGTCGAGATATCCCCCGTCGAGATGCCCGCGCATTTGCCACCGCGCCTTGTCTACGTCGGCAACCTGACCTGGCATCCCAACGTCGCGGGGCTCGACTGGCTGTGCCAATGCGTGTTTCCCAAAGTGCGCGAGCTTTTGCCCGCGGCGACGCTGCAAATCGCCGGTTCGGGACTGTCCCACGATGACACCGGCAAGCTGGAAGTCCCTGCGCAGTGGCAAGCTCCGGGCATCGAAGTGGTCGGCTTTGTGCCCAGTCTGTCGCAGTTTGTCGCCGGATCTCCCGTGATGGTGGCGCCGGTGTTCGGTGGATCAGGAGTCCGCATCAAGCTGCTCGATTCCCTACGGCTCGGAATTCCTACCGTGACGACCCGCGATGGAGCATCGGGACTGCCGCTTTCCGACGACATAGAGCTTCGCATTTGTGACGATCCTGCCGAATTTGCCCGCGCTGTCGTCGCGCTCTGTCAGGACAGCTCGCTCCGGGCGCGGCTCCGGAACGCCGGTCTCGCATTCCTTTCCGAACATCACAGCCCAAAGCACGCACAGACCGCGCTGCGCATGGCGATGGGTCTGCCGGTTCTTGGCTGACCGCAAAAGGATGATTCCACCGTGTCGAAAAAAACCAAAACCAGTGGCACGCCATCGGTCGTGAACCGCGACGGGACATTCGATGTTTTGCGCATCGGAATGCCCGAAAAACCACTGAATGATCTGTATCACCAGCTGATCGGAATGGGCTGGGTCAAATTCATCAGCGTGATTGTGCTGTTTTATCTGTGTACAAACTCGGTCTTTGCGACTCTGTACTGGATCGATCCAGGCGGAATCGAAAACGCGCGCCCCGGTTCGTGGATCGATTCCTATGCATTTAGCGTCCAGACCATGGCGACGATTGGATACGGAAAGCTCGCGCCCGTCAGTCCGTTTTGCCACATCATCGTCGTCTTCGAATCGCTGTTCGGCCTGATGACTTCCGCGGTCATGACCGGACTGTTTTTTTCCAAGTTCGCGCGACCGACCGCCCGCATCATGTTCAGCCGCGTCGCGCTTATGACTGTGCGCGATGGCCAGCGCGTTCTGCTGTTTCGCGTCGCCAACGAGCGCGGCAATCAAGTCGTGGAAGCGCAGCTAAGGCTGTGGCTGTTCCGCACCGAACGGACAGCGGAAGGCGAGCCAGTCCGTCGTTTTTATGAACTGCCGCTGGTCCGCAATGTATCCCCGGTGTTTGCGATGACGTGGACCGCGACCCATGTGCTGGATGAAAAAAGTCCGCTCGCTGATGCAACCACCGAATCACTGGAAGCAACCGCGATTGAACTGGTTGTCACCTTCATCGGAATCGACAACACCCTCGCACAGACGGTGCATGCCCGGCACGGCTATCGCAGCCAAGACATTCGCTTTGGCGAACGCTTTGTCGACATGTTCGGAGTCACCGAAAGCGGACGTCGCTTGATCGATTACGGGAACTTCCACAGCACGGTTCCAGACACCACTCCGTGGAAATCCTAACCGCCCACGGAATGTGTTTTGGAATCGTCTTTCCGACGGAATTTTGCGACTACGGACAGCGCAGAAGCGGGGCGAGCGGAGTGAGCGGTGCCCCCATTCCGACCGTGCTGTCATACGCAGACAGATTCGAAGTAAGCGTGTCCACGATCTCCTGATACGTCTGGTTCAGTTTGTTTAACGTCGAGCTTTCCGCCACACAAAGGAACTTGGTCTGGCCACACAAGGAAAGCTCGTCACAGACTGGGCTGCTCGACGCTGCGGTCTTCAGTTCCAGCGTCCCATACAGCGGTTTCCCATCCACCATCACCAGATCCACATCCCGCCCGGATGCCGCAAGCAGCGCCGCATATGGATCGTCCGCCTGTTTCCGCACCAGAACCAGATCGGCGCGCTTTCCTACTTCCAAGGAACCCAGCATCAAATCCACTCCGAGCGCCCGCGCAGCGTCGAGCGTGACCATCAAAAAGAGCTGCTTTGGCGTCAGCATTCCGGAAAATTTGTTTTGGCTTACAGACTGCGCAACCTTCAGTTCATCAAGCAAGTTGACACTGCCGCCCAGCGACCAGTCCGGAGCCAGTGCAATCGTGCTGACCCCCGCAAGCAGCGCCTGATCGATTCGCGTCGTGTCGTTATACAGAAACAGATTCGACTTGGGCGACCAGATCAGCTTCATCCCCGTCGCTGCCATTTTGGTAAATTCCGCATTCCCAAGTGCGGTGCCATGCACAATCGCAGTCTGTGGAGCCAACAGACAACCCCCAGCGCGGCTCTCTAGCGTGGCAAATTCGTTTTTTGCCGTGGCATTGATTCCTTCCGCGACATGCACGGCATAGGCGTTACAGGAACCATTTGCAAAGGACGTACAGACGGTCTGTGCCGTCGCTGCGCTTGGAACGGAAATGGAAGTCCGCAGCTTGTCTACTCCAAGTCCGTTTCGCGATGTATCAATCGTGCGCGCCAG
The DNA here is from genome assembly GCA_035340095.1 of Pseudomonadota bacterium. GTDB lineage: Bacteria > Myxococcota_A > Polyangia > Palsa-1104 > JAEUJZ01 > JAEUKA01. Next base: position 3,148 of record DAORGN010000062.1, on the reverse strand, counting down.
CGAGGAATAGCACGCGAGATCAGCGGCTCCGGGTGCCAGTGTAAAAGACGTGGTGCCGGAAATCAGCGCTTTGATCTCTGCGTATTTGTCGATCTCGCAGCGCAGATCAACCGGGGATGTGACATCTCTGTTCAGATACTGTTTTGCGTCGAGAACCTGCTGATAACGGACATCTGATGTCCAGTCGTTGTGGCTGCCGTAAAACTTGCCCGGATTCCAGTCTTCTTCATCAAAGATGTTAAACAGACCGTGATTGTGACCATCCAGCATGCCCGGCATGATGATTCCGCCGGTTTCAATTTTCGTCGCAGTCTGCGTTGCAGAAGTGGCGGAACAGCCGGTTCCCACGCAGGTGATCAGGTTGCTTTCGACCAGCAGTTCCCCACGCTCCGCCCCGTCTTTTTTCAGCAGCGTTCCCACAAGCAGAAATTTGTCCGAAGCCCCGTTTGTGATCACAGGTGGAGGCACAACAGAAGGAATCGGATCGCTCGGCATCATGTCGTCGCTAGCACCACCTGCCAGAAGTCCATCGCCCGAACATCCCATCCAGACAAAAAGACCAGCCAGCAGACAGGACAGACGAGTCTTTGGTGTGCGCATCGATCCCCCCTCCTTTGATTTTCGACTGGCACAGGAATTTGCCGCCACCTTTGTCAAAGGAATGTGGTTTGCGCCCCGGAATCGCGGAGCCTAAGATTCCTGCGGAGGGGGAAACCATGTCCTACAAGTCGCTGCTTGTGGCTCCGCTTTTGTTCCTGATCGGAACCGGATGCCGAACCGAAAACACCGAAGGACAGCCGGATCAAATGATCAATCCGGAAGACCTTTCGGTGGTCGATGATCTGTCTGTTTCGCTTCCTGATCTCGCCAACACGCCACCTGATCTCATCGGTGCAGACCTGACTGCGCCACCTTTGCCAAGTGATTTCTTTGTCGTCCGCGTGGGCGATGGAACGGCAACCCTGAGCAGTGCCGCCACCGCCACATTTCTGGAACGGCGCAAGCTCAGCGATGGATCGCTCGTCGGTGCCCCGCTGCCGCTGCCCGTCGCGGTAAGTGGCGCCAATCGAATCTTCACGCTGTCCGGTAGCTCGACGGCAGAAGGCGGTCTTTCGCGTTCGAGCGATGGTCGCTATCTGGTGATGGCCGGCTATGATGCAACCGTTGGAACCGCCGCGGTTGCCAGCACCGCATCGGCCACGACCAGCCGCGTCATCGCACGCATCGACACAAACGGCACCATCGACACCAGCACCGCCGCCGATTTCTTTTCCGCAGCATCCGTTCGCAGCGCGCACAGCACCGATGGGAAAAGCCTCTGGGCCGCAGGCGCCGGCGGCATTGTCGCAGCGACGTTCGGCAGCACGGCCAAGCCGACGCAGATTCTCACAAACAACATGCGCTGGCTCCACATTTCCGGGGCGCAGCTGTACGCAAGCAGCGCATCGGGCACCAATGTGGGGATCAGCACGATCGGAACCGGCCTACCGACGGCCACTGCGACGGCGACTTTGCTGCCTGGTTTTTCCGCCCAGCCCACAAGCTCTCACTATGGTTTTGTCGCTTTTGATCGCGATGCAGTGGCAGGAATCGACGTGATCTATGTCGCCGACGATCGCGCCGCTGGATCGGGGGGTGGCATCCAGCGCTGGAAACTGAGCGGTACAACCTGGATGCTCGACGGTACGATGGCAAAGACACTGACCGCTGGTGTGCGCGGACTTTTTGGTTATGAACAAGCCGGCAACGTCGTGCTGTACGCGACCACCGCCGAAAATCCGGCCCGTGTGGTTCGTTTTACCGACGATGGAACGGCCATCGACATGCTGACTCCGACGGCGCTGGCAACGGCAGCCACCAACACCGCTTATCGCGGCATCGCGCTTTCGCCACAGTAACTTCCGCACATCTGCAAAACAGCGCTGCGTGGTGGCTTCTCTGTCCGCCACAAACCGGGTATGCTCCGCGCACATGCTGCCGCCCGCTGGAAATTCTGACGGAAATTCAGGTCGCAGCGACGAACCCACAGGAAGTCAGGCTTTGCCTTCGATGGGACCAAGCGATCCGAGCCTGTATCCGCACCTCATCTATCTGGTCAGCGACGATGACCCGACGGAAGTGGTGCGGCTGTGCGAGGCGCTTGGCGAAAACCCAAGCTATCTCGTCAAGACGTTCCGCAGTCCCAGCCTGGCGCTGTCGGCGCTGCGCAGTGAACCGATCGCGCCGCCGCTCCTCATCTGCGAACAGAACCTGCGCGAGCTCGACGGCATTTCGCTTTTGGCCAAAGTGCGCAGCCTGTCGCCCGATACGGTGCGGGTGCTGTTGTCGCAGCACGCTGACAAACAGACGATGCTGCGGGCGATAAACGACGGCGGCATTTTCCAGTGCATCGAAAAACCGTGGGATCGCGAAAGCCTGCTTCTGACGATTCGCAACGCGATTGAGCGCGGCGACATGGTCGTGCAGCTCAAGCGAACGCTCGGTGCGATGCAGCACAACAACAGCGCACTGTCGCAGGCGCTGCGGCAAATTCACTCGGCGCAGGAACGGCTGCTGGAAAGCGAACGGATGGCCGCCGTCGGACGAGTGGCGTCGGGAATTGCGCACGAAATTGGCAATCAACTGGCGGTGCTGAGCTACGCCGAGATGATCCGCGATCGCTATCCCGACGATCCCGAAGTGAAGCTGTTTACGTCGGCGATTTTGACGGCACGGGCGCGGCTGGGTGGTCTGGTTGGCGAAATCCGCGACTTTTCGCGCGTGCACGGCAGCCTGCCGCCACAGCAAGACCAACTGACGGTCCATCCACGCTTTGCGCTGACCCCGGAACCGGTGGTGCTGTCGATACAAGAAGCGCTGTCGATCCTGCGTTTTGACCCCGAGTTCCGGCAGCGCACCATCGACAAAGACCTGTCGGACAACGCCGTCGCCAGCGTAAACCGCGACAAGCTCGTGCAAGTGTTTCTCAACCTTTTGCGCAACGCGCTCGACGCCACGCAGCCGGGTGGCAGCTTGAGCGTGCGCGTAAAGTCTGATCCGCTCGTGAAAGAACCCGGCCAATCCTCCGCGATGGTACGCATCCAGATCGACGACTACGGCGCAGGCATTCCCTCCGAGATCATGCCGCGCATTTTTGAACCGTTTTTCA
>DAORGN010000061.1:0-23352 GCA_035340095.1 Pseudomonadota bacterium | reverse complement strand
CACGCGCTCTGTCAGTCGGGGCTTTTGGACAGGCTGCCTGCGGCGATTCAGATGATTCACGGGCCCGGCTGTCCGGTGTGCGTGCTGCCGACGGGGCGAATCCAGCAAGCGATCGACTTGGTGCTGCGCGAGCCGGTCATTTTGTGCAGCTACGGCGACATGCTGCGCGTCCCCGCGCTTGGTCACAAAAGTCTGCTGTCGGCGCGTGCGCAAGGGGCCGATGTGCGGGTGGTGTATTCGACCGAAGATGCGCTCGCGGTGGCAAGACAGAATCCCACGCGACAGGTCGTGCTGTTTGCCGTCGGTTTTGAAACGACCACCCCGATGACCGCCGCCGCGATGTTGACCGCCAAGCAGGAACCGATTCGCAACTTTTCTGTGCTTGTAAACCATGTGCTGACCCCGCCCGCGCTGACGGCGCTTTTGCAGACCGCCCAGGATCAAGTCCGCATCGACGGCTTTATCGGTCCGGGCCATGTCGCCACCGTGACGGGAAGCGATGCGTTTTTGCCTTTTGCACAGCGGTATCGCAAACCGATTGCCATTGCCGGGTTTGAACCAACCGATCTGCTGCTCGCGCTGCATGCCGTGATCGACAACATCAACGCTGGAACCGCCCACGTCGAAAACACATTTTCCCGCGCCGTCACGCAAGCTGGGAACCTGCGAGCCAAGCAGCTCATCGAACAGGTGCTGGAAGTCCGCGAGTCGTTTGCGTGGCGTGGGCTGGGTGACATTGCGCACAGTGCGCTGCGGGCCAGGCAGCAGGTCGCTGACTTCGACGCTGAGAAGCGCTTTTCGCTATCGACTCCGCAGGTTCCGGATCACAAACACTGCCGCTGTCCTGATGTGCTGCGCGGAATCTGCGCACCGACGGAATGCACGCTGTTTGCAGCCGCATGCACGCCCGATACTCCGATAGGTTCTTGCATGGTGTCGTCCGAAGGTGCCTGCGCCGCGTACTTTCAGATCGGCAGGACTCGTCGTCGCGAGGTTTCAACTGCGCGCGCCCACGCCACGTCTCGCCCAGGATGTTCGGATGTCTAGCCATCGCTTGCGACCGCTCGATTTGATAGACGGACGGATCGAACTTCCGCACGGCAGCGGCGGACGCGCGACCGCTCAGCTTGTATCCGAGCTGTTTGCCCGTCACTTTCAGTCCGATGCCCTTTCCGCCGCGCACGATGCTGCGACGTTGCCGGTGCCCGGCGGACACATCGCCGTATCGACCGATTCCTATGTGGTGTCGCCGCTGTTCTTTCCCGGTGGCTGCATCGGGGACTTGGCCGTCAACGGCAGCGTCAATGATGTCGCGATGGCGGGCGCAGATCCAATTGCGCTCACCATCGGTTTTATTCTGGAAGAAGGATTCCCGCTGCGCGATCTGGATCGCATCTGCAAGAGCATTGCATCTGCCAGCGCGCAGGTTGGGATTCCGATCGTCAGCGGTGACACCAAAGTGGTCGAGCGCGGAAAAGCCGATGGCGTGTTCATAAGCACCACCTGTTTGGGAATCATTCCGCCCGCTGTTCACATCGCCCCAACTCGCGCCACACCGACGGACGCCATCTTGGTAAGTGGTCCGATTGGGAATCACGGCATCGCCATTTTGTCCCAGCGTGAAGGAATCGCGTTTGACTGCGATGTCACATCGGACACAGCGCCGCTGCACAGCTTGGTTTCTGCAATGCGCGGTGTTGAAACGGACTTGCATGTACTGCGCGATCCAACCCGCGGTGGTGTGGCGGCAGCGCTCCATGAAATTGCCGAAACTGCTCGCGTCAACATGGACCTGCAAGCGTCGGCGATTCCCATCGAAAGACCCGTTCGTGCCGCCTGCGAGCTGCTCGGTTTGGACCCACTGCATCTGGCATGTGAAGGGCGACTTTTGGCGATCTGTGCCGCGCATGCTGCCGATCGTTTGCTGGCGGTGATGCGCAGTCATCCACAAGGACGGCTGGCCGCACGCATCGGTTCGGTGACCGAACAGACCGATCTGCCGCCGATCATTTCGCTGCGCACCGAGCTAGGAGGCCGCCGCATCGTTGCGTGGCCGGCGGGCGAACAGCTTCCCCGGATCTGCTGACAGCGCGCCGACTACAGCTTGCCGTCCGTCTGCGCGAGCACTCGTTCGATGATCGACAGAAGCTGGGCTTGATCCGCTTCCGACAGCGTGAACATCCACGGCACCGGCGCCCCCATTCTGGCCATCAGCTTGTCCCGAAACGTCCGCCCGGTTCGCGTCAGTGACACCAGCTTGCTGCGCCGATCGTTCGGATCGACTTTGCGGATCACCAGCTTGCGTTCTTCGAGCTTGTCGACAAGCCCGGTCAGATGGGACGGTTCACAAACGGTGCGCACAGACAGCTCTCGCATCGTCAGTGCCCCATCCGACAGATGCTGGATCACCAGCACATGCGGTGGGGACAGTCCAAGCTCTTGCACCAGCCCCTGAAAATAGGCGCGATGGCGAAGCAAAAGAGCAAAAAACTTTTGCGCAAGATCCTTGGTGATCTGGGGGACTTCCGCCATAAAAAAAGCGTATCAAAACCGCTGGTATTTCACAAGCTGAAGTAAATTTCGTTGACAGATTGAAGTATCTCGGGAACGCTTACGATTACCAAGTTCAGCGTGTGGTGCTCGCATGCTTCCTCCTCTGCTCCGTATCGCGCTTCGCAACGTGTTTCGCAACCGGCGGCGATCGCTCATCACCTTTTCCGCGGTGTTTCTGGCACTCGGAATCATGGTGAGCATCCGCGGCTTCCTAAACGGCCTGCAAGCGACTCTGCGTGAGTCGGTTGTGCAGGGACAGACCGGCGCCCTGCAAGTTCACAAAGCCGGATTCCTAAAGTCTGTCAATGCCACTCTGGAGATGTCGATTCCCAGTGACGCCGCATTTTTGGCCAAGATTGCTGCGGTTCCCGGCGTAAAGTCGGTGACGGCGCGCATCATGTTTGGTGGCATGGCGAACGCCAATGACATCAGCACCGCGGCGATGTTCACAGCGATCGATCCGGTGCATGAAGTCGAAGTCTGTCCACGCCGCAATGACATGATCTACCGTGGCAAAGGTCTGCGCGGCTCAGGTCCAACCGCAGCGGTTCTGTCGCCCGAACTGGCCGCCAACTTGGGCGTCAAAATCGGTCAGCGTGCAACCGTACTGACAGGCGATCGAGATGGCGTCATGAACGCGCTCGACTTCGATGTCGTCGGGGAATATGGACAGCCCGGACTCCCTTTGCCGGACAAAAAGCTTGGCTTTGTGCCGCTGCCCTTTGCGCAGGAACTGCTGCGCATGGAAGGACGCGCGACCGAAATTGCGATCGGAATTCATCACTACGACGATGCGGAAACACTGAAACCGGTTTTGCAGGCCGCGCTCGGTTCAGAGTATGAAGTGTCGACGTGGCACGACATTGCATCGTATGTCGATGATGCGATTGCGATGCAGAACTTCATCCTGAACTTGATCGCTGGCGTGTTCCTGTTTGTCGCGCTGCTTGGCATCACCAACACGATGCTGATGTCGGTTCTGGAACGCACGCGCGAGATCGGAACGATGATGTCTGTTGGGGTTCGAAGGCGACAAATCTTGACGCTGTTTCTGCTCGAAGCATCGGTACTCGGACTGCTCGGCGGAATCTCTGGTGCGCTGGTTGGTGGGTCATTTGTCGCGTACTACGGACACAAAGGAATGGTGCTCCACATTCCGGGATCTCTGCTTCCGCTCTACGTCTTCCCAACGCTGAAACTCAGTTACATTCTTTCCATTCTCGCCATCGCAGCCGGGGGCGCCGCCATTGCCGCGCTGTGGCCGTCGGTACGTGCGAGCCGGATGCGCCCGGTCGAAGCGCTCTCGGCGGTGTGACATGCGACTTGTACTTCTGGCACTGCGAAATCTGACACGAAACAAACGGCGAACGCTGCTGACCGCGCTTGCGATCGTGTTTGGTGCGATGGCGATTGTCCTTCTGCAAGGCTTCGTAAATGGCTTCATCCGCAACAACATCGAAGCGATTGTGATGTCGAAGCTGGGAGCGGTGCAGGTCTACCGCAAGGGATACCTGGGATCAGATGATCCGCTGAAAAAGAGCATGCCGCACGATCCGGCGCTGATGGCGCGCATCCGCAAGGTGCCGGGCGTGGTGGAAGTGGCGCCGCGGATTGCATTCGATGGGATGGTGTCAAACGGTGCGGAATCGACCATGTTTGTCGCCACCGCGATCGAACCGGATCTGGAATACAAAGTCTGTCCGGAACGGCCCAAGCGGGTCGCCAAAGGATCGACTCCGCTTACGCAACAGCAGCGAGGAATGACGCTGATTGGCAAGACGCTGTCCGATTCACTCAAGGCAAATCCAGGGTCCACGCTGGTCATGCAAGCTGCGGGTCCGCACGCCAGTACCAATGCGCTGGACATCGAAGTAAGTGGTTATTTACCAACGCTGAACCTGATTGAATCGAAGCGGATGGCGACCGTGCAGGTAGGCTTTGCCCAAGAGCTGCTGCGCATGAAAGGACAAGTCACCGAATACGTCGTGGGCGTTCATAACCTGGAACAGATGAATGACGTGGCGCAGCGGCTGCGCACGGAGCTGGGTGATGACTATCAAGTCACGACGTGGGAAGACATTGATCCGGCGACCAGGACGCGCGTGTCGTCTTTGGGTTATGTCCTGATCTTCATCGCGGTGGTGTTGTTTCTGCTGGTCGCAACCGGAATCGTGAACACGATGATGATGTCTGTGTACGAACGGGTCCGTGAAATCGGAACGATGCTCGCGGTGGGTGTCCGTCGCTGGCAAGTCACGGCTCTGTTTCTTCTGGAAGCGATGGCACTTGGTCTTACCAGCTCTGTCTTCGGTTCACTTTTGGGTTATGTTGTCGTGCTGTGGCTGGGTCAGCGCGGCATTCCGATGCGTCCACCCGGTGGCGATCTTCTGTGGACGTATCCGCATGTGCAACCATCCTTCATGCTCATCGTGATCGGTTTTTCGATCACGGGTGCGGTTCTGTCAGCCCTCTATCCTGCGTACAAAGCATCGCGGCTGAGCCCGACCGATGCACTGCGCGCCACATAAGGAGTCTTCCCATGCTGCGCACCTCCTTTGCTTCAGCTCTGCTTTTGCTTTCGCTTTCACCGTCTGTGGCGTTCGCTGATCCGACCCCGGAACAGCTCCTGAAACGCTACGATGAAGTGATGTCGCCAAAGACGTTTGATGGTCTTTTGGTGATGGTCGCACACCGTCAAGACGACACCACGCGGACGTACAAATTCCGCGCGCTGAAATCGGAAGACGACAAAATCCGCACTTGGTTTTACGAACCCGCAGCCGCCAAAGGTCAAGAGATGCTGCGCGTCGAAGACAACATGTGGGTTTACATGCCCAACCTCAAGCGAGCGCTGCGCTTGGCATCGCGCGAAAGCTTCCAGGGCGGTGACTTTAACAACGGTGACGTGCTGCGCGTAAACTATGTCGCCGACTACGTAGCCAAGCTGATTCCGTCGGGAGATGACAAGCTGTGGCTGCTCGATCTGACGGCGAAAAACAAGGAAGCGGCCTACGATCACATCAAGCTGTGGATGACCAAAGACAAGCAGCAGCCGGCCAAAGCGGAATACTATGCTGCGTCCGGAAAGATGCTCCGTTCCGCGGTGTTCGAGGATGTGAAAAACTTCCATGGTCTGGAGCGGCCTTCCCACATCACGATGCGCAATGAGCTGGCCACCAAGCGCTTTTCGGAAATGACCACGCTGGACATGAAGCTAAACGTAGACATTCCCGCGCAGAAGTTCGTTCTCGACGATCTGGGACGGTAAGCCATGTCGTCTTTGGCGCTGCAATTTGGCAGAAAAGGGGTCGCACGCAGACTCCGCACAGGACTCCTCTTCGGAATCCTCTGCGGGCTGCTCTGCGGACTTTTTTGCACAAGTGCCAGCGCCCAGGAATCGCTCGATGACATCGACGGAACCAAGAAAGCAGAGACCGGGAAAAAAATCTCTGCCGATGTGAACGGGTATGTCGACAACCGCTTCCAGTATGCGTACATCAACCCGTCGAAAACACTGGTTCCGACGATCAATCAGCCGTCTCTGCTAGAGATTCTGGAAGGCAACATTCAGCTCAAAGTGAGCATCGGACAGAAGGCTTTTGTCTACGCCGATGTGTCCTTGATCTATCAAAACGGCTGGCTGTATTACGACCGCGATCAGAACGGCGATCGCGTCAAAATCGATGACCACGATGTATCGACGCTGCGTCCGTTCATTGTTCCATCGGAACTGTATGTATCGGTCGCGCCCAAAAACTGGCTCAATCTGCTCGTCGGGAAAAAGCGCATCATCTGGGGATCAGGCTTCGCGTTCAATCCCACCGACCTGATAAATCCCCCCAAAGATCCCACCGATCCGAACTTCCAGCGGGCCGGCCAGTGGGTCGCACGGATCGAGCTGCCGTTTGAAAAGTTCACGATCAGTACGCTGTTTGCGCCGCAGGTTTTGTACCAGCAAAACGGTCTTCCGTTTGCGATGATGAAGTATCCAGACTACCAGCTTTCCGACGGAACCAAGCCAGCGGACGATGCGTACCACTATCTGTTTGCGGCGCGGCTGTACCTTCTGCTTTTTAACACCGACATCAACTTGTTCTACTTCTTTTCGAACAAGTACAACGACTCCTTTGAAAACACGTCGCGCTTTGGTGGCAGCTTTTCGCGCTACTTTTTTACGGACTATGAACTGCATTTCGAAGCGCTGTTCCAGTTCGGCAGCGGCAAGCTGTTTGCAAACCATGCCTGTGCAAATGGGGGCATCTGCAATCCCAGCACGGCGCTGTCTGCCAGCAAGCTGACCGATGGGAATTTGTATCCACGGCTGCTGGTTGGGGGCCGGACCCAGTTCCGCGATGAAAGCACGCTGTCGCTTGAGTACTACTACCAAGGGGACGGATATTCCGCGCTGGAATTTGAAGATTACTTGCGTTTGCTGGCGCGGGCGCAGGCTGCCGGAATCACCACCATCAGCCAGCCAACCGGCGGGACAACCGGCGCAGTGCCACAGCGTTTCACGTTCGATCCACTGCGGCGCCACTATCTGTTTCTTTCGTACAACAAGCCGAAAATCCGCGATGATTTTTCGATCGGCGCGACACTCATTGCCGGTCTTTCGGATCTGTCGGGAACGATTTCACCGACGGTGTCATGGAATGCACAGGAATGGCTTACGCTGTCTCTGTTCGGCTTCATTCCCATTCGCGGCATTCCGGTTGGAACCGTCAACATAAACGACGTGAGCTACAGCGAGTACTCACTTCTGCCCATGGATTTCCGCTTCCTGTTTGAAGCGCGGGCTTTTTACTAGGGGACTGTCATGAGCCAAAGCGAGTCGGGAAAACCGCTCATCGTGATTCGCAATCTTGTCAAGGAATACCACCTGGGAAAGACGATTGTGCCAGCGCTCCAGGGTGTGGATCTCGACGTGCAGCGCGGTGAATTTACGGTCGTCATGGGTCCGTCCGGTTCGGGCAAATCGACGCTGCTGAACATCATCGGTTGTTTGGATTCACCGACGAGCGGAACCTATGAGTTTGATGGACAGGAAGTCGGCAACCGCGACTTTGACAAGCTGGCCGATCTGCGCAATCGCAAAGTCGGAATCATCTTCCAGTCTTTCAATCTGATCCCGGTTCTGAACGTGAGCGAAAACGTCGAGTTTCCGTGTCTGATGCGAAAAGATCCGGAAGAGCTTTCATCGCTGCGGCAGCGAGTGGTCAAGCTCTGTGAAGACGTTGGGCTTGGTCCGTATATGAAGCATCGGCCAGACGAATTATCGGGCGGTCAGCGACAGCGTGTAGCGATTGCGCGCGCGCTCATCACCCATCCAGAGCTGGTGCTGGCCGATGAACCGACAGCGAACTTGGATTCCAAGACATCCGATCAGATCATTTCGCTGATGCAGCGGCTCAATCAGCAGATGGGTGTCACGTTTATCTTTTCGACACACGATCCGCGGGTGATGCAGCACGCCAAGCGCGTCGTCTACATTGCCGACGGAAAAATCGTCGAACACAACCCGATGACGGCGCACTAAACATGGTCCGTGGCGCGTATAGTGGTGCGCTGATTCTCGCACTCCTTTTGGTGGGGCCCGATGTCGCAAACGCGGCAGGGTCACACCATCGTCATCATCGGCGCGCGCACAAAGAGTCTGCCCAGCCAGCCCAAGCGGTGTCTGGGAAACCCGCGGTACAAGCGACGCCAGCAGCAGTCGGTACCGCACCTGTCCGCGCCGCCGAAGTCGAACCACCCCCAACCGAAACAGAGCCGCCGCCGCTCGAAGTAGAGCCGCCCCCGGAAGCGCTGCGCGAAGATCCGATCGAACCCAAGCCAGACCCCAAGCTGCAAGCCGAAAAACAAGCGCTTGCCCGACGACAGCGGATCTTTTCCGGACTGGGCTTTGCCAGCGCAGCGCTGACCGCGGGACTTCTTGTGACGGGCACCACGCTCGGTGTGCTGGCGCAGAATCGATCGGATGATCTGAGCCGACTGACCGTGCAATCGGAAAATGGAATCCCACCGTTGTACGACGCCGATCAGCGCAGCACGTATGAACGGCTCCAGCAGGAAGGTCTTTTGTTCCGTAGCGCAACGATTGGTTTTTTCGTTGCTGGTGGCGTTGCCGCCATAGGAACTGGGCTTCTGTTTTATGGACAGAGCCGCACCGAGTCCGCGCAGAAAAAACTGTCCCTGTTTCCTGTTGTGACGGGAAACACCACGGGACTGGCACTGCTCGGGAGGTTTTGATGAAACGAATCGCGCTCGCCGCCGTGATCATCGGCAGCTTCGCCACGGGAATGGTCGTCAGTGGCTGCTTCACCCCCGTGTATTCCGACTGTGCATTCCGCTGCGCCAGCGAAGATCCCAAGTGTCCAGCGGAATACGAATGCCGGAGCGATGGCTACTGTCACTTGCCCGATGGCACCGCGATCTGCGCGATTCCCAGAGCCATCGATCTAAGCAGTGTGAGTGCGGTCGATCTAAGCAGCGCCGCCGATCTGGCCGATCCAGGTGACGCAGCGACGACCCCGGACGGTATGTAGCCGATTACTTGGCCGGGGCACTGTTTGGCGCCGGAATCTTGTCGAGCGCTGCTTGTACGGTGTCCAAACTTCCGTGATCGACTGCTCGCACGATGCCTGCGCCATCAATCAGAAATGTCGTGGGATAGGACGCGACGCCAAAAGCCCCGTAAGCACGCCTTTCGAGATCGCGACCGATCGAATATTGAGGCGCATAGCGTGTGATCACATCGCGAATTTTGTCGGTTTCTTCCGTCGACACTGCGAGCACCCGCACATCCGGACGCAGCGCTTGCATCGCGGTCAGCTGCGGAATTTCGCGCAGACACGGACCGCACCAACTCGCAAAAAACACGAGCACAATCGGCTGGCCTTTCAGCGCCGCCACCGTTCCCGCCAGCGCCGCTGCCGGAAGCTTCGGACCATGCAGAAGCTCGACAACAAACTCCGGTGCCGGATGTCCGATCATCCGCTTCTGCCGTTCCTCTTCCATCTTCATCGCTTGGTGTTCCAGCAGCTGTTCACTGGGACGCGCGGTCAGCGTTGCTTGCACTTCGTGAACAGGTCCGCCCGCCCGCTGAAGCTTGAGCGAAACGATCTGCCCGACCTTGAGCTTTTGCACCCGCTCGGACAACTCTTTGGGTTTGCTCACCGGCTTGCCGTCGATGCCCACCACCGTTTCGCCAAGCTGTACCTTCTGCCCCTTTACAAGGGGCGCGAGCGCTGAGTCGGGATACACATCAACGATCTGCGCTCCGCCTTGCGGGCCCGGTTGCAGCACCAAACCCAGCCACGGTGCGTCGGCCCAGGCCGGCGAAGACCCCAGCGAAAGAGCCACAAGCACCGCCCCAATCTGAGACACAGAAAGTCGAGACATGGTTTCACTACTTAGCATGGCCGACGAAGCCGCGGCAGTCCGCACGCAACATTTTGACGCCCTGCTAGCCGCCGCGATATCGTCCGCTCATCTATCAGGTATTTGACATACGCACGGACATCCGCCCGACGGTGGCCGAGATCGACTTGGGCGCGCTGCGCCGCAATGCCGATGTGCTGCGAAGCGCCGTGGGCAGCGCCAAAACCGGTCTACTCGCCGTGCTCAAAGCCGATGCCTATGGACATGGAGCCGTCGCTTGCGCCCGCGCGCTCGAAAAAAAGGTCTGGGGCTTTGCCGTTTCCCTGGTCGAAGAAGGCGTCGAGCTGCGCCGCGCAGGCATTGAGCAGCCGATCGTCGTGCTCGGCTGCTACTACGGTCTGTCTCATCGCGATGTCATCGCCTATCGGTTGACGCCGGTCATCGCCGATGTCCGTGATCTGTCGCGCTTTGCCCGTGCGGCTGACGAGCTGTCCGCCCCGCGTGTCGGAATCCACCTAAAACTGGACACGGGCATGTCGCGGCTCGGAATGCGCGACGGTCAGCTTGATCCCTTTTTGTCGGAGCTCGGCCATCACAACGGGCTGTATCTGTCCGGCCTGTGCACCCATCTTTATGATGCAGATGGCGCAGATTCCGCACCGACGGAAGAACAGCTCCGTCGACTGTCACAGACGCTATCTTTGCTGCAAAGCCAAGGCGTGCGTCCCGGAATCGTTCACGTTGCCAACACCGCCGGTGCCGTGCGCTTTGCCGACGCCCGGTTCGATCTGGTTCGCGCCGGGATCGGCATGTTCGGCGTCGCACCGGATCATACCCAGCTTGCCACGCTGTGGCCGGTGATGACGCTGCGCACCAAGATCATTGCACTGCGTAAGCTGCCCGCCGGCGAAACCGTAAGCTATGGGGGACGCAGCCGGGTGAATCGTCCGTCGATCTGCGCCACGCTCCCCGTCGGATATGCCGATGGCTACACCCGCAGAATGAGCGATCGAGCCTTCGTCTTGTGCGGAGGCCGCCATTGCAAAGTGTTCGCCCCGATCACGATGGACATGACGATGGTGGATGTCACCGATGTGCCTGACGTCAAGGTCGGAGACGACGTGGTACTGCTCGGCAGCCAAAGCGGACCGGACGGCCAAAGTGGTCGGATCACGCTCGATGAGATGGCAAGTTGGGCAGATACAATCCCGTGGGAAATCTGCACCGTCGTCTCCAAGCGCGTACCGCGTATCTACACCGGCGATGGGCGACCCTGAGTTTTGACAAAGTGGAACCTTGACTTGACCGCCGAATGTGATGATGTAGCGACCTCGCCTGTTAGTTGATGACAGGGCTCCGTGCATTCAGGCAAATTAGGAACTGGCTAACAGAACAAGAGCCAAAACGTCCCTTGGAGAGTTCAATGACGTGCTCGCGAATGTTGTTCCTCGGTGTACTGGTCGGAGGCGCTGCGCTTCTGATCCCGACCCAGCCGCTCTATGCTCAGGCGGCTGGCGGTGCGGCGAAAGCTCCGGCAGCAAAAGCTGCGGCGCCCGCACCAGCGGCCAAGACGGCAGCTCCCGCTCCGGCAGCCAAGGCTGCAGCTCCCGCTCCGGCAGTGGCAGCCTATCCCGGTGGTGTCCCCGAGGCCAAGCTGCGCAGCTCGCATCATCAAGTGGAAGTCGTTTCGAGCACCGACCGGCACGCCGCCCGCAAGGATGAAGTGGTCCTGCCAGGCACGCGCGTCGACAGTGCCGCGGGCTCTGGTGCAGAAGTCAGCTTCAACGACGGCACCCGCGTCTTCGTGGGGGAAAACACGTCGTTTTCGGTGTACGGCGTTCCGCCACCGGCTGCGGCCAAGGGTCCAGCCAAGAAGTTCACCCCCGGCAACAACACCATCACGGTCGGTGAAATCACCGTGGTGGTTCCCGCAGCCCCTGCCGTGCTTGGCGCGGCGGCTCCGGCTGGCAAAAAACCGGCGGCCAAGCCCGCTCCGGTCAAGGTTCCGCGCACTGCGATGATCGTGACGCCAGTGGGCAAAGTCACCGTCAATCCAGGCAGCGCGGCTCGCATTTCGGTTGAACCGAAGACTGGTGCGACGCGCGTTTCGCTGTACGACGGCGCGGCGGCGCTTGCTGGCAAGGGCAAGACGATCAACCTGACCCCGAACCAGAGCAGCACCATCGCGAACCTGACGACGCCCCCGAGCGTTGCAGCGCCGCTGCCGGCAGCCCCGACGATCACGGGTGTTCCCGGCCTGGTTTTGTCCACGGGTGGCCCTGTCGAAGTCAAAGGCTCCTACGCGGCTGCGGGCGGAGCCGCCCCGGCGAGCTGGCAAGTCCAAGTCGCGCAAGATGCGGCGTTTGAAACGATGGTCAAAGATGGCCGCGTTCCCGCCACCGAAACGCGAGTGATGCCGTCGGCAGTCGGCCCCGGTGACTACTTTGTCCGGGTCAGCGCAGTCAGCGCCGAAGGCACGGTCGGCCCGTGGAGCGCTCCCGCCCACGTCCAGGTCGCTCGCGTTGTGCTGTGGCCAGGTGGTGAAGGCAAGCGCGCCGCCATTCAGGTCGACGGCAAAGGCGTGTTCTGCGGTCTCGACGGCGGTGAACTTCAGGCAGTCGGTCAGCCGATGCCGCTTCAGCCGGCGCGTGAACACAACCTGCGCTGCGCCACGGCCCAAAGCGGTGCCAAACCTGAAGACAGCAGCGAATTCAAAGTCTCGGCGACGCAGAGCGGCCCGGTTGTGGCCAAGCTCGATGTCGGCGCCCCGGCCTTCACCCCACAGGATGGTTCGCGCGAAGTTCGCCTCCAGCTTTCGGACGCGGCGGGCAGCCCGATCACCGGCGCAAACGTGACCGCCGAAGGCACGGGTGGCTCGCGCGCGGATGCAGTGCGTGAACTTCCCGGCACCGGCACCTACGTGACGACGGCGCACTGGCAGCCGGGCAAGACCGGCCTGGGTCTGCGCTACACCATCAACGGCGTCGAAAACTATGAATCGGCCCTGCCCGATGCGGTTCCGACGACCGGCAAGGAAGAGCAAAAAGACGAGCCGGCCTCGACCGATCGTCCGCCCACGAAGTCGTTTGCGGTGGAACTGGGCCTCATGCCGCTTGCACACGTCGACATCCCGCGTGGTGTGTTCGGCGTTGGCGGCGCGCTCGAAATCGGTGGCCGGATCAAGCTGCCGTATGGTGCCTTCGCGTTCTCGCTGCGTCCGCAGTATGAGTACTTTGCGCCCGCCCCCGGTGCTTCGCACATCGTCGGTGGTGGCGTGCTGCTCGCGTACCGCTTCCGCAGCCTGGATGCCGCCTGGGCCCCCTATATCGGTGTCATGCCGCAGTTCCTCGCCGAATACAGCTTCCTCGCCCGCGACGGCATCCAGATTCAGGATGGCTCGTGGATGAGCCAGGTTGGCCTCGGTGGCTTGCTCGGTGCTGAAATCCGTCTGCGCCGCGGCTCGGTCTTCGTCGAAGCTGGCTACCGCCACATCATCTGGGGCCGCGCCGAGCGTGCCGACTATGCATCGCTCAACGGTGTGTTTGGCACCATGGGCTACCGCGTAAACTTCTAGTCGGCTCCCCTCCCCTTGCCTTCCCGTTACTTCCGCGTTCCCCTCGCTGAAATCGCTTACGTCCGCATGATCGTCGAAGCATTCGACGGTCTTGCGGTGGTGCGTTCGCTGTGTGATTCGCGCGGCGAAATTGAGTGGTTGATTGGCGAAGGCCTAGAAGCCGAAGCCGATGAAGTCGCGAGGCGCCTGCAAGTCTTGACCGGAATGTGCCCGATCGAGCGCCCCGCCGACTGGCAGGATCTGTAGCTAGCGCAGCTTGCTCAGCACGCTCCCGTTGTCGCCCACCAGCCACATGCTCGTCGCCGAAAGCGCAATCCCATAGAGATTGTTGCGCGTGCCGGTTTCAACCGACGTAAAGCCGGGTCCAGCGTAGCGATAAAGCTGGCCTTTGCTGCCGGTCACGTAGACTTCGGTGCTAAACCCGCCCACCGCGGTCATGTCGGAAAGCGACGGCGTGTATTTCTGATAGTTGTTGCCGTTCCACACAAAGACATCGGGCCCCGCCACCATCCAGACGTTGCTGGCCAGGTTGCCCCAGACGCTGCTGATGGCGCGCGTGGTGGCTGGCGCAGTCACCGGAGCAAACGACGAGCCTTGGTAGCGCACGACGGTGCCCGCCGCACCAACCGCCCAAATGTCGGTGGCCGACACGCCCCATACCGACAGCAGGTTTTGGGTCGTGCCGCCAGACATCGACGAGGCACTGCCATTTTTCACATGCACCACAGTGCCTGCGTCGCCGACTGCCCAGGCATCCCCTGGACCTGCCGCCCACACCGCTCGCAGCGCAGAGCCTGTTCCACTTACGACTTTCTGCCACGCCGTTCCGTTGAACTGGTAGATGGTGCCGACATCGCCAACGGCCCATGCCTCGGTCGGACTCGCAGCCGACACGCCAAAAAAGTCCGGCGTCCCCGCTGCCGTATAGGACAGCACCGCCGTTCCGACGGATCGCAGCAGCACACCGCTTTGGCCCGCGGCGTAGTAGCCCGCGGTTGTGCCAGCCACCGCCCGAATCAGTCCCGTTGCACCGGTGCTGATCGTTGGCCACGAAAGACCATCCGTGCTGCGTCGCATCGTCCCCGCATCCCCGACGGCCCAGGCTTCCCCCGTGGTGGCCGCCACGCCATACAGCAGCGTCGAAGCGCCATCAACCGCGGTGTTCCACGTCGTCCCATCGCTGCTCTGCAAGATCGAACCACCAACGGTAAAGCCCACCGCGAGCAGCCCAAACGAAGAGCTTGTCATCCCGGTGATGTCGGGCAGGTTGTTGCAGCAGACCCGCGACCACGGACTGCCCTGCCGGAAAATCTCGCCCGTCACCGATCCGATATATGCCGCACCGCCCAGGCCGGCGACGGACGACAGCGCCTTGCTGCCAAACTGCGCGTCCGACACCACGCGCCACGCAGCCCCCGAGTTGGCCAGCACCGTCCCCGCATCCCCCACGGCATAGATATCCGTTCCCGTCACGCTGACGCCGCGCAACGCTTGGGTGGTGGGGCTTGTGTCGCCCGTCCAGGCAATGCCGCTGCGCCGCAGGATCTTGCCGCCCGCACCCACCGCGACGGCCCCCGCGCTGGTCGCCCCCACGTCGTACAGGTCTTGCACGACCCCGCTTGATTCCGTGGTCACGGCACTGCCGGCCCCACGCATGGCCGTGCCCCCTTGGCCGACGATCACCACATCGGTGCCGACCACTGCCGCACCATACAGCGCCTGCGTCGTGCCACTGCTCACCAGCGTATTGGTGGTGCCGACACGACGAACCACCGTTCCGGCATCGCCGACTGCCCAGACTTCTCCCGACGGCAGAACCGCAACGTCATTGAGCTTGTTGCCCTGCGGTCGCGGATTTTCCCAGCAAAAGCCATACGAGTTGCACAGCGGCGGCGGCTGCGAGGGGGGCGCGAGCGCAAAATTCACCCCCACCTGCACGGGATCTTCGGTCGTCGGCGTAAATGTACAGGTGGCGTCGGTCGAGCTGCAGCCAATCGAAAAACCCGAAACCAGCGACCCACTCTGTGCGGTGGCAGTCAGCGTAATCGGCGTCCCAACGTCAAAACTGGCGGAACAGGTCGTCCCGCAGTCAATGCCCGCTGGGGTCGATTTGACACTGCCAATCCCCTCGCCCAGCTTCGTCAGCGTAAGCACCAGCGACTTGGGCTTGGGCAGACACTGTCCGGTGCTGCCGCAGATTTGGCCGCCCGGACAGTCCGAGCTGGTGTTGCAGCCGACCGCTTGCTTGGTCGTGGTGTCGCAAGAAGAAAGCCCACTGGCGGCAGCGCCCAGCAGCATTGCGATTGAAAGTCGCCGTCTGGCGACGGAAAATAGGTTGTGTAGCAGTCTACTCATCTGTCCACTCTCCATCCGTTAAGTTCCCGCTCACTCGCGATCGAGCGTAGCAGCGCGCAATCCGTCTGCCAGGGCGTTTTGCAGCGCCGCGCACGGGCGCTTCCAAACCACCGCAACATCCGATTGACCGACGAAACGAATGTCCTCTGCCACAAACCCCCGCTGATCTTACTTCGGGGGTCGCGGCACCGGCGTCTTGAGCACCTCGATCTTGTCGATCAGCACCTGCCGCAGACTGCGTGCCGCGGAGTGATACCCCAGCCAGATTTCGATCACATGCCGCGCGAGCTTGGCATTTTGCGGACCTGCCTGCTTTTGCCCATCGAAGTACACGTCGATTTGACTCTGCTCGCTTACGTGCAGACGCAGCTCTTGGCCTTCGGCGACATCCCGATCAATGAGCCGCAGAAACGAGTCTGCATCCTTGTGAAGCTCGACGGGGGCCCGATCAGAAAAGACCTCTGGCATGCCGGACCGGAACATCTCCGTCAGCTCGGCTTTGGTCGCCGGTTTGGCAAACTTGAGCACCATCAGCTTGGCAAACCGTCCCCAAATCACAAAATACTGGGCGCGGTTTTCGCTCATAAGCTGTGCCCGGGTCGGGGCCCGCGTCGTCAGCGAACCAAACTGCGCCCGCGCACCGACATGTTCCAGATACAGCGAAGCCGTGTACGGCGGAATCCCCGACACAGCGAGCTGTCCGCGGCCCACCATCAGGTATCCCTTGCCATCAAACACCAGGTTTGGGGCCGTCGCGGAACTGGCGTCACGGAGCGGCACATCCGTCGTATTTTTGGGTTTTGCAGAGGCCACCGCCGGGACAGAAGAAGGTGCCGGTTCCCCCGAGCCGCCCTTTTCTACTGAGCTGCGCAACGGCGGTACGTTTGCCGTTGAATGTGAAGCCGATGCAGCCGGCTGACCACTGGCGGTGCGCAGCGGAGGATACGGCTTGCGATGATGCGCGGACCTCTTTGCAGCATCACTGCTCGACTTGCTGCTGGCATCTTCCGCATGCGCCGGGAAACCCTGGCACACAAGCAAAAGACCAATCCCCACAGCGCGAAGCCAGCGAAGCGTCGAATTTTCGACAATCCGCGCCCCTACGCCGCGCCCCGCCGCAGACGTGGTAACTTTTTGACAGAGTGTCCGCTGGCACGTCGCCGTCGGGGGTGGCCGAAGAACGCGAGCGGAAGTCCGTTGGCAGCCGTCTTGCACCATTTCTTACCATTTATCGCACGTTTGCGATGTCGCCCAGCGGAGAACTCGACGACCGCACCCAAGGATTCTCATGATCGACCTTAGCTTCTCAACCTCGCTCGCCGAAAGCCTCTGGGCCACTGCGTCCAGCGGGCAAGCTGTCACCACTAGCGCTTCGGGCAGTCCGCTGTGGAGCCTCCCCCTGACCGTCCTCGTTCCGCTGCTCGGTCTGCCCGCCTTCTGGATCGTTTCGTTTCTGATCTACTGCGTGAAGTGCGCCATCTTTGGCATGGACCGCACGCCGCGCATCGACCAAGTCGTCAAGACACCATGGCTGCCCCGCATCGTCATGGAGTTTGGCTACTGGATGTTCCGGATTCCCGTCCGCATCTGCATCGCGCTCGGCATCACCCCGAACATGATCACGTTTGGTTCCATGCTGCTTACCGTCCTGGCGGCGGTCGCGGTGGCGATTGGACACTTTGCCTTTGGTGGCTGGGTTCTGCTGTTTGCCTTCACCTGCGATGCATGGGATGGCATCGTCGCCAGGGCAACCAACAACTGCACGGCATCGGGCGAGTTCTTTGACTCGACGATGGACCGATACAACGACCTGTTCACGTTTCTCGGCTATCTCTATTACTACCGCAACCAGCCGTGGGTGTTCGTCGTCACCGCGCTCGCGATGGTGGGGAGCACCGTCGTAAGCTACAGCCGAGCCAAGGGCGATGCGGTCGGCATAAACGCCAACGTCGGCTATATGCAGCGCCACGAGCGCGCCGTCTGGTTGGGTGTATCGACCGCGCTGTCGCCCATCGCTGCGGCCTATATCGAACCAGACGCTGCGGTGCCCCTGTATCACGTCGCAGCCGGCGTGCTTGTGCTGATGGCCGTCATGACCAACATCACCGCCATCTGGCGCATCCGGGTCGTGATGAGGGGTCTTTCCGGTCGTGCCGCCGGCAGCAAGCCCGCCCGCGTGAGCAAAGAAACCGCAGCCCCCGCCCCTGCTGACCTAACCCCCCAACCAACCCACTCTTAGTCTTCGATTCGGACGTGGATGTCACCCACCAGTTCTTTCTGGTGGTTGATAAGCGGCATGTGCCAATGCGCTTGTAGCTTCTCCATCTGCGCCGAATCGAGCCAGCCAAGGGCCGCCGCCAGCTTGCAGACCAGCGGCGACAGAAGCCGCATGTTGCCGTCTTCAATTCTGACCGCCAGACCACACGGCCCGTCCGGTGTGTGCAGCGCGCCCAGGCCGTACACGCCGTCCGCTCCCACCTTGGCAATCAAGTTTTTCGACGACACTTCCATCAGATCCGTGCACAGCCGCCCTGGACCCGCCACCAGATCGGGCGCCGCCAAAATGGCCGTGCGCAGACGCTTGCCAGCCTCGCGATGAGGAGCCGGCAGCGCATCGCCCGCAAGTCGTGCATACGCCCGCGCCAGCCCAATCAGCGGCGTCCGAAACACCACCGCACCACAGCCGTCTACGGCCTGCTGGATGTGCTGCGCGTCGACTCCGCTTACCGCCGACAAATGCGCCAAGATTTCCTGCTGAAGCGGATGGTGATGGCGGTTGTAATCGACAAGCGACCAGCCGCGGGCCCGACAGGATGCCAGCATCGCCGAGTGCTTCCCCGAGCAGTTGTTGTGCAGCTTGGTCGGCGTCTTTTTTTCCGCCGCCAGGCGCTTGGCTTCCTCTGGTCCCAGCGGCACATGCGGCCCACAGTGCAGATCGCTCGCCGACGCCGAGATCAAATCCAACATCCGCTGCGCCAGCGCCACATGTTCGTCACCGCCGGAATGCGATCCACACGCCAGCGCCAGTTCCCGATCGCCAAAGCCGAAGCGATCGACGGCACCGCTCGCAAACAAGCTCAGCGCTTGCACAAACTTGGCGGTCGAACGCCAAAACACAGGCTCTTCGGCATTGCCGGCCTGCATGATGACGCGCCCACTGGCATCGACGACGACTGCGCGAACGCGACTCAGGGACTCCAGATAGCCGCCGCGCAGGGTGTCGATGTTGATGTTCCAGATCATTGTCTCACTCACGATCTCCTCCGCCGTGGAGCCAGCTTGGTCGCAATCTCTGCCAGACGCTGCGCAGAACGCGATCCAGTGGCACGCACAATGACTTGCCGGTAAAGGCCTTGTCCGGGCAACAGTTCGACGGACAAGTGATCCGTCGGCATCTCACCAGGAAAACGGCTCGCCCACTCAATCACCACCACGCCGCCCGTCTCTGCGGCTTCCCACAGGCCCAGCTCGAAAAGCTCCTGTGGATGCGACAGGCGATACAGGTCCGCGTGATAGAGCGGAAGCCGTCCCGAATACTGATTCACCAGCGTAAACGACGGGCTCTGGACCGCCGTAGCTGCGTCGACACCGAGCCCGATGGCCAGCCCTTGGGTCAGACAGGTTTTCCCCGCCCCGAGCGGCCCTTCCAAAAGCAGCACATCCCCCGCCGAAAGCAGTGCGCCCATCTGCTGACCGATGCGCCGCGTCCCCGTGGGCCCGCGCGACACAAGCCGCAAGTCCGGTGAAACCGGCTGACTTCTTGCGGCTAGGATCGCTGCATGTGACATCCGCTGAGTATTACCCTAGTTCCGTCGGGCAATAAAGCGTCTGACTTCATCAAAGAGCGACGGGTGGCAAAGCCGCAGGTACGATCCATAGACCACCATGCCCAGCAGCACCTCGACCAGCAGGCGCGGCGCGGTTTGTGGAACCGCAAAGCGCCCAAGCAGCCACTGCAAACCAGCCAGTGCCACCGCCATCGCCGATGAACCGAGCAGCGCCGGGCCCAGCGCGTAGGCAAGCCACGAAAGCCTCAGTCGTTCCGTTACCACCGTCGCCAGCACGCCCGTAACGCCGGCCAGAAGCAGCGCGCCCGATACGGCATACGCGGTTCTTTCCATGTGCAGCCGCTGCGGGTCAAAACGTGCCACCAGCCAAAGCCCCAGCACAAAGCACGAAATCTGCGTCGCATAGACCAGCGCGGCCAGTCGCGACTTGTGTAACGCCGTCAGCTGCGCAAACGCCATGCGATGAAAGCCAAGCGACACCGCCCCGAGCGACAGCCCCGCCATGATCTGAGCAATCCCGTGCCAGCGCGGCGGCAGCAGCGCCGACTCGAACGTCGGACCGACCAGCGCCGCCCCGGTAGCAATCGGCAAAAGCAACAGCGTCACATAGCGCAGACCAGCCAAAAAGTTCTGCTGTCGACGGTCGCGATCATCCAGTCCAAGCGCCCTGACCAGCGCACTTGTCGCGTACATCGCAATGGTTTCACACGGCGTCATCATCACCGTGTAGCCAACCGCATAGATGCCCTGCGCCCCGGTCGAATACACTCGCCCGACAAACAGGTTGTCCATGTACAGCGTCGATAGCTCGACCATCGACGCCAGATAAATCGGCCACATCATCTGCCACAGCTCGCTGCGCAGCGTCTGTGTCTGCGCGTTGGGCAGCTGCACGTCTGACCAAAGCAGCGACATCCGAAGCCCAAACTTGAGCCACAAGACCCGCGCCACCTGCCGCAACAGCGCACCCAGCGGCAAGCAGATCGCCCCGGCTCCATACGCCGCGGTGGCCATCGTCACGATGACATACACCGTGTCCCCGAGCAGATCGACCTGCACCAGATGGGAAAAGCGCAGCTCATATCGGAGCCGCACCGCCGGAATCAGCGCCAGCCGTTCAAAAAACAGCGCCGCGCAGTAGACCTGCAGAAGCGGCAGCGTCCCCGATTCGTGCAAAAGCCCAAGCAGCGGCCTGCCCAAACCAAACAGCAGGCCAAACACCAAGACACCGGACCCGACGACAAAGCGCTGGATGATCTGCGATGACTCCGCAAACAGCGTTCGCCGGGTCAGCAGCGCCTGCTGGGGGGCAAGCAGCGTCAGGACATTTACCACCGTCGCAATGATCAGCGCCAGGTTGGCTTGTCCATACTCGGTCTTGTGGACAAAGTGGGTGACGAGCAGCGTCGTCACAAGACCCGCCGCCCGGCCCACAAGCCCCGCCAGCGTGGTCGTCGCCGCGCCGCGCACGCTCTTTTCAACGACTTCGTCGCTGGACGTCGATGTGCTTTGCGTGCCCGGCTGGCTCATGCCGGCCAAGTATCGTCGGGTCTCGCCGCTTGGCGCAACCGTCGGCTACTTTTTTCCGTGTCGCCGGCTCTTGCTGCGATCCTTCTTCGGCTTGGGGTCTTTTTCGACCTTGACCGGCTCTAGCTTGACCACCGGCGGCTCTTGGTTTTCGTCCGCCTTCACGGTGATCCGCTTGTGCTGGTAGCCCTCAAGCCGCAGCTCCAGCTCGACTTCCCCTGGCTGAATCGGCTGTTCCACCCGGAACGGCGTCTTGCCCAAAAGCTCATCTTTGCGCACGTCATAGACATCCGCCGACGAGGGATCGCTTTCCACATGCCAGCTGATGATCTTGGCGGCCTTGGGCTTTTTGCTGTCCGGATTGTCTGCCGGGTTGACCAGCTTATCGACCGTCTTGCCCAGCGACTTCGGGTCCGTCGGATCGAGCCTCACGCTGTCGCGCTTCTGCAAAAGCCCGACAACCCCAGCGCCAATTCCCAGCGCCAACAGCGTCACAAGCGCAACGATGACGATCCGCAGACCGCGACCGCCCCCTGACGCAACCGGCGATGGCGTCGGCATGATCGTCGCGGCATCCCGTCCACTCGGCGGAGGAATCGCATACGCCCCTCCATCCGATAGCACCGTCTTGGCTTCGGCAGCCATCGGTGGACTTGGGGTGCTCGGCTGCGTTGCGGGCGGCGGAGGCAGCCTGACCGCCGGCATCATCGCGCTCACCTTGATGTTGACCTTTTCCAGCTCTGCTTCGACCTGGGCCATCGACGGGCGGTCTTGGCGCTGCTTGGCCAGCATCTTGTGAACCAGCTCAATGAGCGGCTCGGGAATCGCCGCGTCATGCTCTTTGAGCGGCTGCGGCTGCATGTAGATGTGCATCGCCATCAGCTCGCCCGTGCCCGCCGCCGAAAAGGGCGGCTTGCCCGAAAGCATTCGGTACAGCATCACCCCCAGCGAATAGACGTCCGCCTTGTCGTCCACATCGCCGGCATTTTTGCACTGCTCCGGCGACATATAGAGCGGCGTCCCCATCATCACGCCGGCCCGTGTCTGGAGCTGATCGTTGGCCTGATATTCCTGCTTCACTTTGGCAATACCAAAGTCGAGCAGCTTGGTGCGCTCGGCCCCTGGAACCTTGGGGTCCGGCACGATCATGATGTTGTCCGGCTTCAGATCCCGGTGGACGATGGTCTTGGCGTGGGCGGCGGCCAGTGCTGACGCGATCTGTTTGCCCAGTCGCACACAGTCGAGCACCGGCAGCCTGCTGCCCGGCGACTTCTTCATCCGCGCCGACAGCGTTTCGCCCTTGAGCAGCTCCATGACGATGTAGGCCGTCTGATCTGGAAGCTGCCCAATCGACATGACCTGGACGATCCCAGGATGGTCCACGACGTTGATGGCACGCGCTTCGTTGATAAAGCGCAGGGCGATCTGCTGGTTCGAGGCGTGCTCTTTGTGCAGCACTTTGATGGCGACATGCTGACTGTTTGAGTCGTCAATCGCCTCATACACGGCGCCCATACCGCCTTCACCAAGCTGCGAGACCACGCGGTAGCGGTCGACCATCTGGCCGATCATCGGGGCCTCCTGACTGGGACGGCCACGACGTCTTTACAGGTAGAAAGCGAGCTGAAAAAACAGGGCACGGCCCAGCTAGTATATCCCAACTTGAACCGCGTAGGGGGCACTAGGAGCGGGTAAACCGTCCATCCTGCTGCGGAAGCGCTTCCCACACGGATCGGTTCTGTTTTTTGCGCCCCGGCAGCGCTGCCAACACGTTTTTGCGCGCAAAACGTGCATGGCAGCCCAGCTTCCCGCAGCTTTTTGCGCACAAAGGTCGTTGGCAGCCCAGCTTCCCGCACGCTTTTGCGCAAAAAGGTCGTTGGCAGCCCAGCTTCCCGCGCTCTTTTGCGCACAAAAGTCGTTGGCAGCCCAGCTTCCCGCAGCTTTTTGCGCAAAAAGTGCGTGGCAGCCCAGCTTCCCGCACACTTTTGCGCGACAAAACCTGCGTGGCAGCGCTTCCCGCACACTTTTGTTCCGCACATCCGGTAGCGGCAGCCCTTCCGCAACCGATTGAGCGTGGCCATTCACGCCGCGCAAGGAATCGGGCCCGTGCCGAACGTCCTTTACTTCGGAAGGATGAAGTCGCCGGTGATTTCGACTGTGGGATCGTGGCGCAGG
>DAORGN010000060.1:0-23588 GCA_035340095.1 Pseudomonadota bacterium | reverse complement strand
GACGGAAGGAAGGGAATACGATTCGTCTGACGGAGCGCAACGTCTCACGGCGTCATGCGCGGATCACCCGCCAGGGTAATGGGCTCTTCATCGAAGACCTGCTGAGCTATAACGGCATCAAGGTCAACGGCGACCGCATCCAAGGGAAGGTTGCTGTTGGCGACGGTGACCGAGTTCAAATCGGCGACTATCAGGTCTCGGTCAAGCTCGACAAAGGCGCGGCCAAGGTCCAAGTACCCGGTCAAGGCCCGCAGACGACGCCAGTGAATCGCGCCGAACCGACGCTGATGTCGGGGACGCCGGCGATTCCAGCCCCTGGCGCAGCGACCTTGGCGCAGCCGGTTCAAGCCCCGGTCGTCAAGGTTCCCGAAAAGCCGGCACGGCTGATCGTTGTTTCGACAAACTTTGCACGTCAGGAATTCCAGCTCGAAAAAGCCACGGCAGTGATCGGTCGTACCGACGACAACGACGTGGTGCTGAATCACCGCTCGATCTCTCGTCATCACGCCAAGATCGTTCGCGAAGGTGACAAGTTCCAGATCATGGACATGCAGAGCGCCAACGGCGTGCGTGTCAATGGCGAGGAATACGGCAAAGTCGAGCTGCGCAAAGGCGACAAAGTCGATCTCGGCCACGTTCGTCTGGTGTTCATCCCGCCGGGACAGGACATCCCGAAGGAACAGATCGACGCAATGATCGTCGATCGCGACCAGCGGGGAACGCCGGTGGTGCCGATCATCCTGACGCTTGTGCTTCTGGCTGCCGTCGGTGGTGGTGCGTACTGGTTCTTGACCCAGCCGCCGAAGGTCGATGTCGACGCCGAGGCTGCCAAGACCCTGATCGATGTTGAAAGCGATCTGGCGGCGAAGCGCTGGCAGGACGTGCTCGACAAGACGGGCAAGATCATTGGCAACAATGCGATTGCGATTCGCACCCGCGATGCCGCGACGGCAAAACGGACGGTTGCCGAAAAAGAATCGAAGAACAAGCAGATCTACGATCGCTTTGCGGGTGCAGCAGGCAGCGGAAACTACGACGCTGCGCTCAAGACGTATCGCGAAATTCCCGAAGATTCGGTCTATCAAAAGAGCGCGAAGGAAGACTACGACAAAATCTTCCCGCTGTTCGTCGAGAGCCATCTCAAAAACGCATCGGATGCGCGTGCAGCAGGCAACTGTGGGGAAGCGCGGTCGCAGGTGCAGATGGTGCTCGATGTCGATCCAAAACAGGTCAAAGCCCTGGCGGCCAAGGATCAGCCGTGTGGTGGTTCGGGCGGTAGCTCGTCGGTGAGCAACGATGGTGGCAACGCTGGCACCAAAGAGCATCACCGCAAGGACAAAGAGAAGGGCAAGGTCGCCGACAACGAGAAGCCCGAGAAGCCGGAAAAGACCGAAAAGCCTGAAAAGGCCGAAAAGCCTGAAAAGGTCGAAGCGCCCGCCGCTGGTGGCGATGCCGAGCAGGTGCTCACCGATGCGCAGTCTGAGTTTGTTAACGGCAACTACGACAAAGCGATCAGCCTGGCTCGATCGGTGGCCAAGGTCAGCACCAACCGCGCTTGGCGCATCATTGGTGCCGCCGCCTGCCGCAACAAGGATCTCAAGCTGGTCGGCGA
Organism: Pseudomonadota bacterium; assembly: GCA_035340095.1. GTDB lineage: Bacteria > Myxococcota_A > Polyangia > Palsa-1104 > JAEUJZ01 > JAEUKA01. Next base: position 21,976 of record DAORGN010000060.1, on the reverse strand, counting down.
TGCGTACCGCAAGCTCGACAATGCTGCCCGTCAGTACCTGATCTACGTCTGCCAGCGCGAAGGCATCGTCCAAAACGGCAGCTCGTTCAAGCTGTCCGAGTAGTTCCCCTCCAGTCCGTTTCTGTCGCTTCCTTTCTTTCGCCAAACAACCTGGGTGCGGTCGCTGTCAGCCTGGGGCCGTGACGGCTCCTGACGAAAGCGCTAGGATGCTGCTTATGCTGCGACGCGGTGTGGTCTGGCTCTTGTCCGTGCTTTTGGTGTTCTGGTTCGCTTTCGATTGGGCAGCGGCTCGACCGGGCGGCGGACAGAGCTATCGATCGTCATCGTCGTCGCGCAGCTCATCGAGTAGCTCGCGCAGTTACTCTTCCGGCAGCAGCTCGAGTCGGTCGTATTCCAGCGGCAGCAGCTCGTCGGGCAGCTCGCGCAGCTACGGTTCGTCGTCCTCTTCCGGTTCGTCGTCCTACGGCTCGTCATCAGGTTCATCGAGCGGCTCGACGACGGTTGTTTACACGGGATCGAGCTCCTCTTCGGGCAGCGGCTGGGTCGTGGTGGTGGTGATCATTTTGGTGATCATCTTGCTGATCTGGCTGGCTGGACGGAACAAAAAGCCCGAGCGAGCGAAGCTCGATGTCGACGAATCACTCGCCAAGGCGGGCCTGGCCGACTTGCGGCAGCACGATCCAGAGTTTGAACCGATGTCGTTCCTTGCGCGCACCAAGACCGTCGTCGGCAAGGTCAACGAGGCGTGGCTTTCGGGCAACATGGGTCCGGCGCGGCGCGTGATTTCGGATGGCGTGTATGTTCGTTTTTCGACGCAGCTCGAGCTTTTGAAGTCGCAAGGGCTGCGCAACATGATGGCCGATTGGCGGGTGGTGTCGGCGGACATCATGGCGGCGGTGGCCGATCCAAACTGGGATACGGTGCACGTCAAGATCGTCGGCGAGGCGCGCGATCGCGATGTGTCTGTGTCGCTGTCGCCGAGCGAAGCGCTAAGCCAAACCAAAAAAGCCGAGCTAGGGCAGTATCACGAGGTTTGGTCGTTTGTTCGTCGTCGCGGCAAACACAGCAAAAAGGGAATCCCGGCGCTCGAAGGCAAGTGTCCAAGCTGTGGTGCCGATCTGCCGCTGGGCGAAGTGGTCAAGTGCGAGTACTGCAAAGCGCTGGTCAACTCGGGGGAACACGACTGGGTGCTGGCGGAAATCACGCAGCCGGAAGAGTGGCGGGCTGAGCCGGCTGTCGGGGATATTTCGGGACTTGATGAGCTGCGCGAGCGCGATCCCCAGGTGAGCCGACAGGAAATCGAAGACCGGGCATCGGTGATGTTCTGGAAGTGGATCGAAGCGAAAGCGACCGGCAAGCTCGACAAGCTCAATCGCTTCTGTGTGAAGCCGCCGACGACGGAAACGGATCGCTCGGAGCTGTCGCTTGAGCCGTCCAAGCTGTCGCAGGTCGCGGTCGGTAGCGCCGAGCTCGAATCGGTTCTCACCGGCGGTGAACAGGACTACGCTTACGTCGAGATCATGTGGAGCGCTTCGGTCGACGGACGTGAGCCGATGACGTTTACGCATGTGCTGGCGCTTGGTCGGTCGGCCACGGCCAAGAGTCGGCGCGGGATGTCCTCGCTCGATTGTCCAGAGTGTGGCGGCGCGCTGGCTGGGTCTGACGCCGTAACGTGCCAGTATTGCGGAACCAAGCTCGCGGGCGGCAAGCATGAGTGGGCGCTGTTCGCGGTGCAAGGCGGCGAAGCTGACGGTGCGGGCGACGAAGGCGACGAAGAAGACAACGATTAAGATGAATTGATTGACAGGCCCGAAGGGGCCTCGATACGCTTCTTATGTGTTAGCCTCGTCGCGGAAGCTGTCCTTTTTGTTCGCACTCTTGCCGGCTTTGGCGGGTAGCTGCGACACGTTTTCAGGCTCGGTGGTCGCGATGTCGATTGCCTGGCCGCTGCCTCCCCAGCCGTGTGTTGCCACGGGGGTTCCTGCCGGTTGTACGCCGCCGCCCGTGGTGCCGACGCTGCCGTTCCCGTCTCACCACGTCGAGATGTACGCCTATTATGCGGGCAATCCCAAGCCCGAGCGGATCATCGCCAACGTGGGTGGACAGACCGACCCGCAGGCATTTTCAGGCTTTCAGGTTCTGCCGGTCGTCGATCCCAGTGAGCCATGCGCCATTCGCGGGCTGGATCGTGACGACGGTGGCTGCGGGCGCGGTTCGCTGTCCTCATCGACGTGCGGCGCGCAGTACTACACCCAAAAAGCGCAGCGAGCCACCGATGACGAAGCGCTGTCCGATGTAACGCTGGCTGGGCGGGATCAGCTGCTTTTGCAAGTGGGCAAGGTGGTGTCCAAGCTAACGCCTTTCCCATCGACGAATGCGGACCTGAATCTGGCGACCAAAGGGCGCGCGGCGACGACGATGTTGGTGCTGGTTCAGCACAACCCGGACAATGCCAATGAACCGCGTCGCAGCGGGGCGCTTATGGCGATTACACCAACGACAGCGGAAGACGACGCCGAATCAGACCGGCGACTGAACGTCTGCAAAGCCTATCGCGACGGCGGCCATCCCAACTTTTACGTGGGCAATCCCAAGCAGTACACCAAGCCGCTGTCGGGCGTTTTGTTTGGCATGCTGCTGTATCAGACCGGCGCGGGGACGGCGGCACCTGATCTTCCGACGCAGAACTTTTCGGGGATCACCTTTTCGGTGCCGACCAACATGAAGGATCTGATCGAGATCCAGATCCGCATCGAGCCGGACAACGACAAGTTACCAAACGCCATCTACTATCCGGTGATCCAGGGTCGACGGCTGCCTGATTCCGCAGCGGGACGGGGCGCGATCAAGTTTGCGATGTACGCGAACACCAATGGTCCTGGTCTTCCGACGAACTTTTCCGCACTGGTCGGCTCGGCTTCGGTGGAGACCCAGCTCGACGCGAGGTTGCAATGATACGTCGGGCGCTTGTTCTGCCATTTTTCACCTGCGCGGTCAGTCTGGTGGCTTCGAGCGCGCGGGCCGATCGCAGCATCGACGTCGTGATGACGCCGCCGGCGATGGACGCCTATGGGCTCCAGGTGGTGGATCGCGCGCAGACGCCGCAGCAGTTCGAGTTTGGCATGAGCGCGAACGTGGGTTGGGCGGGCAAGCCGCTGCGGCTCACGCTCAACGACACCAACATGGGGCGGCAAGAAGCGCTGTTTGCGGTGATCGAAAATCAGGTCACGCTCGACGTCGGCTTCTATTTCGGGCTGTGGGATTTCCTGTCGCTTTCCGCAATGGTGCCCGTTGGGGTCAATTACTACGATGCCAATGCCGTCGGTGATCCGACGGTTTCAGTTCTTCCGACGCCACCTGCAACGACGGGATCGACGGTAAGCACGGGCATCTATGCGGGGCAGCCACGCCAAAATGTTGTGCTTAGCACCGTCGGGGTGCGCGATCCGCGTTTTGCGGTGAAAGCGCGCTTTTACGGCGGCAAATACTTCGAAATTGGCACGCTGCTCGAGGTGACGGCGCCGCTTGGCGATAGCAACTCGTTTCTGGGCGACAAAAACTTCACGTTTCGACCCAAGCTGCTGCTCGGTGGGCTGTTTGGTCGACTGCATGTGCTGGGCAGTTTTGGCGCAGTCGTGCGGCAGAGCAGCCAGCTTTTTGAACCCAATCCAACTACCGCCCAGGCGTCCGATCCGCCGCTGCGACTGACCGTTGGACATGAGCTCACCTGGGGCGGCGCGCTGACGGTGCGACTGCATCGCGTGATTGGGCTCGGGATCGAAGCGGTTGGGACGATTCCGGTGACGGGCGACAAGACGAACATGACCGGCACGGCGCTCGGTTCAATTTATATTTTGCCGACGGAAAAACTGCGGCTCACCCTCACCGGAGGCGGTGGACTTTTGGGGTCTGATCCGCGCAATCCGACGGGACGGGTGATGGTCGGGATGGCGTATTCCATGCTGCCGCGGGCGGGAGGTCTGCTGTGAAAAAACCTCTCCTCGTGAGTGCGCTGATTTTGGGTTTGCCATCGTGGGTGCTCGCCCAAGAAGTGCTGCCACCAGCCAGGCGGTCGGCATCGGCGCTTGATCCGGCGTATGACGTGCTCTTGCCCGATCCCGAGCCGGTCGTCGACAACGCGACGAAAACCGACGTCGATCGCGGCAGTGGCAACACCGACATCGACATCGCCGACCGCGTGCTTTCAGCGGCCAAGCAGGTCACGACGGTGCAAGAAGCGCCATCGATCGTCACCGTCGTGCGCGCCGACGAAATCCAAGCCCGTGGCTATCGCAACATCACCCAAGTTCTGGAAACGATTCCGGGCTGGCTGTCATCGAGCAACGGCGGCAGCTTGTTGTCGATTCCGCTGGTGCGCGGGACCGCCCAAGCGGCGCTGCTTTTGCGCGACGGCGTTTCGATGTTCGAGCCGGTGCTCAACGTCGGAACCTACAACCGCGGCCTGCCGCTAGAGACGGTCAAGAGCGTCGAAGTCGTGACGGGACCGGGCGGTGTGCTCTGGGGCGCAAACTCGTTTCTTGGCATCGTCAACCTGATCAGCAAGGACGCTGACGACATAAATGGTCTGGAAGCGAGCGCTGGTTATGGCGACGGGCCCGGCTCGCCGCAGGACTTTCGCGCCTACGTGCTGTTTGGCAAAAGCTTCCGCTTCAAAAGTGGTCCCAAGCTGAGCATCGTCCAGCACGTCAGCTACGAAACCTATGTCGCCTCGCGCTTCAATGTGCTGGCGTCGCTGTACCGCAACGCTGCGCCCTCGCCATCCGGCCCGCATCTATATTCGACCAACCTAGACACCAATCCCGAGCGGTCGTGGATTGTGAACGTCGACGGCAAGATTTCGTATGGGCCGGTCACGCTGTCGTATTCGCTGCCGTTTGCGCTGATGAATACGTCGCTGTCGTTCGCCAACAACCCGACGAGCGGTGCCTGGGATACGGGCAGCAACGCGCCTGCTGGAAAGCCGGTGCGCAACTATCTCCAGTCGTTTGATCGCTTCGTGACGCTGTCTTACAAAGGTCGGTTTCTTAAAGATCGGCTCGGGCTCGACGTAAAAAGCTACGCGATCGAGTTTGTGCGCGACTTAAACGCGATCATCTTGCCGGGCTCGGCGCGCAATCCAAACGGCACGACATTTGACACCCAGATTCGTTCGTATCGCGTCGGTCTTACGATCGATGGGGATGCCTCGCTGCCGCTGCGCAATCGGCTTCTGTGGGGCGGCGACTTGTTCTACGAATGGGTGCCCGAACTGTATGTCAACTTCCCGCAGTCGAATCCGCAGGATCTGCCGATTGGCTGTCCGCTGGAAAAGTCGGGCACAGCGATGCCGGTGTTCAAAGCCGGCTGTAAGTTGCCGTTTTTGTTTGGCACAAACCGCTTGGTCACAGCGCTCTATGTGTCAGACACGTTTCGACCGGTTAGCAGCCTGACGCTCGATGCCGGTGTTCGTCTGCAAGGCGGCTTTGGCAAAGCGCAGTACAACGGCGGCAACCTCGGCAACAGTGGAACGGTCCTCGGCAGCGCGTCGCTCGTGTGGAACTTCTATCGAGACATGCACGTCAAGGCAAACTACGCCTCGGGCTTCCGTCCGCCGGTGTTCAACAACACCGACTCAAACGGAGCCGCCGTGCAGTTTGGTGGCAGCCACTTCCTGAGCAACGAAAAGAGCCAAGCGATTCAGGCCGAATGGAACGCCAAGCTTTTGCGCAACATTGGCCCGATTCGCGCGCTTCAGCTTCGCGCCGACTACGCCTACACCGATCTGAACGGACTTATCGTCATATCGAACGGTAGCTATACCAACCGGCGTACCGATGCAAACGGGGCGTTGGCCGACCAGCCGGGACAAGACTCGCGCAACTTCAACTCGCATCGGCAGATTCACTCGGTCGAATCAGCGGCGCGTCTTTACATCGGCGACCACACGCTGTCGGCAAACTATACGTTTTTGCACATCACGACGAACGACCGCGGCGTCCTGCGCAGCATGCCGCAGCACTCGTTCAATCTGGGCTGGGTGCTGTCGGTGATTCCGGGCTGGCTGGAAACCAACGGTACGCTGATGGTCGTCGGCAGCTACGACGATCCGAACCGGCTGCGCACGCTGTCGCTTGCCGATGGAAGCACGATCGCGAACTTTTCTGACCTGACGTTCGACAAGCTGCCGCCGCAGGCGATTTTGAACCTGGGTGCTCGTGCGCACTTTTTCAAAAACCGCCTGTGGGCCAGCCTCAATTTCTACAACGTCCTCAACCAGACGTACTACTACCCCGACCCGTTCTATGACTTGGCGCCGACGCTGGAAGTTTCACCGACGCCGGCACCGGGCTGGTCGACGTTCTTCCAAATCGGCGGCAAGCCGTTCTAGCCGAAGCTCGTTTGTCGCTTTCCGGGCTTTGCGCGACGGTGTGAACCGAAAGAGCGCCGCGTCGACGTGCGTGGTATGGTGCAGCGTATGATGCAAAACCGTTCGCTGCTGCGCGCTTTTTCGTCTCGAGTCGGGGCGTCGGCGTCGGGACTGGCGGTGGCTGCGCTGTGCGTGCTGGCGACACCGACGGCACAGGCGCAGGTGCTCCAAGATGCAAACGGCAAGCCGTTTGTGCCGCCGCCACCGCTGCCGCCACCGTCAGGACAGCCGGTTCCGCGGCCAGCATCCGTTGTGACGCAGCCGATGCAGCCTGTTTCGCCGCCGCCCGTCATGCCAGCGGATGTGCTGCCGGGTTCTTCGATGTGTGCCGACGTGCACATGGAAATGCAGCAGCTTCTGTCCGCGCTGCTGGAACATCGGCGGACGGCGGAAACCGTGGCGATTCGACAGCGCAACCGCAGCTTGATTGCCGGTGGCGCGACGCTTTTTGCTTCGGGCTATCTGGCCGCAGTGATCGCCGGATCGGTGTATTTGCAGTCGAGCCAAGGCAGCTCGTTTGCCCGGGATGTCAGCACCGAGCGCTCTGCGTCGGGAACCCTGATGATCCCGGTGGTCGGTCCGCTGGTCAGCAGCTTGATTTGGCGCGATCCAATCTGGGCGATCAACTGGTCGCTCGTCGACGGAGTGGCTCAAATGGGCGGTGTCGCGATGATGGTGGTTGGCATCGTCAGCAACCGTCGGCTGCCGGCGCCGCTCGTCGGGCTTCAGCTTGCCCCAGTGCGGACGAGCACCCAGACGGGTCTTACGCTGAGCGGATCGTTTTAGCGCGCTCCTCGGCGTAGAGCCGCAGCACAAACTGACCAGCGGGGGACTGCCGTTGCCGCTGGACTTCTTCCCGCAGTGGCGTCGGCATGGCCGTGATGTCCGGCATCGTGATCTTGGCGTACCCCGACGGAAAAATCACGGGCGAGGCCAGCGCCGCAAACGTCAGATCCGCCGCCGTCAGCGTGTCCCCACACAGATAGCGCCGTCCGTCGGCCAGCCGCGCGCCATATCGTTCCATCAGCTCGCGTAGCTGCCCAAGCGAGCGCTGCGCCCCTTCGGGCGAGATGTTCATCGCTTTGGCCATTCCGCGCCGAATCAGCGGGAACATGGCCCGCGCAAAGGATGCTTCCCAGCCCGGCACATTTTGCGTCAGCACGTCCGCGGTCGCACGCTCTGGCAAAAGGTAAAAATAGGCAAAACGACGGGTGGCCGGACCCAGCTTGTCATCCAGCTCGTCTTCGAGGGCCGCGGCTTCGGGATGGGCATACAGCCAGCTTGCACCGTAGTGATCGGCCAAGTGGCGCAGACAGTCGGTGGAATCGATCAGAACCCGGCGCGGCGACAGATTTTCGTCGACGAGGATCGGCACCGTGCGCGATTTCCCCCCCGTGAGCGGCATGGTCGAAAAAGCGTGCAGCACCGGGCCGTGGCCTTCCTCGATGAAGGGGACGCCTTGGCGTTCCAGCGCCCAGCGGACTTTTTCGCAATAGTGGCTGATCGGGAGCGTGACAAAGCGCAGCGGCTTGGACGACATGGTGGATGGATTTTACCAGCGATTGCGGATGACACCTTGCTGCGGGCCGGTGGCCTCGATCATGGTGCCTTTGCGGTCCTGCGCGCTGCCGGGACCGGCTTTGGATGTTGGGCCGGCGGTATTGTTCACGGTCGTCGGCCACTCGCGTCGCTGGTTGGGAATGCTGGTGGCTTTGTCCGCGAGCTTTTCGCTCGTCGGGCGGTTGTCTGTTGCCGGTGCATCGGGTCCGCCGTTGCGCAAGGCGATTTCGCGTTTTAGCTCGGCTTCGGTCGGTGCGAGCGGAATGCGTTTTTTCGCCGTCGTATCTTTCGCTTTGTCGCCAGCCGCGGGCTTGGACGTGGGTTTGGTGGCCGCGTCTTTGGCTCCGGTCTCTTTGGCGGCGGCTCCTGTTTCCCCGTGTGGCCGATAGTCGGCGGGCAGCATCGGCTTCACGGTCGCCGCTGTACCATCGGGTTTGGCCGCTGCGCTGCGAACCGTTGGTGGGCGTGGCGCCGTCTTGGGACTGGCCTCTTCGGCGGTTTCCGCCGTTGCAGGAACATGCCGAACCTGACCGGGGCTTACGGGCGCCGCCTCGGCATCACCCTCGGCATGCGCCGAAAAACCCGCCAAAAGTACACCGCCGAGCGCCATGGCTGCGAATGTCCACTTCATGTCGGCCTCCTTTTGCGGTGAGCATACGCCGAACAAGAGCCGGGAAGTAGGAACTAGCGATGTGCCGCAGCAGCACTCACCGGCAAAAATCCCTGCGCAGTTTCGACGAGCCGCCGCGCTTTTTGCGGCCTTTGTCCTTTGACAAAATACAGTCCGAGCGCGCACAGCTCCAGATAGCCGTGAAACGTCGCCAGGCGGAAATACGCCGTTCGCGCCGCCCAGACATCGCGCAGTGCAAACAGCAAAAGCGACAGCGCAATCAGCATCGCCAGCAGAAGAAGCGGCCATGACAGGTCCGCAAAAAGCACCCGCAGGCTTTCGCGGAAGCTGCGCGGCGTAGGTCTTGGCCGGTCTTCTTCCGGCACAAGCTGAAGCCACACCGAGTAGTGCACCATCTGCGCGTAGCAGTATAGGAGCACAAGCCGCGTCCCCCACGTCTCGGAAAACTCTGGGGCCAGGGTGTCGCGGAAAAATTCGAGCGCCGAACCGTCGCTGTGCGGTGCTGCCGAAAGACCAAACGGCAAAGCGTGCACAACCCCAAGGCCAATCACCGTCGCACACGCCACATACAGCAAGAGCGGTATCAGGTGCAGCCGCTCGTGCCGTGGTCGCCACAAAAACCAAATCAGGACGCCAATCGGATTGTGCAGATGGGCAAGCCACAGCTCGTGCGGGTAAAAGCTGTGCGCTGCGTAGCCCCAAAGCGCGAGCGCGCCCACCAGCGAAAGACCGATGCATCGTCGCCACAGCGCGCCATCGCTGACCAAAAACACACCCGCAAGCGCCGCCAGTCCCGCCGGCATGCCGACGCCCAGACCGCAGATGACAAGCGGAATGCCAACAGCCAGCACAAGACGCGGCGAGCGCTGATGTCCAGGTCGGACAACCAAATAGCGCGCATCGGACAAAAGATGCGGCACCCCGAGGATGAGCGGCCCAAGCGCCAAGATCCACAGCGGCAAAAGGATCGTCCCTGTGAGCGCCAAAAGCACCGCGACACTGCCTCGCAGCGCGACCCGGAGTTCTGGCCGTCTGACAATCGGTTGCCCAAGCGGACCGAGCAGCGAAAACAGCCGCGTCCGCAGCCAGTCGAGAAAGCTGACGGGCAGAAGCAGTGTTTCGACGCCCAACATGCAAACCAGGATAGCAAAACGTTTCTGTCGCCGGTCTGTGGGCTTGCAGGTAGATTGATTCCATGAAGACCATCGACTCCGTCCTCACTGAAAAGCGAAGCTTTCCACCGTCGGGAACGTTTGTTGAGCAGGCTCACTTGGATGCGGAGGGGCTGCGCCTTTTGCGGGAAAAAGCGCAGCAGAACCCCGATGGTTTTTGGCTGGAACAAGCGGCGCACATCACCTGGCGCACGCCGCCAACCCAGGGGCTCGACGACAAAGACCATCCATTTGTGCGCTGGTTTGCTGATGGACAGCTCAACATCACCGAGAGCTGTCTGGATCGCCACTTGTCGACGCACAGACGCAACAAAGCGGCGCTCATCTGGGAAGGCGAACCCGGCGACCAGCGTGTGCTGACGTACTACGAACTGCATCGCGAAGTCTGTCGAGCGGCGACGGCGCTGCGCAAGCTGGGGATCCGGATGGGCGACCGCGTCATCGTCTACATGCCGATGGTGCCGGAGCTTGTGATTGCGGTGTTGGCGTGCGCGCGGATTGGTGCGACCCACTCGGTGATTTTTGGTGGTTTTTCCGCAGAAGCGATTCGCGACCGCATTAACGACGCTGGTGCCGTCGCGGTGGTGACGGCAGACGGTGGCTATCGACGCGGCAAAGTGGTTCCGCTCAAACACAACGTCGACGAAGCGCTCGTGCATTGTCCCAGCGTCAAGCACGTCGTCGTCGTGAGCCGCACCGGGCAGGACATCTCGATGCATCCGGGCCGTGACCACTTTTGGACGGATCTGGTGCGGTCGGAAGCGGGCGTGTGCGAGCCGGCGATTGTGCCGTCGGAACACCCACTGTTTATCCTCTATACCTCGGGGACGACCGGCAAGCCCAAAGGCGTGGTTCACTCGACGGGCGGCTATGCAACCCAGGTGGCGTTTACCACCAAATATGTGTTCGATCTGCGCGACGAGGACACCTATTTTTGCACCGCCGACGTTGGCTGGGTCACGGGTCACTCGTATATCGTCTACGGTCCGCTGATAAACGGCGCCACCGTCGTGATCTACGAAGGCGCCCCCGACGCGCCGCATCGCGGTCGTTTTTGGGAAATCATCGACAAGTGGGGCGTGACGATTTTCTATACCGCACCGACGGCAATTCGCGCGTTCATGCGCTGGGGTGACGCGCATCCGCGCAGCCACAGACTGGACACTTTGCGACTGCTTGGCACCGTCGGAGAACCGATCAATCCCGCCGCGTGGGTCTGGTATCACGAAACGATTGGGCGCGGTCGCTGTCCGATCGTCGACACCTGGTGGCAGACCGAAACGGGCGGCATCATGGTCGCGCCGCTGCCGGGAGCCACCGTCGCAAAGCCTGGCTCTTGTACGCAGCCGCTGCCGGGAATTGCGGTTGAAGTGGTGCACAAAGACGGCAGTCGCTGCGGCAAAAACGAAGGCGGCTACTTGGTATTGACGCGCTCGTGGCCCGGACAGCTTCGTACCGTCTACGGCGACCCCGAACGCTATCGCAAAACCTATTTTGGCGACCTCAAAGTCGATGGCCGTCCGGTGTATTTCACCGGCGATGGGGCGCGCTTTGATGAAGACGGTTATTTGTGGGTGATGGGTCGGGTCGACGACGTGCTCAACGTATCGGGCCATCGCATCGGCACCGCCGAAGTCGAAAGCGCGCTGGTTGGACATCCTCACGTCGCTGAAGCCGCGGTGGTGGGCCGTCCCGATGACATCAGAGGCCAAGCCATCGTCGCATTTGTGACGCTGCGCGGCGGACACGCGGGAAGCGAACAGATGGCGGGCATTTTGAAAGAGCACGTCGTGCACGAAATCGGTGCGATTGCCCGGCCCGAGGAGATTCGCTTCACCGACGCGCTACCGAAGACGCGATCGGGAAAGATCATGCGACGGCTTTTGCGCGAAATTGCGACCACGGGACGCGCGATGGGTGACGTGACGACGCTGGAAGACATGGCGGTGTTGCAGCGACTGTCCACGTCAGACAGCGACGAAGAATAGCCCAAGCTCATGCTGGCTCTGCGAGACTGTGCGACGTTTGCTGCGGCGGGACCGAAGGCATGCCGGCTGTCGCGCGCCCTGGCGATGGGAATTTCAGTTCCCGATGGGGTGGTGATTCTGCCGTCGGAACCGCTGCCGTCGTTTGAAAGTCTGCAAGAAGCGCTCTCGCGGCTGTGGAAAAGTCCGTGGGAATCGGCGACGCAGTTTGTGGTCCGCTCGTCGGCGCTGGCCGAGGATCTTGCGGGGCAGAGCGCCGCCGGGCTGTTTTTGTCGCGTACCCATGTGCCAATCGACGACGTGGTAGATGCGATTCGCAGTGTGCGCGAAAGTGGTGAAACCGAGCTTATCAAGCTGGCGCTTGGGCAAACGGTTCCCGTCGCGGTGCTGATTCAGCGTCAGGTCGATGCGGAGCGGCTCGGGGTGCTGTACCGCAGCCAGCTTGGCGAGCTGCGCTGCGAGGAGCGCGAGGCCGGAGCCCCCGAGTGGGCCGACGTGACCGTGATCCGTTATGGCGCAGGCGAGGTGAATCAACTGTCCGAAGGTGCCGCGCAGCTTGCGACGCTGCTTTCGGCGGAAGAGCACACCGCCGAGCCCGTGGCGATCTACGCCGAATACGCGGTGACAAAAAGCGGTCTGGTGACGTTTTTGCAAGCGCGACCGGCCCCGCCCACCGACTCGCAGTCCGGCTTTGTCATTGATGACGACCGCGAGCACAGCTTTCGGCTGGATCAGGAACACAATCCCGACCCACTGTCGGCGGCGCAGCAAGGTTTGGTCGACGCTGTCGCCGATCTTGTGCCGTGGCTGCGCCAGCGAGTGGTCCGTGGCTATCTGTATTACGCCCAGGTCGCGGGCAAAAAACCGCAGGTGATGCAGCGCCAGACGCGCGAAGTCTTCACGACGACGATTTTGCCGACCTGCGAGGCGATGCTCGGGCCGGCGGAAAAGCGACTGCTCGCAGCAGATGGTGCGCTCCGGGCGGATCTTTTGACCGATGCCTTGGGACTTGATCTGGGGCTCGGCGAGGCGCTGTCGATTTATCGCAGCATCTATGACCAGTACGTCGGTCTGCTCGGGCCGGCCATCAAGTGGGCACGGACGCAGCTCGATGAGCTGCTGCTGGCAAACCTGGGTGAGCCGCTGGGCCAGCATGGGGATCTGCTCGCGGGGATTGGCGGCGCGCAGACCGAGCGCGTACAGCTTCTGTGGGAGCTTGGGCGGGCTGGATGTCCGCAAGCGGCGCTGCGGCGCGTCCTGGCGCGTTTTGGCGCGTTTTCAAGCGGCTGGGATGTGCGGGTTCCGTGCGATGACGAGCAGCCCGATGCGATTGCCGATTACGCGCGGCACCTGTTTGGCCTGCCGGAAACACCGGAGCAAAAACAAAAGGCGGCGCTGCTCCGCTATCAGCAGGCGGTGCAGACGCTGGAGTCTCGGCTGCCGCGTGCGGCCCGCAGTGCGCTGCAATCCCTGGTGCTGCTGGTGCGCGATGCGATGCGGGTGGCCGAAGACGACGACCTGCTGTTTTTCCGGGCCCAGCGACTTGTTAGGTGGGCGCTGCGCGCGCGCGGTGCCAAACTTTTGGCGACGGGACGGCTCGCCGATCCGCAGCTTGTGTTCGATCTGCCGTGGCGTCCGTGGCGGGCGGGACAAGACCCGTTTGATTACCCTGCCGATGTCGATTTGTCGCGTCTGGCACGCGCGGCGCGACACGATCGACTGGCTGCGCAGAAGCTCTTGCCGCCACAGCGGATTGTCGCAGGTCGTCCGGAATGGGATCTGCCGGATGGACGGACGCTCAGCGGATCGGGAATCTCGGCAACGCAGAGTGTGGTGACTGGTCGCGCGTTGGTGGTGCCCAGTCTGGACGATCCCGAAGCGTCGCTGCGGATCGTGCTGTCCCAGCTTTCGCCCGATACGATCTTGGTGCTGCCGACGCTGCTTCCGTCGTGGGCCCCGGCAGTTTGGGGGGCATTGGCGGTGGTCACAGACTGTGGGGGCGCGCTGTCACACGGAGCGATCTTGGCGCAGGAGCGCGGCATTGTGGCGGTGCTGGGAACCAAACTGGCGACGCGGCTTGTCCAGACCGGTCAGCGACTGCTTGTCGATGGATCGCGCGGTCTGGTCGTGCTGTCGCCAAGTCCGTCAGCGTAGAAAAATGTTTTCCGGCAGCCCGGCGCTCTTCCACAGCGCGGTTCCGACCAAAAACAGCACAAGCTGGGCGCTCCCCACATGCGTCAGCCACAGGCAGTCCTGGCTGGTGAGTCCACGCACAAGCCGCGCGCGATAGAACACAAACTGAACCAGCGGCGCGACGGCAAACAGCAGCTCACGCACACCCAGAACACCGAAGACTGCGCCGATTCCCAGCACAAGCCCCGACGACAAAAGCAGCCCGCGCATGATCTTTTCTGCGATGTCGGGGCCATGCACGACCGGATACGTCGGCACATGCAGCAGCGCGTCGCCATCCAGGTCGCGAAAGTCATAGAGAATTTCGTAGGTCGTTTCAAACAGCACGAAAAACAGCGCCAACATGCAAATGGCCGCAACGCCCATGTTTTCGTGCCCCGCCACGACAATCGGATACGCAAAGCACGTCAGCACAAACAGCACCGACGAGCCGAAGTTTTTGAAAAAGTACATTTCCTTAAACCTCGACAGGCCGTGCAGCGTCGGGACAATTTTGAAGTTGTAGCCCATCCCGATAAGCTGAACCGCGACGCGCCACGGCGTAAGCTGCGGCCACACCACATACGTCACCGCAAACGACGAGACGAGCAAAACCGTCGCCAAAACTGTCAGCGCGGTCTTGTTCTGCGCCACCCTGGCGGTCCCCGGAACTTGGTTGTGGGAATCCTCCGCCACGTCGGTGATGCGGTTTAGCAGGTTGATCAAAAACCAGTCGAGCCCGACCACCAAAGACAGGCCAAGCAAGTAACGGCCCGAAAACAAAAAGCCAAACACCACCTGCGCTGTCATCGCCACCAGCACGATGTGATAGCGAGCAATCCACAGCCAATCCGAAAGCACGCTTCGCGGTTCCATGGTGCTTTGCTTCTACCAAACCGGGGCGTGCAGTGCAGCGCTTTTCGCGCCGTCGCCGTGGCAATTCCCAAACATCCTGCAGACCTAGCTTCGCGCTCTTTTCCGTCGCTATCGCCTACGTTACGCTTGCCAGTATGAACAAAGCGATCTTGGCCGCTTGTGCGGGTGTCACGTTCGGACTGTTTCTGGGCGGACTGCTGATGAGCGGGGGCGTTTCCCTCCGGACTTGTCATCGTCAAAAGAGTGTCGTGACCCAGGAACAGTCCTATTCGGTCGCGTCACAGTCACAGATGACGCGGCATGTGGTCATCGAACAGCGGATCATCCGCAGCAGCGACGGCGTGATCCACAGCGAGACGACGCGAACAGAGACGCACATGGGCGCGGCGATGGACAGCGATGAGACGCTGACCCAGGCGCAGACCGCCTATGTAAACGGGGACTACGCCCAGGCCATCACGCTGGCCAAAACGGCGGCAAAAGACAGTCCGATCCGCGCCAGTCGCATCATCGGATCGGCAGCCTGTCAGACCAAAAACCTCGCGCTCGTCGAAGAGTCATACCGGAAACTGGACGCGCCGAGCCGGCAGTATCTGGTCTATGTGTGTCAGCGCAACGGAATCTCCGCGCGCGGCAACCGATTTGTGCTGACCAGCGATCGTTAGCTTGTGCGAAGCGATCGTTTCCGACGCAAAATCCAAGCGCTTAGGATTCCCAGCAGGACGCCTTGCTGATTCCCAATACCACTCCCTTGCGTCTTGGCGCGGGCTCCGATTTGACAGCTACAGCCGGTCGCGGTTGTGCCGCCTCCGCTGCTGTCTCCAACGTCGGTAGAAACCCGATTCCCATATTCATACGCACCGATGTCGATGGCGGTTCCGCTGGTTCCGCGCGCTTCCTGGCTTTCGGGATGCACGTACTGAAACACCGGAGACAGGCTCTGGGAAAGCGCGCTGCCGGGGTCGGTTCCTTTGTCGATGCACGGCGAGCTTGGCAAGAGGTGGACATCGAAGCCTGTCACATTGACAAAGCCCGGATCTCCACTTTGCGCGCTCACGAAGTTGCTGGTCAGAAGTGCTGTGCTTTGGTTCGATACCGTGCCGCCATTCCAGAAAATGTTGTTGGTTAGCACTGCCGGTGTTGTCGTCGCATCGGACACAAACGTTCCCGAACCCTTGGTGTTTAGGAAGGTGTTGTTGACAACATACAAATGGGAGTCGTAACCAGATGGGACAGACTCTTCCCCAAACGCGAGCATCGCCGGATTTTGGCTGGTCGCACTCTGTTCGATGATGTTGCCAAGAACGACACCGGTGCCACCATTGGGAAGATCGATTTCATAGCTTGCAGAGCCACCCATTTCGTCGGTGATGCGGTTGTACAGAATTTGCGAAACGAGCGCGCGGCTCTTGACAAGGTGTCCGACTTTGCCGCGATGGGAATAGGAATGGCGCAGGATGAACGTCGCGTAGTTCCCCAGATACATGTTGTGGGAAAATCCGTCGCCGGCACCGTTGCTGTAAAACTCGGAGTTTTCGATCAGCACTTGCCCTGTCAGCCCCGCCGCCGGTGATCCCAAAATTCCGTTCTGGTTGTCGTGGAACACGCAGCCGCGCACGGTCAGGTTGGTTCCCTGGTGGCGGATTCCCGCGCCATTGTTTCCCGATGCAGCCGAAATCGCCGCGCCGGAAAATTCGAGGTTTTCGATCGTCGCGTTCGCAGCAGAAATGGTGAAGAGTCCCTTCTGCTGGGCGGGCTGGACGCCCGTGATGTCGAGCTTGGGCCGGCCTCCCACGCCGCGAACGGTCAGGTTGTCGGTGCTCCATGCGCAGGTATCGCCCGCATACGAACCTGCCGCGTCGATCTCAACAGTGTCTCCCGCTGCTGCCGCCGCAATCGCCAGGCAAGGCTTGGCATAGGTCTTTCCCGGTCCCACTTGCAGCGTCGCTGCGTGCGCAGCGATAGAGACTCCCAAGCCGATTCCCAAGCCGATTCCTATTGCGAAAAAACGGGTGGAAAAAACCAGCAATCGATTCCGTTTGGCTGTGATCGGTTTCATCAGGTCAAGCTCCACTGGGAACGTAGGTTAGTTCTTCTTTTCGAGCATCGTACCCATTCCACCGACGGCAAATATGTTTGTCTGGGTGCCCCACAGACCGAATAGGAACTGGCTCGCCCCGCTGTCTTCCTGGTTCCACGTTGTCCCATTGGAGCGCACCGCGGTTCCGCTTTGTCCCACCGCGTAGATGCTGGTTGGGCTCTGTGCAAAGACGCGCGCCAGGACTTGGCTGGTTCCCGAAGTCTGGCTTCCCCACTTGCTGCCGTCGAAACGCAGGATGGTGCCGGCGTCTCCGACTGCGTACACATTGTTTGCCCCGGTTCCGTGGACGCTGCGCAGCTTGACCGTGGTGCCGGAGCTCTGCGGAGTCCAGTTTGTGCCGTTGTAAAACAGAATGACGCCGCCCGCACCAACAGCCCAAGCATGGGTCGCATCGGCAGCGTAGATCGAGTCCAGCTCTCCTGTGACACCGCTTGTTTGGGCGGCAAACGTCATTCCGTTTTGGCTGCGCAGAATCGTTCCGGAATCCCCCACCGCCCAGACGTTGTTGGCATCGATTCCGTACACGCCGTAAAAGTTCGCGGCGCTGCCGCTGTTGACAAGCGACCACTTGGTGCCGTCGTAACGAACCACGGTGCCGGCGGTTCCGACCGCATAAGCGGCCTGCGGTGATGCGGCCCAGATTCCTTGCAGACTGCGCGTCGTGCCGGTTGGCTCGACGGAAATGACGCCGTTTTGATAGCGCAGTACGGTGCCCTGATCACCGACTGCCCAGAAGTTTTGGGAATCGGTTCCCCACGCGCAGTACACCGTGCTGGTATTCCCTTTGGTGAGCGGCGAAAAACCTCCGCTGCCATACCGAGTGACCCATCCCGCGTCGCTGACCGCCACAATGTTGCTTGTCCCTTGGCCACTTATCGCTTTGAAAAAATTGGTGTCGCCACTTGGCTGCGGACTCCAGGCGCTGCCATCAAAGCGCAGGATGGTTCCGCCCGTGCCAACCGCCCACACGCTGGTGAGAGACGCCGCATATGCACCGTAAAAACGACTGACACTGCCGCTGTTTTGGACACTCCACGCGCTGCCGTTCCATTTCACAATCGTGCCCAGATCACCGACGGCCCAAGCGTTCATGGCATCGGTTCCGCTGACGCCAAGCAGCGTGCGGGTTGTTCCACTTATCTGCGGATTCCAGGTGCCACCGACAAAGCGAACGATGACGCCGGTTGATCCGACCGCAAAAGCATTGTTTGCATCAGCAGCCCAAACCGCCGACAGCGTGGTCGTGGTTCCGGATGTCTGCGGGCTCCAGGTGCTGCCGTTCCATTTCAGAATCAGACCCGCGGTTCCGACCGCCCAGATGTTGCTTGCGTCGACACCGTGGATTCCGTTTAGCAAAAATGTCGTGACCGGGGCCTGCGTTTTCCACGTTCCGCTTACATACCGGAGGATGAGTCCCTTTTCACCGACGACCCAGAGGTCTTGCGGACTGGGCCCCCACACTGCATTTAAGAGACTCTGTGAACCGCTGTATTCGGCGTTCCAGACGCCACCTGCGTAGCGCATGATCGTGCCGCGATCTCCGACGGCAACGATCTCTCCACTGGCAGCTACGTAGACGCCGTTAAACCCATTCCCTTGTGGCAGCGGATTGCGAAAACAGTACCTATCCAGGCTGCAAATTTCGTTCTGGACCGGCATCCCGAGATCGCTTGTCGTGGGATCTCCACCGTCGGGAATCGTACTCCCATCGGGATTTCCATCGATCTGCGGATCTTTGTTACAGCCGATACCAATCGCACAGAGCAGTGCAAGCGAGGAACGTAGCAGCACCGGGTGTACCGTGGGAAGTGCTCGAGTCTTTTGCGGCATCTTCCCAGTGTACCGCGGCGAACCGCTTGCGCATCAACAGCGGACGCTATTTCGCTGGTTCAATCTCGAACAGAGACAGCTCGCACTCGCCGCCAAACTCCAGCTTCAGCAGGATCGGCCAGACCGGATGATCGAGCACCCACAGATCGACCGGCGAAAAGTCCGTTTCTGTCGTGTCTTGCGCGTGCAGCACCTGAACTTTGACCGGCTTTTCATGGATGCGAACCGTCGCCTGCGCGGTCCCGACTTTTTTGACCGCAAACGACCCCGAATAGACCGACAGCGTGACTTCTTCCCCCGCAGACAGCTTGGCGAGCAGCGCGCGGCTTAGCAAAAACGGCGCACTGTGCGTGGCCGTGGTCAGTTTGCCGTTCTTTGACACCGTATCGCCGTCGGTCATCGCAGCAAATTGCGACAGAAACACGACGCCTTGGCCTTGCTCGGTCGACGCGGCTTCGCAGCGCAGCGTGGCTTTGCCGGTTGGCGTTCCATACGACAGCACGAGCGCGCCATTTGGATCGATCGATTCGATCGTGATCGGATACAAGTCGCTCGCGTCGTAGTCTGACGACCACACCGAAAATACCGCGCCCGGCTTCACCAGATCGGCCAGCTTGAAACCGCCAGGTGGTCGCACGTTTCCGTCGGAATTCGCGTCGCTTGAGGCTGTTTTTTTGCCTGCTCCGCGTGCTGCCGACTTCTTCCCCACAGGTGCCGCCATCCCAAAAATCCTCCTCGCAGGCTGCGTGCATACCACAGGTTGCGTCTGCTTGCGCGGGCTTGGCGGGCCTGCGCGTGTTATCGTCGCCCACTTCGCGCTGTCAGCGAGGCGGAATCGGCAAACGGGCAAGTGTCGGAAAGTCGTCGTATGCTTCGCGTTACGGCAAGGAGGTCAGCTTGGGTCTAGGACAGTACGTGTTTCCACGGGTGGCGGTTCACATCGCCTCGGGGCGGACGGTTCCCGTGGAAAGGCTGCGGGCGCACTGCTTGTGGTATCCAGCGGTGAGCCTCGACGGGCGTGAGGTGTCCGGGCATGTGCTGTACTTCTCGCAAGCGCTCGAAGAGTCCTTGGAGGTCGTGCTCGGGCTGCATTCGTCGTGGGACTGGAATCCGGCGGCGGAAGTCGAGCAAGGGGAAGATGACATCACCTTTCGACTCGCCGCGCCGGTTCGAGCGTCGCTGCATGCGTCGGTGCCGCAGCTTTTGAAAGCGATCATCGATCGGGTGGCTCAGACGATGCCGCAGTCGAAACGTCGCCAAGTCGCCGCGTTCGACAAGCTGCCGACGGACAAGATCCTCACCTCGTGCGAAGAGTTTTTGGCGCAGAACAAGCTGCACGTCCTGGTTCCGCTGTTTATCGGCAACTTGTATCAGCTTTTCACCGACGCGACCGAAGCGCTCTTGCCGGTGTCGCCGTTTTCGCTGCGACGCACGCCGCGGCTCTGTTTTGTGCTTTTGTCGACGGATAGCCTGACCGACAAGCGATCGAGTCCGTGGCTTCGGCAGGCCGGCGAGCTGATGGCGCTGCCGGTCAACGTGGTGTTTACGCCGCAAGTCGCCGAGTTTCTCGACGCGCTGCCGCAGCTCAAGATGGTGCGCGCGGATTCGCAGCTGCTCAGCGAGCTGTTGTGGACGCTGCACGAGCTGACCGGCGGCTGGCCCGATCTGTGCGACCGCTTCTTTGAAATGCTGGCGCAGCTTCCCGATCTGGAAGCGCTCCGGCGGCGACTGTGGGAACTGGCGCAGCTTTTGCGCGCCGCAGAGCGCGATCTGGAAGCGAGCCAGCGCCTGCTCGATCAATCGTTTGCCGGTCGCAGCGATCTGCCCGATCTGATGCTGCCGGGACAAAGCTCGCCGGCGCTTATGCCGCTATCCCCGTCGCTGCTAACCGGAATGGGATCAAGTCCTATGCTGCCGGGCGGCTATGAAGGGCTGTGGTCTTTGCTCGGACAGCCGGTTCCGTTTACGTGGGAAGAACACGGGCGCGCGTATCTCGACGGGCTGGTGAGCTGGGAACGCAAGCTGGCGGTGCCGCGCAGTCGTGCCATCGAGCTGTTTTTGCGTCGACGGCTGGAGCTGCTTAGCTCGGTACAGCGCAGCATCGGACAACCTGCGAATCAGCCGAATCACACAGCGGATCAGCATCCCAAAATCGAATCACCACGGGTGGACTCTGCGACGGTGGGTGCGCATCCGGGTCTGCATACCGTGCGCTGGCTGCATGTGTCGGATTTTCATTTTTCGGAAAAGCACCAGACACAGGGCGCTGGGATTGTGCTCGAGTCGCTGCTCAATACGCTGGATGACATGCGGCGGGGCGGGCGCGGGCTCGACTGCATTTTCGTGACCGGGGACATCGCGCAGAGCGGATCAGACAGCGAATACCGCTTGGCGGAAGAGTATCTTCTGCGCCTGTGTGAACACAGCGGTGTCGCGACGCAGAACGTGATCATGGTGCCGGGCAATCACGATGTCGCTCGGCAGCGCGGCTTTGGGCTTCAGCGGACGCTGACCCAGCACGACGAAGCGATGCATTTTTTCCAGCCGCAGGCAGAGCGCTGGCACCTGAAAAAATTCGAGGCATGGACGAGCTTCTACAATCGGTTTTACAAAGCCGGTCATTTTGGCAAAGACGCGCCGCGGCAGTGTGATCCTCGTCTGGCGACCGCAGCGGCGGAAATCGTCAAAGTCAGGAATCTTGAGATTGGGATTTTGCCGCTGAACACTGCGTGGTTTGCGCAGGCCGATGACGACAGTGGCAAGTTGTTCGTCGGGGAACCCCTTTTGCGGGCCGCGATTTCCCAGGTGCAAAAAGCCAAGATCAAGATCGCGCTGATGCATCACCCGGTGCAGGACTTGTCGGAAGTGGAACGCCGCAACATCGAACAGCTTCTGCAAGAACACTGTCACTTTGTGCTGCGCGGACACCTGCACGAAAACGAAGCGCAGTGGGTATCGAGTCCGTATCGGCAGACGCTGGTGATGGCAGCGGGGGCGGCGTATCAGGGGCGCGTCGTGTATCAAAATCGCGCGATGCTCTGCGAAGTCGACGTCGATTCCGTTGGAAAGACCGCGAAAGTGCGACCGTATCCGATCCGTTATGAGCTGACCGGACACGATCGCTGGACGCTCGACACCAGTGTGTTTCCCAAGAGCTATCCAACCTATCTGGAAACCCTGTCTGTCAACCTGTAGCGCTATCGGTAGCTTTCGCCCGGACTC
>DAORGN010000059.1:0-23688 GCA_035340095.1 Pseudomonadota bacterium | reverse complement strand
AGCCGCGGGCCCAGGTGGTGGTGGTGGTGGCGGTTATGTAACGCTGTCCCCCAGCACGACGGTGACGACGCAGGCAAACGGTGGCAGCGGCGGCACGACCGCATCGACCGACATGCTGGCATTCCCAAGAAACGGCGCCAGCGACGGATCACTCGGTCAGATTGTGCAAACCCAGCTGGGCCCGTATGCCGGTGCACCCTACTGTTCGATAGCGGATCTTTCGCTGACGATGAGCGCGACGCCGTCTGTGGCGCACGAAATCGATCCGTTCCAGCTTGTGGTAAATGTGCAAAACTTGGGGCCCGGCCTGAGCGGCAACGTGCAGGTGGCCATCGATCTGCCAACGGGAATCAAAGTACAGAACATCGACGCGCAAAACTGGTCGTGTCGGCAAACGACGCGGCAGATGATCTGCAAGCTAGCGACGCTGCCCATCACGCAGGCGCCGCAGATCGCGCTCACGCTGATTCCGGCGCTCGGTGCCACATCGCTTGCGTTTTCCGCGACAGTCAGTGCGCCGACGACAGATCCCAACTTGGACAACAACAGCGCCAGCGTCACCATCGACAATCCGGCCCCACTTGTGGCGCGTCCAGCCGGTGGTGGATTTGGCTGCACGATGACAACCGGAACAGCCGGGACGAGCAGCACGGCACTGTGGGCGATGGCATTTCTGCTCTGCGGCCTGCGCATTGTGCGACGGCAACGTAACTGGAACGGTCGAATTTTCGGGTAAGGGAGGCTGAAGTGCGTTTCCGATTTTCGCAAGCTCTGTGGGCAGCACTCCTTTTGCTTTTGGGACTGCCAGGCCCGGCCCGCGCACAAAACGTCGGCTTTCAGATCAACCGATACGAACCAACCACCGTCGGTGAGTGGTCGTTCATGGTCGATCATCCGTGGTACTCGTCCACGCGGTATTTTGCGGCGGGTATCACCCTAAACTATGCGCACAATCCGCTGGTTTTCGGCTATAGCACCGTCGACAACAGCTTTCGCCAGACCTATTCGATCATCAATCACCAGCTGATTGGGAATGTCGATTTGGCGGGCTCGTTCCTCGATCGGGTGACGATCGCGGCGTCGGTGCCGGTGACACTGCTGGAGCGCGGCCAACAAATCGGCGACCTGGCTCCGGTCAGTGGCATGGCGGTTGGCGACCCGCGGATTTCGGTGATGGCACGAATTTTCGGACAGCCCGACGGCAGCGCGTTTTCGCTAAGCGCCGGCGCTTCGGTGTGGATTCCGCTGCGCGCGATCGACAGCTCGCTGCCGATGCTGACCAGCGACGCTGGTGTCCGTGTGCTGCCCAAAATCGTCGCTGGCGGTCTGGCCAAAAAGATCCGCTGGTCGGCGACGCTCGGTTTTTTGTATCGACCCGAAGCGACGCTGGGCAATTACATGATTCCCGACGGAAGCACCACGGGATCAGCGCTGCAGCTTGGGGTGTCTGCTGCGTATGCTGACACGCTACGACGCTTTTCGATCGGGCCCGAGCTGCTCGTCAGTACCGACATCCTGAGCGGCCACGCCTTTGCCCGCGACTACACCAGCCTCGAAGTGCTGCTCGGGGTTCACTACAACATTGCCGGTTATGTCCAGGTCGGAGCCGCTGGTGGAGTCGGCGTGCTGCGAGAGCCGGGAACACCCGATGCGCGCGCGCTTTTGCGGGTGGCCTATGCGCCGATGCCGAAACCGGAACCACCGCGCGTCGACAGCGATGGCGACGGAATCATCGATCGCAAAGATGCTTGTCCAAACGATCCCGGCCCAGCGACCAAAGATCCGCGCACAAACGGCTGTCCGCCACCGGATCGCGACCGCGACGGTGTACCGGATGAAACGGATCAGTGCCCGACGGTACCCAAGGGCGATCGGCCCGATCCAAACAAGCTCGGCTGCCCGATTCCGGACCGCGATGGCGACGGTGTTCTGGATGCGCAGGATCAGTGCCCTACCGAAGCCCAGGGCAGCGAGCCCGATCCGAAACGGCCCGGTTGTCCCGACAAAGACAGCGATGCAGACGGCGTGGTCGACAGCAAAGACCAGTGTCCGCAAAAACCCAAAGGCGATCATCCGGACCCCGGCAAGCTCGGCTGCCCCGATAGCGACGCCGATGGCGATGGCGTGTATGACTCGGTGGATCAGTGCCCGAAAGTTTCGGCAGGCGGTCATCCCGATCCGGCCAAGCCCGGCTGCCCACTGCCCGACCGTGACGGAGACAGCATCGTCGATGCGGAAGATGCGTGCCCAACCAAACCGGGCGCGCCCGATCCCAATCCGAAAAAGAATGGCTGCCCCGGCCTGGTCGAAATCCGTCGCGGATTGATTGTCATCAACCGCGCAGTGTTCTTTGCCAACGATGAGGCCGAGATCCTCAAGAACAGCTATCCGGTGCTGGAAGCGGTGAAAAATGCGCTCCAGCTTCAGACGCAGATCACCAAACTTCAGATCGAAGGTCACACCGACGATCGTGGCGATGCGGCGCACAACACCGACCTGTCGAAGCGGCGGGCACAGAGCGTCATGCAGTGGCTGGTTGACCACGGAATTGCCGCGGGCCGTCTGACCGCAGAGGGATTTGGTCCAAACCGCCCGATTGCCGACAACAAGACGCTGTACGGTCGTGCCAAAAATCGACGTGTGGAATTCCGGATTTTGGAACCATCCGGAATGGTGCAAGCCGTGTCTGAAGCCAAGCCTGCCGGCAGTCCTGCCGCGGCCCAGCCCACCGCTTCGCCCGCTGCGGCCCCGAGCGATGAGCCGCCGCCCGAAGCGATGGAAGACGGCAAAGGAAAGAAAGACAAGAAGGGCAAAAAAGACCGCGGCAAAAAAGCCAAGCTAGATGCCGGTACAGACGGTGGTGACGACGCAAAAGCGGACAAGAAAAAGCGCCGCAAAAAAAAGAAAAAGGATGAGTAGTCCGTAGCTCGTCATCCGTCGACGCCCAAAGCCAGCCCAACCGTTTTCCTTCCCTTTCCGTTCTCACTTCCAATCGTTGACGCGCAGGTTGCGCAGGCAGACCCCGACGGATCTGCGCCGCTGCGAACCGCCAAGCAGTCGTTGACAGCCGTCGCGGGCTTGCGTTATACGGGCCCCAAATGATTACGCTTGGTTGCATTTATTGTGCGTCATCCCGTCTGACGCCCGCTTATCAGCGCGCCGATGGAAACGAGATCGTCGCGTGCCAAGACTGCGGGCTTCTGTTCATCCGCGACATTCCCGATGACTTGAGCGCGCTGTATGGCGCAGAGTATTTTCACAAACACGACACAGCGACGGGACAAGGCTACAGCGACTATGCGTCGATTGCGCCGATTTCCTTCCGCTGGCAGCTTGCGCTTCTGCGTTTGTGGGCCGGAAAAAACCCACTTGAACGACGCAAGCTGCTCGACCTCGGCTGTGCAAATGGACTGTTTTTGCGCTTGGCCGCCAGCGCAGGTTTTGGCGGCACTGGCGTCGAGATCAGCGATGCTGCCGCTGCATCTGTGCGCGATCAGGGTTTCCCGGTCATTGCGTCCGCATTTGAAACCACGGAAGTCCCTCCCTGCGATGTGATCACCGCATGGGATTTCATCGAACACGTCCGTGACTTGCACACCGTGTTTGAAAAAGTTCGTTTGACCCTGCGTCCAGGGGGCGTCTTCCTGTTTGCCACGCCCGACGGTGGTTCTGCGCGCGCCAAGACACACGGCGCAAGCTGGATCTGTCTGAACAGCTCGTTTGAACATATTACATATTTGACACGCCCCTTTTTGCAAAACGCGCTGCGGGAAGTCTTCGGCTGCGATCCGATCCTGCTTAGCTTCGATGTCGGGGACCACTGGACCAGCATCGTTGGCATGGTTCGTGTCGGTGGACTTACCGACGAAGATCAGCGCATTTCACAGCTTCTGTCTGGACAGATTCCCACCGCAGAGGAAGTCCGCCGCCATGGCGCTGAGCTTGGCTATTTCCTCGCGTCCTTTTTGCAGCTTCCCAAGCTGTCCGATCTGCTTGATCAAGCGGACGGAATCCTGCCAGAAAGCACAAATGCGGCGCTGCGCGGATCGCTTTTGTATCTGTCGGACTACCACGCTGAAGCGCTGGATCTTCTGCGCAAAGGACTGGCCGACGAACCCTATCTGGCCGCATGGCTGGCCGCGGCAGAGGAGCGCGTCTTTGCGGTGCGCGAGCAAGAGCTTTCGGCGCAGCTTGTGCAGCAGAAACGCAGCATGGAAGACCGGCTTGCGCGGGTGCGTGGTGAAAACAATCACCTGCGCGAAGTCAATGAACAGATGCTGCAATCGGTGACGTGGAAGCTGGGTCGCAAGATCACCGAACCGATTGAAAACATCCCCCACAGTCGCGCAGTGCTCGACGGACTTCGCCAGCTGCGAGAGCGGGGTCCGATGCGTTCTCTGTCGCTTGCGCGGGACTATGTGGAAGGAGTCGCGGGCAGTGCTGGAATTCCGCAGCGACTCCGCGATCGATTCACGCGGAAAAAAAACGCGCCGGAAGAAACACCCAGCGCGGATTCTGCCCAGACTCCGCAGCCGATTCCGCTAGCCTCCACTGGGTTCCCTACACAGCCAGCTGTGGATGCGGTACAGACGAAACAAACCCAGGCCGTCCTGCCAGAACCTGATGCCATTTTGTCGACGGACCCAGGGCGACTGCGCAGCCAGTGTCTGCCGCTCGTCAGCGTGATCTTGCCGGTCTATAACCAAACGGATCTGTTGCGCGACTCTGTACTTAGCGTCCTTTCACAGAGCTATCCACGCATCGAGCTTGTGATTCTGGATGATGGATCCCGCGAAGACGTTCCTGCGGTTCTGTCAGGACTGCTGGATCTTCCGTCGGTGCGTCTCTTCCGTCAGGCCAATCAGAAGTTGCCGCGCGCGCTCAGCCATGCGTTTCAGTATGCCCGCGGCGAACTCCTAACCTGGACATCTGCGGACAACTTGATGCATCCACACGCGGTGGCACGACTCTGTGAAGCGCTCTTGCGCAACCCGGACGCGGTGCTGGCGTATGCCGATGTGGCGCTGATTGATGACAGTGGGAAACCGCTCACCGACGGTTCCTATCGTCCGATGTATGTCGATCCGCAGCGTCCTTATGTGACCCGACTGACCCGCAGCGATGTGCCGCTGGCCGCGGAAAACGACAACTACATCAATGCCTGTTTTCTGTATCGCCGCAGCGCATCGGAAGCACTGGGACACATCTATGCCGACCGTCTGCGCGGCGCGGAAGACTATGACTTCTGGCTGCGGCTGCGCACAGCCGGTCGACTGATTCACATCGGCAACGAAGATCCGCTGTATTTCTATCGCGTCCATCAGCGCTCGATGAGTCACGAGCTGTTGACGCAAGAACTGGCGGCACACCACCAGCGAATCTGTCAGCTGACAGAGCTTGATTCCCAGCGGCAGAGATACGCACAAAAACGCTGGGACGTGGTGATAGACAGTGGGCTTTCCCCAAAGACCCGCAGCGAGCTGCAAGATGCACTCGGTCAGCTTCCGGTCCAGGTCCTTTTGCAAGCCGGGGGAGCTGCAAAAAACAGTGACCGCAAGACACTGTCGCTTCTTCCGCCTTCACAAGAACCGGCGCATACATCGGACTTTCAGCAGTTTGTGCACGTTCATCCCGGCCATTTTGCGCTGATCTGTCGAACCCCGGAAAGCAAAGACAGTCCCCGCAGCGAGCGTCGCATCGAGCTTCCGCGCGGACACAACGTACATCCGCTGGCGATAAAAGCGCGCGACGTGCAAAAGCCCGGTCCCGTGCTACCGAAAGCCGCATCTGGCCGTCCGGTCTTTGCGATTCACATTCCGTTTCAGCGACTCCAGTTCACGGTTCCGCAGCTACACAAGCTGGTGTCCGGCAACCCGTGGGCGTACTTTCTGCTGATCAATGCGTCGAGCGAGCGCTGCGAAGAACTGGAACACCTGACCGCGGAACTGAAGAACGTCGGCATCGTCGATGAGAGGCCGCTCGGGGAGCCGTACACGCTGTATGCGGCGATTGACTGGCTGCTTGTGCCACCTTGTGAACCGGCGCTGGGAATCGGTGAACAGCTCGATCTGCTCGCGCTTTCCTACGCCATTCGCAAGCCGCTCATCTTCGCAAACGGACACGCCCAGCTTGTCGCGCCGTACCAGTTTGTGGCCAGCGAAGGAGAGTCGTCTCTTTCCTTTGCGCGCAGTCTGCGTCCCGACATGATGCAGATAGAAGTCCTTCATTCCTATTTGGAATCGTGGACCCAGGAACGCTGTCTTTCGACGCTGCTTCGTCATGCAAACACCTTTGCGCAGGACTTTGCGGTTCCGTTTCCAGATACCGGAATTGTCCCGCCACCCGATTCTGCGCCCGATCCAGTGCTGCCGCTCATCACGTCTTCCGAACCGCTCAAAGCCGCGGTGCTGGTCGATACGCTCGATGTCGGTGGTCTGGAAGAAGTCGTCGCGTTTTTGGTCCGCAACCTGCATCGTCACGGGGTCCGTCCGACGGTGACGTGCCTTTCCCATGGTGGTCATGTGGCCGACAAACTCCAGCGCGAAGGACATCAAGTCCTGGTTGCAAACGGAGATCCGCAGCGACTGCACATGCAGCTACAGCAGCTTTCCCCGCAGATCGTAAATTCCCATTACGCGAGTCTGCCGGCGCTCGAAGCGGCAAACAAACTGGGTCGTCCGATCGTTGAAACGATTCACAACACCTATGTCTGGCTCGATGCAGAGCGCTGGAAAATCGAAGCCCAGCGGAGCCGCTTTTTTGCCAAAGGTCTGGCCGTCAGCGCGCTTGTAAAACGCTACTACCACGCCCACAACCCGCAGCTTGCGGAAGACAAAGTTGTGGTGGTCGGCAATGCAATCGATCCGGATCGGATCATTCCGGTGGAACAGAAGATCGCGCGCGCTGCGCTTGGGATTCCGATGGATGTCACGCTGTTTCTCTGTCTGGGACGGTACTGTCCGCAGAAAAATCAGCTTGGCATGATTCAGGGGTTTGCAGAGCTGGCCAAGACGGTTCCGGACGCGGTTCTGCTGTGCATGGGAAACACGCCCAAAGAAGAGCAAGCGTACTTTGACAAACTCGAAGCGCTGCAAAAGAGCTTGCCCTGTCGCGACCGCATCCGGTTCGATTCCTATCATCCTGATGTCTCGACGGTGTTGTCGGCAGCCGATGTCCTTCTGATGGATTCCTTTTTCGAAGGCTGGAGTCTGGCCGCCACCGAAGCGCTGCTGACCGGAACGCCGCTCATCCACAGCTTGTGCGGTAGCGCAGAAGAGCTGTGCGGTGCAAATTCCGAGCGCGGCTTTGTGATTCCCAATCCAGGCGGCGACATCATGAAGCTGGAACTGGGACCCCTTTTGGAGATTGCCAACCGACCCGATCAACCCAACATCGCAGCGCTTCATTCCGCGATGGCGAAAGCCGTACAAAAACGGGATGAGTGGCGCCGTGAACGGGCCGCAATCAGCACCTATGCTCGACGGATGTTTCATCCGACGGCCATCCTTACGCGCTACGCCCAGACCTTCTTTTCCTTTACCAGAAACTAAGACCAGGAACCCACCATGCATGTCCTTTTAGCGATTGGGACACGACCGGAAGCGATCAAGCTGGCGCCGCTTTATCATGCGCTGCGGCGTGATCCGTTCTTCCGCGTGACGACCTGCATCACGTCGCAACACCGCGAGCTGCTCCAGCAGATGCTTTCCTTTTTCGATGTCCGTCCCGATGTCGACTTGCAGGTGATGCAGCCGCGGCAGACACTCGCGGATCTGACCTGCAACGTACTGCGTGGGGCCGACGAGCTGCTGGCCGAAAAACGGCCCGACCTGGTGGTCGTGCAAGGCGACACGACGACGGCATTTACGGTGGGACTTGCCGCGCTGTATCAGCGGATTCGGGTGGCGCATGTGGAAGCGGGGCTGCGTTCCTTTGATCTGAAACAGCCATTTCCAGAAGAAGCCAACCGCCGCTTGGTCGATGTATTTTCCGATTATCTGTTCGCACCCACCGACGGTGCGGCGGACAATCTGCGCAAAGAAGGCTATTCGCAAAGCTCGATCTTTGTGACCGGAAACACGGGCATTGATGCGCTGTTGCTCGCGGCAGACATCGTGCGCACGCAAGGCCACGCGCTGCCGATGAACCTGCCCGCAGGATCGAAGCTGGCCCTGCTTACGGCGCATCGAAGGGAGTCGTTTGGCGACGGACTGGTTCGGATTTGTCAAGCGGTCCTGCAGCTGCTTTCCCAGCATCCGAACTTGCACATTTTGTATCCGGTTCATCCCAATCCCAACGTGCAGGAAGCCGCGCAAAAGTACTTGGCAGGACATCCACGCATTTTCCTGTGCGCACCGCTCGAATATCCGGGTTTCGTCGCTGCACTTGCTGCCGCGGATCTGATCCTGACTGATTCCGGAGGCGTGCAGGAAGAAGCGCCGGCGCTTGGCAAACGGGTTCTGGTGCTGCGTGAAACCACCGAACGACCGGAAGGAATTGATGCCGGAGTCGCCGAGCTGGTCGGCACCGATGTCGACAAAATCGTGACGCGGGCGACGGCACTTCTGCAAGGGAATGCGCCGAAAGACCGCGTGCTAAGTCCCTATGGTGATGGTCGCGCATCAGAACGCATCGTCGAAGTCTTAAAGACCGGCGCGCTGCACAGTGCATTCCATCTGGACACGCAAGACACCGCCCAAGACAGACCGCTACAGCGTGTCAGCCAAACGCGCCAACTGAGCCGCAGCTGAGCCGCCAGGGAATGCAAGGAACCGCCCGATGACCTCGCCACTGCCCCGATCTGGACCGCGCATCCCATCTGCCGCCGGGATGTCGGAGCGATGGGGACTTTTGCTTTTGACGCTTGTCGCTTCGCTGTCTCTGTGGGGACAGCTTCAGCTCTTTCTCCGTCTGCGTCCGGGGATTCCGACTGCTTTTTTGGCGGTGTCCACGGCCTTCCTTTTGGCCAAGCGAATCTCGCCGCGACCACTGCGTGACATCCTGTCTGTCTGTGCCATCGTGGCGCTGTCTGCATTTGCGATGGGACGGATTTTCGACTTGAGCTGGGATGGACAGACGTATCATCAGGAAGCGATTTTTCAGCTCGCCCACGGCTGGAATCCGATTTGGGATTCACCGCTTCCTGTGTGGCATGGCGACATCACCTGGTGCAATTCCTATCCAAAAGGAATCTGGCTTGCGCAGGCGGTGTTCTTCCGCGTATTTGGCAACCTGGAATCGGCCAAAGCAGTCGCGGTGTCACTGCTTTTGTCATCGCTGTTTCTGGGTTATGCAGCGGCGCGAAGCTTGGATCTGAAACCCGGAACCAGTCTGCTCATCGCAGCGGCGGCGGCGCTCAATCCGGTGGTGTTTTGTCAGCTTCCCAGCTTCTATGTCGATGGTGCACTGGGCTCTCTTCTGCTGATTCTGCTCGCGCTTGCGGTGCTGTTTTTTCAGGCTCCGCAGAGACGACATTTGGTGACGATGTTGCTGGCCCTTTCCATTCTGTGCGTGACCAAGTTCACCGGGGTTGTCTACGCCGTATTTTTTTCGGTCGGCGTCGGGCTTTCTGCACTTTTGTGGAAAAGGAAACTGGTCAAACCCCTGCTTGTCACCACGGTGCTGGGCGGCGTACTGGGATTCCTGTTTCTTGGCTTTCAGCCCTACGTCACCAATCTGCGCAGCCACCTGCATCCGTTCCATCCACTCGCCGGATCGCAGCGCATTGATTTTATGCCGGCGCAACTGGGTCCGGAATTTGCCGCCCAGCCTCGGATTTTGACGCTTGCAGAGTCGCTGTTTTCGACATCGACGAACGACAAAGCCTGGCCGCGCTGGAAAATTCCATTTGCCATCAGCCGCACCGAGCTTTCCGAGTTTGGGATTCCCGACATTCGCATCGGCGGATTTGGTCCCTGGTTTGGTCCGGTGCTCGGGCTTTCGCTGCTGGGAGTCCTGTTTCTGTTTGTTTATCACTCCCGCCAAAAATCCCTGCCCCGTTCGCGGCGAGAACTGGGGACATCGCACGGCAAATTCCTATGGCCCGGACTGCTTGTGTTGGCGGTGATCTTGGCATCGAGTCTGGTCAATCCGGGGGTCTTCTGGGCACGCTACGTACCGCAGCTTTGGCTGATTCCTGTGGTCGTTGTGGTACTGCTCCGTTTGCAAGGGAATCGGTTTGCATGGGCGCTTCTTTTGCTGCTGTCCATGAACGCCGCACTCGTGATCGGTGGCAGTACAAACGGACAGCTTGCCCGGCAGCACGCGATTCGGAATCAGCTAGACGAAATCCGACGGCAGCCGATCACGGTGAACCTGCAGACGTTTGGTGCGGTGCGATTCCGTTTGCAGCGTGAACATGTCGACTTCCGCCTGGGTACGCTGGTCTGTCCTGCGCCCAAAACGATGGTCAGTTCGCTTGTGGAATACTGCCTTCGCACGCCCGAAGGAACCCAGCCATGAGCATCCTTCGCCGTCTGCGCAACCTGCCGCAGAGTGCCGTTCACATTGCGCAGCAGACCTTTTTCTCGCAGCGCTTTCGCCACTACCAACACCTGCGCAGACAGCGGTTCGGAATGGATCTGTCTGCGCTACGGACACCGGGGCGACCCGGACTTGTCTCGATTGTGCTGCCGGTGTTTAACGGCGCCGATCTGATGTCATCAGCCATTTTGTCGATCTGCGCGCAGACCTATTCCGATTGGGAACTTGTCATCATCAACGACGGCTCAAACGACAACACCGCAGAGCTTGCAGAACACTTCGCCGCGCGCGACCCTCGCATCCGCGTCTTTCATCAGGAAAACCGCAAAATTCCTCGCACACTGTCGCGCGGATTCCGTTTGGCTGACGGTGAGTTTTTCACCTGGACGAGCGCTGACAACCGACTAAAACCCGACTTCCTTTCGCGCTTTGTCGACTGTTTCCACCGTCATCCGGACTGGGATGTGGCGTTTGCAAACCAGGATCTGATCGGCGAAGACGGACTGCCGCTGCGAAACAGCGACTACTACTGCGAATACCAGACCCCCAAAGGCAGCGAGCACATTTATCTTCCGCAGCGAACGGACATGTTGCACTCCGCTGGCAACCTGGTCGGAGGCGCGTTTATGTACCGTAGCCGCGCCGCGCACATCCTTGGCGATTACAGTCCGTTCCGTTTTACCGTCGAAGATTACGATTATTGGCTGCTCGCAGACACCCTGCTTGGGGTTCATCACGTCGACTTTTTGTCGCCTGTGTATGAATACCGTTTTCACAGCGGATCGCTCACATCGCGCGCCAAAGAGCTGCGGATTCGCGAAGCAACCGAAAAGCTGCTCGCGTGGGATCGCTTTCGCCAGGATTACTGTCTTTCGCCACTGTATGTCGTGCTCGATGCATCGGCACAGGCTGCGGATTCCCCAGTCTGGCTCGACGTGAAACAGCAGCTTCGCAACGCTTCCCACCGCGTCATTTCCTTGTCTGCTCTTTTGCAGCACGGCTTTCCCACCACGCACGCGACGGCTGTCTATCTGCGCGCAGACTTGGCAGCCGCATGCAGACTTCCCCCCCCAAGCGGCATTCCCAAAGGCGTGCTTTCGGCATTCCTGTTGTGCGATCAGGAATCCACGATTCCGACGGACATTCATCCGGATTGGGATGTTGTCTTGGCCTTGGGACCAGGGGACGTGCCGCACCTTGGGACGCAAGACACCCGCTATCAAGGACTGTGGCGAAGCCCCGATTCCCACACCCTTGTAAGAGCCCTGGATTGTCGCGCCCGCGTCGAAGCCCTGCGCACCATCGAAACACAGACCGCATCAGCGAAGAGCTAGCCGCAAAAAAGCGCACGCAAGTGCTTGAGTGTAGGACCCAAATGCGGTTTAGCTTGGCGCCGCTTGTTCTTGTAAAACCGACATTTGAGGCATTCCATGCAGCTTGTTCGTATCGTTCCGTCGTTGTTTCTGAGCGCGATGATCCTGGGTGGCTGTGGAGGCGGAAAAAAACCGCCGCAGCTTCAGGTATCCAAGCCTGCGCCGATTCAAGTTCCCGTTCCCGCCACGCCGGCCAGCTCGGATCTGTGGGGATATGCCAAGCTGCGCGATCCGCTCGGTTTGGCGCAGAAAATCTTTGGCCCGATGACGCAGCCGATGCTGCTGTCGCTTGGACTGGGTCCAAATGATCTGAAACCTGGCAGCAGTGCCGCGCTCTATGTGTGGGACCCAGAAGGCCAGCCGCTGATGGCCGCGCCGTCGGCACTCATGTTGCCCTTCCCTGCCGAAAGTGAGCGCATCGCGGAGCTGTCGCGCGCCTTTGCTGGCACGCAAGCGCTGCCGATTCCGTCCGGTACGCTGTTTTTGCTAAACCCCGCCGCGCAAGCCAAAGCAAAGACGCAAAAAGACGCCATCTTGCAGCTTGGGGCGGCGCAAAGTCCGTTTGACGTGACGGTCTATGCGTACCTGGACCCGATCCTGAAAAAGCACGGCCCGGCTCTGCGTGAAACGCTCAACAAAGTGGGTGAGTCCGTCGCTGTCAATGGACAAAACGCGGCGCTCCCCGGCACCGGAGACAGCATCAAAAAGCTGTACAGCAACTTGGTCGACAGCCTGATCGAGCTCAAGTCGGCGACGCTGGCTGCCAATTTGACCGACCGCGCACTGGAGCTATCGCTGATCAGCGAAAACAAAGCGCCCGCGAGCAAAACCGAACCCTACGCCGTTCCGGATCTGCTGTCGTTTTTGCCGCCGTCCCATCTGCGACTTCAGTGGAACACGCGCGACATGCAGCGCTTTGTCGACTTCTACCTGAAGACCTACGCGCCGATGTTTGAATCGCAGCCGCCCATCAAGGAAGCGATGCAGAAGTCGCTTTCGGAATGGAGCAAAGCCGGCCAAAAGATCAGCATGGCGATGTCTGTCACCGTCGGTGGCGACAACTATATTCAGATGTCTTCGATCATGAAAGTAGAAGACGGCAAAGCAGCCCTTTCGGCCATGCGCACCGGCTTCCAAATCCTGATGTCGCCCAAGGTCAAGGAGTCGTGGGACAAGCTGGGCATTTCGATGACCAGCAAAGTCAGCCAAGGAGCGCGCAAACTGCACGGCTGGCCCGTCGACAGCTACGAATACAGCTACCAAGTCACCAAGCCCGAAATGCAGACCGCCAAGCAGATGTTCGACAAGTTTTCGAACCTGAAAATGGAAGTGGTGCAAGTCGGCAACTACTTGGTCTTTGCGATGGGTAGCAGCGTCGATCAAGCGGTGAACGCCCTGATGACCGGCAAGCCGGAATTTCCGGTCGAAGCGATGAAGCGTTTCCCAGCCGGCGCTGCGGTCTATGCCGATATCGATCTCAAGCGAATTGCGGCCAACGTCGAAAAAATGATGGGTCGTCCGCTCGCGATTCCGCTTCCGCAAGGCGCCGAAGTGGTGTCCGCAGCGTCGTTTGAAGGAAGCGCCGCCAGCCAGCACCAACTCTTTGTCCCCAAAGCCTTGGTTGATTTGGGAATCGGTGCGCTCATGAGTGCAGTGCAAACGCGCAGCCGATCAAACGATGACTTTGGGTACGATCCGGCAGGTCCGATGGGCCCACCGCCGGGCGCCCCGCCTCCGTAAAGCATCGGCGACATGCAACCCGTCGCCGCTCGCCGTCTTTTCCCGCCTAGAAAATCTTGTGCAGAAACCAGGTGATTCCGCTGTTCAGGATGCCGGTCAGAACCGATCCAATGAGCGCTGGGACAAAGCCATCGATCTTCACTCCGTCGATGAACTTGTCGGTGAGCAGAAACAGAAACGCGCGAATCACCAGACAGAACAGACCGAGTGACAGGATCACAAGCGGCAGGGTGAAAAACGCCAGCAGCTTGAACAGCAGGCCATCCAGGATCGCAAACACGATGGCAAAACCAAACGCGCTGCGGAAAGAGCGGACCTCGATTCCTGGCACCAGGCGGGCCGTCATCATGAACGCCAGGGCATACAGGACAAACGAAACAACAAACGAGATCATGATCGTTTTGGCCTCCGGGCGCGAAGTGGCGCCACGACTTCATCTTGCCTGCCTTCCGGTCCGCGCGCCACCGCATGGTAAGATGGGCTATGGCCGCGATTTTTTTTGCCTTTTTGGACGGTGCCTTCCGCTATGACTGCGCCCGCTGCGGTCAAGCCTGCTGCCGAGGCAAAGGCGTCGCGCTCGCAGCCAACCGAGAGCTTGTGCCGCTCTTGCGTCGAGTGCCCCAGGTTGCGCCGCTGCTTACGCCGCTTCCCGGCGGGTACGTCAAGCTCCCCGACGTAACGGATGGCTGCTGGTTTCTCGGCGACGATGGCATGTGCAGTTACGAGCGCAGCCACGGTCGCGACGCCAAGTTCACGACCTGCCGGCTGTTCCCCTTCAATCGCGTCTTTCGTGTTGGATCGGCCCAGGTCGTCGACGTCAACAGCGTCGTTTGTCCCATCGAAGATGCGCTGACAACAGGCCACGGCGTCACCCACGCCGAACTTTCTGCCGAGCTTTCGGCGCTCGGGAGCAGTCCGCTCACCGAAAGCAGCGTCAACCTGCCGCCGGGCGCCCGCGAGCTGCGCTGGTTGGCGCTCGAAACCACGCTGCGCGACGACTCTGCACAGTTTCTGGGTGAGCCGGACTACCTGGCGTTTGCCCGTCACATGCAAGCGACCACCGCCAAACATCTGGGCTTGCGCGGCGAAATCCCCGACACGATTGGACGGCTTGGGACTTACTTCACAGAGATATACGGTGCGCTTGCGTCGCCGCACGGACCAGCCATCGCGCGCGGCCTGACCCTGCTGTCGCCGTCTTTGCGCTTCAACGCCTTGTTTCGCAAAAACGCCGATGATTACCGTCGGCTCATCAAAGCGCAGCCGGGGCAGCTTCTTGCGACTTTTGTGCAGTCATTGTGGGCGGCAGCGACGTGGAATCGACCACTTTCACTGCGCGCCCAGACCGAACTGCACCAAGCCCAGACCGATCTGCGCACGCTGCTTGCACGCCTGCACGAACCGGCCCAGCTTCACGCCGCGTTGGCCGTGCCTGATCTGCCGCCAGAGCTGCAAGACGCCGCGAAGCGACTTCACGACCGGCTCAGCCGCCCAACCGCTGCCAAACAGCCCGTTGGGGACATCCTTGTCGACATCGCGCGGGAACTTCCGTCGGAAAAGCGGGCCCTTGTGCCGACCCTGCTTCTGCGTGCCGGCGAGTCGCTGCGCTTTGTGGAGGCACACCCTTGACTGAAGCGCGGCCTGGGTTATCGTCCCCGGTCGTGAACGCAAACGGTCAAGTGGTGGAGCCCTCGTCTTTAGGGCCGGTTCTGGTTACAGGTGGGACGGGATTTCTTGGAGAGCATCTGCTGCGCGCGCTCCGGGGCAAAGGCAAAGCGGTTCGGGTGCTCACACGGGAACCGACGCCGGAGCTACGCGAGCTGTCGGTATCGGTCTATCAGGGCGACCTTTTGTCCGATGCAAACCGCGCCGAAAAAGCATCCGCAAAAGATGTCGATCTGCCGGAAAACGAAGCGCTCGACGCAGCCCTCGATGGTGTCAAAGAGGTCTATCACTTGGCGGGAATGGTGTCGCGCGATCCGGCGCGGACCCAAACGATGATGCATCTGCACGTCGATGGAACCCGGCGGCTTTTGCATGCCTGCAAGCGCGCCGGAGTCCGCCGCGTGCTGCTCGCCAGTACATCGGGAACCATTGCGATAAGCCGCGAGGCCGATCCGATTCCCGATGAAAGCTGGCCATATCCCGTCGATCTCTGCGGCGAGTGGCCTTACTACTTGTCCAAGATTTATCAGGAAAAGCTCGCGCTAGAGCTTGCGCCGAAGCTGGGACTAGAGCTTGTCGTCGTAAACCCAAGCCTGCTGCTCGGGCCGGGCGACCGTCGCGGTTCATCGACGATGGATGTCCGTCGCTTTCTGTGCAACGAAATCCCCGCGGTCCCCGCTGGCGGCATAAACTTTGTCGACGTGCGCGATGTTGCCCCAGCCTGCGTGGCGGCGATGGAGCGGGGCAGAAACGGACAGCGCTACTTGCTCGGTGGCATGAACTGGACGTTTGCCGAGTTTCTCGGTCGACTGGGCCGCATTGCCCGCATGGATGGGCCATGGCTCAAGCTGCCGTCGCGCTGGAATCGCCTGTTTGAAGGCGCGGTCAAGGCCGTCGACGAGCTGTATCGCCACCGCGGCCAGACCAGCCCAATTGAACGCATCAGCTTCGAAATGTCCCAGCACTACTGGTACTGCGACAGCAGCCTGGCCATGCGTGAGCTGGGTTTTGCCACCCGCGATCCCGCCGAGACGCTCGACGACACGATTCGCGACGTCCGCAAGAGCCTGCGCTACTAACGCCCCCCCATTTCTCGGCAAAGGCGGCTTGTGACGACAATCCTCACCGTTCAAGGGGTTGAAAAAAACTTCGGCGCGCGTCGTGTGCTCTCCAGTGTTTCGTTTGCGGTCGACTCGACGGATCGCATTGCACTTGTGGGTGTGAACGGCTCGGGCAAATCGACGCTGCTGCGGCTGCTCGTTGGTTCACATGCTGACCCTGCCTTCGGCGCCGATGCTGCCGTGCATGATCCGCGCGAAAGCGAACCGGACGCCGGCCTGATTACCCGAAGGCGCGGGCTGCACGTCGAATACGTCCCGCAAGAACCCAAGCTTCCGGTCACCCAGACCGTGCAGGAAGCGCTGCGCCAAGGGATGCGCCGTCATGCCGAAGTGCTCGCGGAACTGGAAACGCTGGCGCAGGACATCGAAACCAGCGACGGTGAAAAGCGCGATGCGGCGATTGCCCGACAGGCCGAGTTGCACGAACACATCAAAGACCTGGGCGGCTTCGACGTCGATCATGAAATTCGCGGAATTGCGGCGTCGCTAGAGCTGCCGCCGATGGATGCGGTGATTGGCAACCTCTCGATCGGCGAACGGCGACGGGTGGCACTGGCCGCGGCGCTGCTAGCCCGACCGGAACTGCTGATGCTCGACGAGCCGACCAACCACCTGGACGCCCGCACCGTCGAGTGGCTGGAAAACCGCCTGCGCAGCCAACCCGGCGCGCTGGTGCTCGTCACGCACGACCGCTACTTCTTGGATCGCGTCGCGACGCGGATTTTGGAAATCGATCGCGGACGGATCTACGCCTACGAAGGCAATTATCAGCGCTTTCTCGAAAAGCAGGCCGAGCGGCTCGATACCGAAGCCAGCCGCGAGCGCGAACGGGCGATGTTTGTCAGGCGAGAGCTGGACTGGATTCGCCGCGGCCCAGCAGCCCGCACCACCAAGCAAAAAGCCCGCATTGACCGTTTCAACGAAGCCGTCGCACAAAAGCCGAAAGCCGAGGACAAATCCACCGTCGATAGGCGGCTCATCCTGCGGCTCCCGACCGGCGGCAGGCTCGGCAAGACCATCTTGGAAATGCGCGGGATCAGCAAGTCCATCGGCGGCAAAAAGCTGTTTTCCGACCTGCAGCTCATCCTAAAACCCGGCGACCGCATCGGGATCATCGGCGGCAACGGGGCCGGCAAAACCACCCTGGTTCGCACCCTGATTGGCGAGCTTCTGCCCGACGCTGGTGAAGTGGTCCGCGGGGTCAACACCCGGATTGCGTTTTTGGACCAAGGCCGCGCCGAGCTCGACGACAGCCGAAGCGTGCTTGAAGAAGTGGCCGGTGACAGCGACAGCGTTTTTCTGGAAGACGGGCCGGTTCACGTCCGGACGTTTCTGCGCATGCTGCTGTTTGATGATCGTTTCGCCGACGCCAAAGTCGCGACGCTGTCGGGTGGTGAACGCAACCGCGTCCAGCTTGCCAAGCTGTTGCGTCGTGGCGGCAACCTGCTCATCCTCGACGAACCGACCAACGATCTCGACCTGCTGACACTCGGCGTGCTCGAAGAAGCGCTGGCGGAATTCCCCGGCTGCGCGCTTGTCGTTTCGCACGATCGCTGGTTTCTCGATCACGTCGCCACCGGCATCCTCGCTTTCGAGGGCAACGGCAAAGTCAGCTTTCACGAAGGCAACTACAGCGACTACCTGGAACGGACCAAGGGTGAGGCAAAAGCCGACGCCGAAAGCATCGGCAAGACCGCAAAACCCCAAGCCCCAGCCAGCAAAGCAAGCGCCGCGGCGGACAAAACCGAACCGCCCAAAAACCAAAGCAAGCCGCGCAAGCTGACGTTTGCGGAACAAAACGAGCTCGCCAAGATGGAAGAAAACATCCTGGCTGCCGAGTCCGAAGCCGAAGCCCTGTCACAAAAACTGAGCGACCCCAGCGTGTACAAAGACCACGCCACCGATGTGCCCGGCTGGGTTGCAAGTCTCGACAAAAAACGCGCCGACATTGAACGGCTGTACGCCCGCTGGCAAGAGCTGGAATCGCTGGCCGCCCAGAGCAAAAAATAAGCACACAACCTGGCAATCCCGTGTAGAGTTCGCGTCCCTTTGGCTGCGCAACTGCAGCCGGCTTTCCCGGTTTCCCCTTCACAAAGTGAGCCTTGTTTGACCGACCCCGCCGTCGCTTCGGCGACCCCTTCGACTGCTTCTGCCCTTCCCTTGCCAACCGATAGTGATTCGCCGCCGAGCGGTGCGCCGACGTTCGCAGATTTGGGACTTTCTGCGGCCCTTGTCCGTGCAGTCCACGACGAGGGATACACCACACCGACGCCGATTCAAGCGCGCGCCATTCCAGTGCTGCTTTCGGGCCGCGATCTGCTGGGGCAAGCCCAGACCGGCACCGGCAAGACCGC
Source organism: Pseudomonadota bacterium (assembly GCA_035340095.1). GTDB lineage: Bacteria > Myxococcota_A > Polyangia > Palsa-1104 > JAEUJZ01 > JAEUKA01. The sequence continues at coordinate 4,953 of DAORGN010000059.1, read as the reverse complement.
AGCGTTTGCCCTGCCGCTTCTGCAAGCGATTGATCCAAGCGTTGCGGCAGTCCAGGCGCTGGTGCTGTGTCCGACCCGCGAGCTGGCGCTGCAAGTGGCGACCGCGGTCCACGACTACGGCAAGCACATGCAAACGCTGTCGGTGCTGCCCATTTATGGTGGCGATTCGATGACGCGGCAGCTTCGCCGGCTGAGCCATGGCGTGCAAGTCGTGGTCGGAACGCCGGGGCGGGTGCTCGATCACCTCGAGCGAGGCTCGCTGTCGCTTGATGCGGTGCGTTTTGTCGTGCTCGATGAAGCCGACGAAATGCTGCGCATGGGCTTTATCGAAGATGTCGAAACAATCCTCGGCAAGACGCCCAAAGACAGACAAACTGCGCTTTTGTCAGCGACGCTGCCGCCGCAAATTCGACGCATTGCCCACAACCAGCTGCAAAACCCCGAGCATGTGGCCATTGCCGCGGCAACCCGGACCGTCGACACCATCCAGCAGCGCTTTGTGCTGGTCGAAGAACGCCACAAAACCGATGCGCTCCTGCGGATTCTGGAAGTCGAAGCGCCCGAAGCCGCACTGATTTTTACCCGCACCCGCATCGGCGCCGATGAGCTGGCCGAAGTCCTGACCAGCGAAGGAATCCCCGCCGAAGCCCTGCACAGTGATCTGTCACAGGCGCAGCGCACGACGGTGCTGGAAAAAATGCGGGCGCAGAAACTGCGCGTGGTGGTCGCCACCGATGTCGCCGCGCGAGGGCTCGACATCGACCACATCAGCCACGTCATCAATTTCGATTTGCCGATGGATCTGGAAACCTATGTCCATCGCATCGGGCGCACAGGACGGGCTGGCCGACGGGGAGAAGCGCTGCTGTTTGTCACTCCGCGCGAACGGGGCCGGCTCCGGTTGCTGGAACGCTTCACCCAAAGTCCGCTCACGCCGCTGCCGATTCCCACCCGGCAGATGGTGATTGCCAAGCGTGAAGAGCGGATCGCCGAAGAACTTCTGCCGCAGCTTCAACATCCTGTGCCCGATCGTTTCCGCGCGCTGTGTCAAAAGCTGGTCGAGCAAAGTGGCCACGATGCCGAAGCGATTGCCGCCCTGCTTTTGTCGCAAAAGTGTGCTGACAAAAACCCGTCGCACCGCCGCGTTCCTGATGACTTGCAGGTCGCGCTGCGTCCCGACCGTCCGCTGCGCGACGATCGACCGGCGGGTCGATTTTCCCGCAGCGATGACCGCCCACGCTTTGCGACCCGACCCGACCGTCCGCCGCGTGATGAGCAGCCACCGCGCTTTTTTGACCGCCCGGCCCGCCCGCCGCGCGATGAACAGCCGCCGCGTTTCTTTGACCGTCCGCCGCGCGACGAGCAGCCGACTCGCTCGTTTGACCGCCCGGCACGTCCGCCGCGTGATGAGCAGCCGCCGCGCTTTTTCGACCGCCCGGCCCGTCCGCCGCGCGATGAACAGCCGCCGCGCTTTTCTGACCGCCCGCGCCACGAACCAAGTGACGAACAGGCCGAGCCGCTTTTCGATCGGGCCCCGCGTTCGCGTTCGGCGCGCAGCCCACGGCCCGATGAAGTCACCAAGCTGCTCATCGCGGTTGGCTATGAACACGGCCTGCGACCCCAAGATGTCGTCGGTGCCATCGCCAATGAAGCCGGGATTCCAGGTCGTGCGATTGGCGCGATCGAGATTTTCCCAACGTCCACTGTGGTCGAGCTGCCGATGCAGCTTGGGACGCGGGTCTTGACCTCGCTGCGTCGGACGTACATGCGTGGCCAAGCCGCCAAGCCGCGCATGCTGTCACAGCTGGATGAAGCCCCGCCGTCGCGCAAACGTCCGTCGCGCACCAAGCACTAGACCCACTGTCCCCTGCCGTCGCTAGTTCTTTGTGCCTTTGGTCAGCTTGTTGCTGATTTCGCGCACGATGCGACGGTTTAGCTTCGCCTCGTGCGCTGCCACAAACGACTGCACTTGGGCGGCGTCGTGCGGAAGCAGCTCACGCAGCGCCCAGGACAGCGCTTTGACCACAAACTCATCGCGATCGCCGACCAGTTGGCGACAGACATGCAGCGTCCGCGCAACATCGCCTTTGCCGCCGCGCGATCGCATGTTCAGCGCCACCGTACAGACCAGCGCAAGCCGCCTGACAAACCGATCTGGCGACACCGCCCACGCATCAACCAGGCGGTCGGGTAGCTGACCGCGCCGCCATGCCGGCCCCGCGACCGACGCCGCAAACGAATCGACCGACGCCCAGTTGTCGAGCCCCACCCGCAGCCGCTCGATTTCGACGGTTCCCAGCGACAGCGCCGCCGCTTTGTGCGCTTCCAAGATTTCATACGCAACCTGCCGGCCTTCCATCGTCCCCGCGTCGACCAGCGCTTGCGCATGCGCGACCACAACACCCGGCGGTTCCGTCTTGAGCTGCTTGGCCAGCCCCTTGGCCACCGTCCGCAGCGCTGGCACCGGCACCCCGAGCACCCGCATCGCCGTTGGAAAATACGTCACCGCGACCTTCCGTCGCTCTTCGCTGCCATGCTCGGCGAGCTGTTGCTCGACCGCATGCGCCCACGTCTTGTACGACTTTTCGTCGCTGTGCTGTCCCGTCGTCATCGCCAACTCCGACATTGCTTTTGCGCAGTGAACGTCGGCACGATGGCACAGCAAACGCCGTGACACCAGACGGAAACAGGCCTTCTTCCGTCGAGATAACGAACGCTACTTGTGTGGATCGGCTGGATTTTGCTGCGGCACCGCGGGAACTTTGGCCGGCTCGACCACCGGGGCTTTCGGCTTCGGCTTGGCCGGTTCCAGAAAGCGAATCGACCGCCACGAATTGGCAAACACGCTGTCAGCCACTGACGATGAGTTGCCGAGGGATTCGTTTGCTTTCAGGTGCTGGCCTGCCGACGCCGTCCAGTCGCTGTCCATCTGGGACGGAAGGGCACGGTTGACCGCCGGATCGACCTGGTTTTTGCGATCCGGGGATCGCCCCGCCTGGCCTTTTTCCCCGTAGGCGTCCCCGACTTGGCTGACGTTGTACCCAGGACGGATGTGCCCGTAAGGGTCGTCGACAATCAGCCCGTCTTTTTGCATCTGCTGGACCGAAATGATGTGCGATGCGTCGCGGTTGCCGCCGCCTTTGTGATGGTAGCTCAGCATCGCCGCGCCACCTTCGTCGAGCACGTTCGACATCTCGCCGCGCGCTTTGGTCCAGTCCATGTTGCGGTCCGGCGTCACCGACCGATACGTCGGTCGCTTGTCGGGGTCGGGCTCGAGTTTTTCCAAGAGCTTCGGCGTCACAGTATCAAGGTCCGTCCGCCCGCCCGCTTTGCTCAAGTACCGCAGGAAATCGAGCGTGTCCTCGAACTGGGCATTTTCGCGGTATTGACCGGCAATGGCGTCCCACGCCTTGTCGTTCGTCGTCTTGCCACGCACGCCCTGATACGGCTTTTCTGCCGAGTCGTTCACCGCCTTGAGATAGCCCTTCACCTGCCCTTCGAAATACCCGGCAGGCAGCGTCACATCATCAGCCGTCTTTGGCAGCGTGCTTGGGTCGCCTTTGGTCTTCGCCAGCTTGGCTTTCTGCTCATCGAGATACTTTTGCCGCAGCTCCCCGTCGATGGCATCCATCGCATTTTCGCGACCGTAGCCCATCCGTTCCAGCGCCATCGCCAGGCTCGTCATGTTGCACGACGCCTCGGGCGGGATCAGGTTGTCCGACTGCGTGCGGTACTGCGGCACGCCCAGCTTGGTGTTCCAGTCTGCACCGCTGCCAACATGCGCGCCTTCGGCATTGGTGCCTGCCTTTTTCACCGTCGCGTCCGGGGTCATCCGTTCCAGCGACTCAATCAGAGGCCGGGCATCGTCGATCAGCTGGGTTGGCACCGTTTCCGTCTGCTTCCCCGTCGCTGTTGCTGGTGCCACGCCTTGCGAAAACTGCGCCAGCGCGCCCAGCCGATCTTCCAAATAGTCGACTTTTTGCTGCCCTTGCAGGTGCTGCTGCACATAGTTTGCGCCGTCGAGCGTCTGCTCATACGACTCGATTTTCTTTTCGCGGCTCACCGGCTCAGCGGGCTTCACTGGCTGGAATCCCGCGTCTGCATAGTGACCCAGCGAATCCGAAAAAACCTCGGGCGGCAGCTTGTCGGGCGTCGGCACCGGGCCCAGCGGCATCGGCACATGCTCAAGCGGCACCGGAGCCAGCGCTTCCCACGGCACATTGACCGCCGGTTTTTGGACTGCCGCCGGCGCAGTCTGCGTCGGCTTGACCGGATCAACGTGCGCGTCCTTTGGTTTTTTCTCAACAGCAGGCATAGACCATTCCCCCTTCGCACTTCACTTATCGGCAGACCACCTGCGGCAAGTGCCCCGCGACCGTACTAGGATAAGGTGCATGTTCTTCCTAGATCCCCGCAAGCTCAAGTTACCGACGGCAGCCGAAGCACTTCCTGGCCGCAGTGAAGCGATGCCTGTCTCCGGGAAACACTTTGTATCCGGTCATCCCACGGTGATGCCGTTCCCCGCCGGAATCGAGCGAGCGATGTTCGGAATGGGCTGTTTTTGGGGCGCGGAAAAGCAGTTCTGGCTGACGCCTGGGGTGTACAGCACGGCGGTCGGCTACGCTGCGGGACTTACGCCAAACCCCAGCTACTACGAAGTCTGTTCGGGTCGTACCGGACACAATGAAGTGGTGCTGGTCGCGTATGACCCACAGCAGATCCGCTATGAAGCGCTGCTGCGAGCGTTTTGGGAAGGCCACGACCCAACCCAAGGCATGCGGCAGGGACCAGACATCGGCACCCAGTATCGTTCGGGAATTTACGTGTACAGCCCCGAGCAGAAAAAACGGGCTGAAGCGTCACTGGCCGAATATCAGCGCGCACTTTCGGCGGCAGGCTACGGCCCGATTACGACGGAAATCCTGCCAGCTTCTGCCTTTTATTACGCCGAGG
>DAORGN010000058.1:0-23693 GCA_035340095.1 Pseudomonadota bacterium | reverse complement strand
ACTCGGTGATGGAAAGCTTGATGCTCGACTACAAGCAGATCCGCACCATCGAGCGCCGCGAGGTGATTACGCTGCGCGACCAGACGCTGCCTCTGGTTCGGCTCGAAGACATCTTTTCGCTTCAGCGTCCGCCCGAGATGCCGGAGCCGCAGAGTGGCTACGTCGTCGTGGTGGCGCTGGCGCAGAACCGGCTCGGCCTGCTGGTCGATGACTTGGTCGGTCAGCAGGACATCGTCATCAAGTCGCTCGGCAAGACGCTGCAAGGCATTCCTGGCATTGCGGGTGCGACGGAGCTGGGTGGCCAGCAGACCGCCCTGGTGCTTGATGTGCGGGCGGTTGCCGAAGAAGCGATGCCGCGTATTTCGGAGGTGGCGTGATGGCGCAGCCGAGCGGATCGCCCAGCAACTACGATGGATCGCAGCGTCATCCGACCGGCGAGCTCCGTCTTGCTCGCGACGTGCTGACGTTCCACATCGCCGAAGAAGAGTACGGCATCGGCATTGAGCACATTCGCGAGATCATCAAGCATCGACTCGTCACCGAAGTGCCGCGGGTTCCGGGCTTTGTCGCCGGCATCATCGCGGTTCGTGGCCAGGTCATGCCCGTGCTGGATCTTCGTCAGCGACTGCGGATGCGGGCTGCTTCGCTTTCGGCGAAGTCGCGCATCTTGATTGTCAGTCGTCCTGCCGCAAGCAATGAAAACGTGTCGGAAGAAGAGCGCGAGCGCTTTGGGCTGGTCGTCGATCGCGTAAACGAAGTGGTACGCATTCACGAAGTCGACATTGAGCCGCCGACCGTGCTGTCAGGAAAAGAGTCCGACTTTGTCGAAGGCATCGGACGCATCCGCGCCGAAGTGGACGAGTCGGCACGACGAGAAGCGCGCTTTGGGCCGGGCATGATCACCACCGAGCCGCAGCGCATCATCATCTTGCTCGACTTGGTCAAAGTGCTGTCGTTTGAAGTCATGCGTTCCGGGAGGATGTTTTGAGCCGGGGACGATCCATACGAGGGGGCTTTGGCCTTGGCAACAAGACTGTCGAGCGTGACAAGACGCGCGATGAAATCGTGCAGCTGTGCGGTTTCCGCATCGGCGACGAGGAGTACGCGCTCGACATTATGCGGATCAAAGAAATCATCAACCCGCTGGCGATTACCCGGGTGCCGCGCGCGGCTTCGTTCATCGAAGGCGTCGTCGAGCTTCGCGGTACGATTTTGCCAGTGGTTGATATGCGCAAGCGCTTCGACCTGCCGCCGCTCACCGCCGAGCAGCTCGAAGACTATGCAGTCCGGCGGGCTCGCAAATACCTGATTGTGCCGATAGAGGGTCGACTGGTCGGAATGATCGTCGACCGGGTGTCCGACGTGCTGCGTGTGTCACGCGATGCGATTCGGCCCCCACCTCTTTTGACGCAGAACGAAAATGCCCGCTACTTCGCTGGGGTTTGTCATCACCGAGGTCGCATCCTGATGGTGCTCGACCTTGATGCGATTTTGAGTACGACAGAACGAATCAGCTTGGCGGGGCTCAACCAGGCCGCCAAGGGAGCGTAATCAGCATGACCCTGCACAATTCCGCTTATGACCTGGCACAGCTTGCAGCGATCTTCCGTGAGGGAGAGGAAGAAGCTCGCCTGTCCGCCGTCCAGAAGCTTAACCGGCAACCGGAAGACGAGACGGAGCGCCGCGCGCTGCTCGACCTGCTCATTGAAGTGATGGGTGACGACAGCTGGCAGGTCCGCAAGGAAGCGGTGGCTTCGGCGCTGAGCTTTACGGATACGGTGCTTTTGGCCCAGAAGCTTGTCGATGCGATGAGCGAGCCGGACAACATTGGCCGTCGCAATGCCGTCATCGAAGGCGTGATGAAGCTGGGGCCGGTCTGCATCGAGCCACTGCTTGCCGCGCTCGCGCAAAAGCCGGACTACCGCAAGGTGCTGGTCGATGTGCTGGGGACCTACGGCGACACGCGGGTGATTCCGGCGCTCGGTCAATCACTGCTCGACGAAGACCCCAACGTCCGCGCCGCGGCCATGGAACAGCTTGCGTCGTTTTCAAGCGAAGAGGTCGTGCCGGCGCTGCGTGCGGCGCTGCGCAGTCCCGACATGCTGGTCGTGCTGGCGGCGCTCGACGGTCTAAACCGGCAGCAGGTGGTCTTGCCGATTGCCGAAGTCCTTCCGCTCAAAGAAGCGGTGGCGCTGCGTCCGGCGATGATGACGTCGCTAGGCTACAGCAAGGACTCTGCGGCAGTGCCGGTGCTGATCGACGGACTGCTCGATCGCGCGCGCGGTGCCCGTGAAGCGGCGCTGGTGGCACTGTATCGACTGTATCAGCAGCTGGACGACGCGGGCCGCAAGCTGGTGATTGATTCGGCCAAAGCGCTCGACGAAATGGCGGTTCGTTCATCGCTGCGAGCGCTTCTCGAAGCAACGCCGTCGGTTCGGCAGGCCACTGCGGCGCTGCTCGGCTGGACGGGTCGACGGGAAATGCTGCGTCCGCTGGTGCTGGCGCTGGGCGACGCTGACAAGACGGTGTCCGAAACGACCGGCCAAGCGATTCTTCAGATGGGTCACGATGCGCTCTCGGTGCTGTGCGACATGCTACCGACGCTTGATCCACGCAGCCGGGCCAGCGCGTTTCAGTTTTTCCAGCGTCATTCTGCCGACATCCGCGACGCGAATCTGCGCAGCCGGATTCGCTCGCTTCTGAAGTACGGCACCCAAGACAAAAACCCCGCCACGGCGCAGGCGGCGCAGCAAGCACTTACGTTCTATCCGAGCACGTCCCAGGACTAAGTGGCCATGCCTTCGCCGCAACCCGGCGCATTGTCGCTCGATACCCCGACGTTCGAGCTGTTGCGCAAGCTGATCGAAGCCCGCTATGGCCTGGTCTACACCCCGGAGACGGCCTATCTGCTGGAACGCCGGCTTGCGTCGCGCGTGCAGGCGCATGGGCTGTCGTCGTTTCAGGAGTACTACGCGCAGCTTACGAGCCCGCGCATTCCCCATGTCATGCGCGACCGTGAGCTTGCCGAAGTATTTGAGCTTCTGTCCACGCGCGAGACGTACTTTTTCCGCGAGTCGTATCAGCTCGATGCGTTCCGCGAGGTGCTTTTGCCGCAGCTTCATGCCAAGCGGCCACGCGGCAACAGTCTCAACATCTGGTCAGCCGGCTGTGCCAGCGGCGAAGAAACCTATTCTTTGGCGGTCGAGATCATCGAAAGCGGACTGTTCGAGGGCTGGCAGGTCCATGTCGTTGGCAGCGACTTGTCTTCGCAGGCGCTTCAGACCGCGATGCATGCCGTGTACGGGCCGTCGTCGTTCCGCCAGACCGATGCTGCTCGTCACAATCGGTATTTCAGGCCGCTCACCGGGCGCTGGCAAGTCATCGAGTCGGTGCGCAAGCTCTGCACGTTCCACAAGCTCAACCTGATGGATGCCGACTTCAGCAGCATTGGCGGTCCGTTCGACGCCATCTTCTGTCGCAACGTCATCATCTACTTTGACCGCGCAAGCCGTGGATCGCTCATACAGCGTCTTGCGGACCGGCTGGCACCTGGCGGTTATCTGTTTCTGGGTCACGCGGAGTCGCTGCTCGACGCCAATACGCCGCTCGGGATTGCCCACTTGGGTCGCGAGCTGGTCTATCGGAAGCCTGCATGAGTGGCCGGGTGCTGAAAGTGGTCATCATTGATGACCAGCCGGTGATTCGGCAGGCGCTGACGGCGCTTCTTCGCGGCGAACCCGACTTGCAAATCGTCGGTCAGGCGAGCGATGGCGAAGAAGGTCTGAAGGTGGTTTTCGCCACCCAACCCGATGTGATCACGCTCGACCTAGAGATGCCCAGGCTCGACGGCTTTGCTTTTTTGCGGCTGTTGATGGCCAAGCAGCCACGTCCGGTGGTGATTGTGTCAAGCCACGCCACCCGCGAGAGCGTCTTTCGCGCGCTGGAGCTCGGTGCGGTCGAGTTTGTCGCCAAGCCATCGCGCATCGCCTCGGATGCGGACCTGCAGCCGATTCGCGACGATCTGCTGCGCAAGCTGCGGACGGTGACGCAACTTAGCATTCGATCGGTCGCCGAACGGATGCGGCTTCACGGGCAAGGCGTCAGGCTGCGCACCCGATCGTCAGAAGACCTGCTGTCGGGGATGCGCAGCTTGCCGGAGCCTGCGCTTCTGCCGCGCTTTCTGGTCTGCATCGGCGCGTCCACGGGGGGGCCGCCGGCGATAGCGACCCTTTTGCAAGCGCTGCCGAGCAAGCTGCCGATTTCGGTGCTTATCACCCAGCACATGCCGAGCAAGTTCACGGCGGCGTTTGTCGATAGGCTGCGCCGTACCACCGAGTGGTCCGTGCGCGAGGCTGATCCGGACTTGCCGGTGGCCCCAGGGGAAGTCTTGGTCGCCCCGGCCAGCCACTCGCTCTGCGTGTATCGAGACGGCGGCGTGCTGCGGGTTCGCAAAGCCAGCGAGATACAAGAGCCCCGCGGCGGCTATGTCCCGTCCATCGACCGCATGCTCAGCGCCGCTGCTGAAGCCATGGGTCCAGCGGTGCTGGCCGTCATTTTGTCGGGCATGTCCGGCGATGCTGTGCAGGGCGTCCAGGCCGTAAGCCGCACCGCAGGTCGTGTGCTCGTCGAGTCACCGCAGTCCGCGGTCATCGCCAGCATGCCCGAAGCGGTGATCCAGACCGGCGCGGTCCACGAAGTCGCGCCACTGCCCAAGCTGGCCAGCCTTATCATTCGCTACGTCTTGTCCCGTCCCTCGATCAGCGCGGCTGTCGACAAGTAGTCCGCACGCGCGCTGAAACGCTTTTGCGGCGGCAGCCAACCAAACCCATAGTGCGACCCAGCGAGAGGTCTCTGGCCACGCAGGGGACTATGGAAAGTATGGTGCGAGAAGACGGAGTGCTCGCAAGGGACTATGGAAAGTATGGTGCGAGAAGACGGAGTGCTCGCAGGGGACTATGGAAAGTATGGTGCGAGAAGACGGAGTGCTCGCAGGGGACTATGGAAAGTATGGTGCGAGAAGACGGAGTGCTCGCAAGGGACTATGGAAAGTATGGTGCGAGAAGACGGAGTGCTCGCAGGGGACTATGGAAAGTATGGTGCGAGAAGACGGAGTGCTCGCAAGGGACTATGGAACCACTGCTGTGAGAAGTCGCTGATCTCGTAGAGCTTGGGTGTAGTGTGCAGGGGATGGTGATTTTGCTCGCGGTTTTGCTTTCGTACCTGTCAGGTTCGGTGCCATACGGCTTGGTCTTTGCGAAGCTCCGCCGCGTCGATCTGCGGGCGGTCGGATCGGGCAACATCGGGGCAACCAACGCGGCGCGAGCGCTCGGCAAAGGCTTTGGCGCGCTGGTGCTTGTGCTGGACGCGCTCAAAGCGACGATTCCGGTGCTTTTGGCGCTGCGATATTTCGCGGACCACCCGCACAAGGAGTGGATTGCCGTAGCCGTGGCGCTTTCGGCGTTTGTCGGTCACTTGCTGCCGGTGTTTGCCGGTTTCGCGGGTGGCAAAGGCGTCGCGACGGCCTTGGGTTGTTTTGTGGCGCTTGCGCCGTGGCCGGCCCTGCTTGGGCTTGTGTCATGGGCGGTGCTGTTTGGTCTTTCGCGAATTTCATCTGTGGGGTCGCTCGGCGCGGTGCTGCTGTTTCCGCTGTGGCTGTATCTGTGCCATGCCAGCCAGCCCATCTATGTGCTGTCGGGGGTGTTTCTGCTCTTGATCCTGATCCGCCATCGCGGAAACATCGCCCGCCTGTGGAACAAGACCGAGCAGCGCCTGTAGTCAGCGTGCAAAAGCGTGCATTTTTGCGGCTGGCGCTGTTTTCGACGGCGGTGTCGGTCGGGCAGCTTGCGATCCTGCTGTTTTTGACCCATGCGCTGTCGCCGCTTGGCTCAAGGGCGCTGGTGCTTTCGGCGGGGCTGTGGCTGCTTGGCGAGGCGCTGTGGCTGCGTGTTGCCCAAAGTCCAGTGGCCGCGGCGCGGCGGACGGCGCAGACCCAGCCGGCGCTCTTGCCAGCGTTTTTTGTGCGCAGCCTGCTCATCTGTGGCTGGGCGGTGGTGTTGTCGCTCTTGCTTCTGCGGATGCAGCTTGTATCGCCTGATCTTTTGGCGGTGCTGCCGTGGCTTGGGCTGTCTTTGGGGCCGCTGCTTGCCGCGGTGCAGGTGCTGGCGCTGTCGCGCATGGATCGGCGCGCGGTGTCGGTCACGATCCAAAGCGGACAGTCCGCCGAGCCGGTGGCGTGGTTTCGGCAGCGGCTTCTGCGGCGGTCAGGGACGGTTGTGCTGGCTGGACTTGCGACGTGGGCCCAGCTTTTTGCCCTGATCTTTTTGGTGCTCAAGCTGTGGCTTTCCCGGCATGACTGGCTGTTTTTCCGCGCCTTTGCACCCGCGCTGGCGGTGGGGGAATGGCTGTGGCTGATTTCGTCGATTGCACTTCTGTCGAGCATTGAAAAGCCGCTGATTGGACTTGCGCCAGGCTCTCCGTTTGGGCGGCGCGAAGCGGTGTGGCTGCGGGTGGTGCATCGGCTGCTCCTGCTCCCGTCCCGGCTGTCGATGGCACATGCGCTTCTGACCTATGCGGGGTTTGCTGCCGTGGTCTGCTGGCTTGTGCACGGGGATCTGCTGAGCTTCCGACAGGGGGAGATTTTCCTTGGCATGGTGCTGATTGGCGAAAGCGCCGCTGTGCTGTGGCTTGGGCTTTTGGCGCGCCGCAGTCTGCGGCCTTTGTTTCCCCCAGCGAGCCAGCATCTATCGCTGCGGGCATTGTCGGCGCTGCGGCCCCCACCGCTGTCGGGGCAGGTGCTGCTGCTGCTTAGCACGGTGCTCTTGGGGCTCGCGCTTTTGCTTTTGCCACGGCACTGGGGCTCGCAGCTTGTGCTGCTTTTGTTGTTTGCGCTGATTTTGCCGGGGACAGCGCTGCTTCTGTCGCTTTTGCATCGCAAGCTGCTCGGACGGACGTTTGGCGAGGTGTCGCTCGGCACGGGCGATCCGGGGCAGCAGCTTGGCGCGTGGCTGGTCGATGCGGAGCACAGCGTACTTGGGCGGGCGCTTTTGTCGCTGTCGCAAGAGCTACATGCCAAGCTACACGCGGCGTCGGATGCTCAGGCGCTGCTGCACCGCGAGGTCGAGCAGCGGACCGCCGAGCTGCGTGACAAAAACGATGCGCTGTCGAAAGCGCTGGCCGAGCTAGCACAGACCCAGGACAAGCTGGTGGAGTCCGAAAAGCTTGCGTCGATTGGTCGCTTGATTGCCAACGTCACGCACGAAATCAACAACCCGGTCAACGCAGTGCTCAACAGCGCGGCGCCGCTTTCGCTTTTGCTTTCGGACCTGGCGCAGCGGCTTTCGGATGGGGAAGCGATGCCGCTGTCCGACCGGCAAGAGCTTGTGTCCGACAGCGCCCAGATGTTGCAAGTCATCGAGCGCGGCACCCTGCGAACCCGCGACATCGTGCGGAGCTTGCATCGCTATTCGGTAAGCGACGCGGTGATGGCGGATTCGGTGCAGCTTGCCGACTGCCTGCGTGAAGCGTGGACACTGTGCCAAGGGCCGGGCAAACAGCAGGTCTTGGTCGATTGGCAGCTTGCCGAGCTGCCGCCACTTTCCGGTCATGCCGGACAGCTACAGCAGGTGCTGACCAATCTGCTGGCCAACGCGGTGTTTGCGCTGCACGAACGGGCACAACAAGATCCGAGCGCGCCTGTGCCCAAGCTGGTGCTGCGTACCGAACAGATCGGCGGCGAGCAGATCGTGGCCATCACCGACAACGGCATCGGCATGACAAGTGAAGTGCGCCGCCGCTTGTTCGAGCCGTTTTTTTCCACCAAAGACGTCGCCCATGGCACCGGACTTGGACTGGCCATCGCGCACGGCATCATTCGCGCCCATCAAGGCCGCATCAGCGTCGAATCGCAGCCAAACCAGGGCACGACGTTCACCATCTGTCTTCCCTGCGAAAGACAGGGGTAGGAAACCCGCGAGGGGCCGGGCTTTATGCGACGGTCTTTTCGGCTGCGGGCGTCGCTTTGTCGCTGGCGATGACGCGGACAGACAGCGCACTGCCGACCCACTTGCGCGCCAAGATCAGCCCGACCGGCGAAACGCAGGCAATCAGCCAGTAGTAAAACCACATCGACTCGGTGCGCAGCGTGCCCTGCTGCGGACAGTAGTGGGCCAAAAACCAGCCTGAATACAGACTGGTCAGAAGCTTGGTCAAAAACCATGGCAGCTGCGCGACGCCCATGTACAGGCCGGTTTTTCCTTCTGGCGCAATCTCTGCCGCGTACTGCAAAAAGCGCGGTTGCCACAGCGATTCACCCATCGCGCCAATCAGCATAAACGCCACAAGCGATAGAGGACTGGGCCCCAGCGCAAGCAGCACCGTCGGCATTCCCATGATAGCGGTGCCCCAGATCATCATCGCGTAGACGCTGCGTCGTGCGGTGGCCGCGGTCAAAAGCGGCGTCAGCAAAAACACCAGCAGCGGGTTTAGGTTGGAAAACGTCTCGAAGTTTTCACTGACCCAGGGCCACGCTCGGTATGAGCGCTCGATGTACTGCGGCAGCGTGAGCCACTGGTGCGCAAACAGCGTCTGCACCGGAATCAGCACGAAGATAAAAAAGCTGAACTTGGGATCGGCGAGCGGATGTTCGCGCAGCCAGGTCACAAGGCGTTTGCGGCGGCTCTGCTTCTGCGCAAAAACGTGCTTGGCATCGCTGAGCGCTCGCGCCACCAGCTCCGAGTCCGCCGGCTGCGGCTTCTTGGGCAGATAACGAATCATCAAAAGCAGCCCCAAAACCGTCAGCGCGGCATAAAACCAGAACACGCCGGTGATGCCGTTTGGCGGCAGGATGCCTTTGCTCAGGTTGCGGATGCGCGGCGACAAAAGCCCCGAAACGAACGCCCCCAGGTTTTGCAGCGCATAGAGCAGCGCGTAGCTCATCGGCGCGGTCTTTTCGTTTGAAAACTCTTTGACCGCCGCATAGGTCGCCGGCTGAAACGCGCCGTAGCCGACGATCACAACCACCATGCCGAGCAGGTTCAGCAGCATCAGCCCGTTCCACAGACCGGGCCTTAGCGAAAGCACTTCGGGCAGCGCCATCAGCGAGCGACCCAGGAGCAGCACCGCCATCGACACAATCAGCGAACGCCGCACGCCCCAGCGGTCACTTGTCGATCCGAGCAGGAACATCGCAAACGTGATTCCGCCGGTCAGAAACCCGGTCAATAAGCCCGCCCACACATCCCCAAGCGCCACGTTCTGTGCCAGATACGTCGCGAGCAGCGTCAGCATTCCCAGATAGGACAGCCCATCGAGAAAATACGGAACGAAAGTTCCCAGCGACAGCGCCGGACTGACTTTCACAATGTCGCGAAAGGGCTGAATCAGCTCGGCGATGGCAGCCTGAAGCGGGCTTCGCGATGGCGTGGACTCTGTGGTGGCTTCTTCCGACGAGGAGGCGGGCGCTTGGTTCATCGCGGTGACAACATCCGCGCGCATTATTTATTGCCCAGCTCTTCCGCTGGCAATCAGAAACTGCGCAAACGATCACGGGGGCCCAAGCGCAAGGCCCAAGGCAGTTCGTTATGCAGTGCCGGGGATGTGGCTGTCGCGTCGGTCAGACCGCGACCAGCTCGATGACGACGACTTCCGGTGGGCAGCCAAAGCGGAACGGCAACCAGTGGCCAAGACCCGCAGACACAAAAAGCTGGGACACGCCATCTTGACCGCGATAGTGACCGCGGATAAGCGGATAGACTGGCTCGAGCAGCGACCTGCCGCCCAGACCGACTTGGCCGCCGTGCGTGTGGCCCGAAAGCTGGAGCGCAACTTGATGACCGCCGACGTGTTCAAAAGCGTGCGGGTGATGCGCCAAAAGAAGCGTCGGCTCGCCTTGGCGACGGTCTTTCAGCGCGGTTTCAAGCTGCGCCGGCACAAGCCGCTGATCCAGCCGCGGCACCCGACCGGAGTGCGCAAAGCCAATTCCGGCAATCCGCAGTCCCGCAACCAGCACCGACTCTTCTTCCAGCAGCTGAATCTGCGCTTTTTCATACGCCCGCGAAATCGTCAGCGGATCGGCCAGATACAGCTCGTGGTTGCCTGCGCAGGCGATGTGACCCAGCCGCGCCGGCACTTGCCTGATGATCCGCAGCGTATCCAGATGCAGCCGGGGTTCGTCGCAGAGATCGCCGGTCGGACACAAAAGGTCGAGGTTTTCGCGGGCCAGAAGCTCCATGCCACGCTCCAGGTGATGGAGCTGGGTCTGAAAGCGTGAGATGTGAATGTCCGTGACTTGGCCGATGCGAAAGCCCGACAGCTCTTTGGGCAGGCCGGGAATCGCCAGCTTGATTTTGCGCAGCACGATGCGAGACGACTCGACAAAGACGCCGTAGCTGGCGGCCACCATGGCGCCGCCGGGCAAAATCCACGGCAGGGTTTGCAGCGCTTTGCGTCGGGTCAGCACCATGGGCGCTGGCAGGCTCGGCGTGACAAGTTCTTTGGCCTGGGCTGTTTCGTGGGTCGTCGTCGGGTCTGGCGTTTCAGAAGTCGATTCCGCCGGAGCTGCCTTGGCGGCTTCCCTGGCCAGTCGCCGTTTGATGTAGCGCCCGAGCGGCACCCACAAAGGCGCGGTAAAAAGACCCGCCAGCATCGCCACTTGCACCACCGTCATCGGTCCGAGCAGATACCGATGCAGCGTCGCAATGCCCGGCGGTGCCCCAGCCCAGCGCCACAGCACCCGCGGCACCATCATCAGCACCGTCAGCACGCCGAGGATCAACACCGCGCGGGTCCACTTGCGACCAAAACCGGGCAGCGCAAAGCGCAGCAGCAAGACCCACAGCCCAAAGAGCAGCAGCGCGAAAAGCGGCAGCACGCCCATTTTCGGTCGGTTCACCGCCAGATTCATCATCGGTGCAGTCGCAAGCAGCAGATGCAGAGTCGCAAGCATCGAACCTTCACTATGCCGCAAGCAGAGGCTGTCGCAAAAGTGATACCCTCCGCACATGTTTGCCCGTCTGACGGTGCTGCTGTTTTGCGTGTTCCTTTTGCTTGGGGGACGGGAACCACCGTGGGCCGATGCCAACGTCGCGTATCAGACCACGCAAGCGATCGTCGATCGAGGCGAGCTGTCGATTCAGCTTTCGGCGCCTGCTTACTTTTTCGTTGAGCGCAACGGCAAAAAGTACGGCTTTGCTTCGCTTGGGACGGCCATCGCTCAAATCCCCAGCTACCTTGCGTTTCGGGCGCTGCGCAAGCTGCCGGGACTTGCTCCGGGTCCGTGGTATGCGATGGCGTCCCATCTTTCGTCGGCGTTGTGGATGTCGCTGGCGATTGCGCTGTTTGCGCGGCGGGCTCAGCGGATCGGCGCGACGGCCACACAGGCGGTGGCTTTGGCGTTTGTGCTTCAGCTTGGGACGCTGTGTTTGGTCTATGGACGCAGCTCGTATGGCGAAGCGCTTCAGGCGTTTTTGCTCACCTGGTTTGTCGATTTGACGCTGTTGGCAAGTGAACAGAAGCGCAAAAAGACGCTGCTTCTGTGTGGGTTGTGCGCCGGGATGTTGCTGCACGCCAAGCTGGTCTACGGCGCCGTGTTGCCCGTTGGGCTCGGCTTGTTTTTGTGGGCGCACCGCAGGGATGGACTTTGGGCCAACTTGCGCGCGCTCGGGCTGCCACTTTGTGGTGCGCTGCCTGGAATTGCGCTTTTGCTTGCGCACAACTGGGTGAAGACCGGGCATCCGCTGCGCACGGGCTATCAGTCGGGACAGCTTGGTCTGTTTGATGGCGACCTGTTGTCCGGTCTGTTTGGGCTGTTGCTTTCGCCGGGACGAGGACTTGTGTTTTACGCGCCGCCGCTTCTGTTGGGCGTGCTGGGAATCCATCGGGCGTGGCAAACCGAGCGGCGGCTGACTGTGCTTGTGGGGCTTACGGCGGCAGTGGTGACGCTGATTTCGGCCAAGTATCCGGTCTGGCACGGCGGCTACTGCTACGGGCCGCGCTATCTTGTGCCGCTGATTCCGATGCTGCTGTGGCTTTCGGTGCCGTGGCTTTCATCGCTGGGGCAACACCAGGCGCGGCGGGCGGGATGGATTGTGGCGCTTGTGGGGGCGCTGGGGCTTTGGGTAAACGGCCTGGGCAGTGCGCTGTATTGGGATCATTACTGCCGGGTGCTGGCGTCGGTGCAAAGGCAGGCGCTCGTGCCGGGCTGGAGCGAAGACCACCACGCCTTCGGGTACTTTGTGCCGCAGTTTTCGCCGATTCGCGGACATTTTTGGTTGCTGCGCCACACGCTGCGCGGCGACTTGGACTTGCCGCGTGATGCGCCGTGGCTTTCGGTGCTCGGAAGGCCGGTCGATCTGCGGGAAGAAGCGGCGCGTCTGCGGGTGGACTTCTGGGCGCTCGACTGGCTCACGGGGGCACCGTGGACGCACAAGCGATATGGCTTTGGGCTGCTTGGAATGTTGGTTGCGGGAGTTTTTTGGTCGGCGCGTGGTCTAGGCGCGCGGCTGCGGTGGGACGACAGACAAACGGCAGCGGCCCGATACGGTGAACGGGCCGGGGGCGATCAGCCGTAGACCGCGAGACCGACGTTGAGCCGGTTCTGCGCCGCCATTTCGAGCACGACGCGGAACTCCGCCCACGCGAGCAGCAGCCGTTCGATGTCTTTTTGGCTCTTCTGTTCCCACGCGCCGCGCCAGGCCAGGTAAGCGTCTTCCTGCACGTCGTCGCCCATCTTGGCGCTGTAGAGCGCGCGGCAGAATCGTTCAAGCCGCTGACCGAGCCGATTGGCGTCGAAGCTGCGCGCCAACTCCAGCAGCCGATCCGGCTTGAGCAGAAACACCGCACCATCGTAGGGCTGTCCGGGCTTGGCCCACGGCACCAGCGCACCGATTTCTTCGGGACCAATGTTTTCGAACAGCGGCCCGTAGCCTCCCGGTGGTTTGGGGCAGGGCAGCACGTCGATCATCGCATCGAGCACGCTCGGCATCTCTTCGAGTTCTTCGGCGTCGTCGGCATCAATGATCGGCGTCGCGTCGCCAATGTTCAGGATGGCCAGTAGCTTCTGATCGAGGAACTTGAGCGTATCGCCTCCGCCGAAGACACCGGCGTGCGACAGCGCCAACAGTTCAAACGTGTGGGTGTGCCACGCGGGGTGATCTTTGGCTTGTCCCGGCGGCGTCTGGTGTTGGCTGAGCGCCTTGGTCGTCGAATCGCGCAGCTCCATAAGCGGTCCGAGCACATCTTCGGGCGCGCCGCCCAGCACTTGGGCAAGCTGGCCACCGGGGATTTGGTTGAACGCCTGGTGGATCAGGTTGCCGTCGAAAGCAAAGAACGCCGCGCGGGTCGTTTCGGCGGGTTCATCGTCCGTGCCGGTCACAATCAGGTTCGACGGTGCGTCAAAGCCGCGATCGTGGAACACAAACGAACCAAGTCCCGTCGGCGTACCCGGCGGAACCATCAGCAGCCGTCCCCGCACAAGCGCCGCGGTGCGCGTCGCAGCCTGGCCAAAGCCAACCCGGGTTCCATCATCGGCGCCGACCACATCGTCGACCGAGTGCCCGACCAGCTTCTGGAACTCCGCCACAAACGCTTCGTTGGGCTCGCCGGTATAGCTTGCGACTTCGATGCCATCCTCGAACGCATGCAGCAGCGCTTGCTTGCCGGGATGGTTTACGTGAACAAACATCGCCTTGCCGCCGTTTTGCGACAGCGCGACGAGCATCGCCGGAGAAACCGCCGGGAGACCAGTTGCTCCGTCCATCACCTCGAGCTGTTGGACTTCCAGCTTTTCGAGCGGCGACAGGCGGACCCAGGCCGTGGGCGGCGAGTTCTGGGCGACGATATTCACAACGGTGTCAGGGTTTGGGCCGCGCGGTGGCTGCGGCAGAAGGATTGCGGTCAGGTCTTGAGACATGTGCACCGTAGGTTATTCCCACCTCGGTTCTTTGCCAAGTTGCAAGCGTGACCGCTGCGGCGCGCGTCGTTTCGGGTGTACGTCCTGCGGTTTTTTTGGTGGCAGCGCGGGCTTGCGCGGCTGAAAAAAGTTCAAAAAATTCTGTTGACTTACAAAGTGGCCAAGATAGACTGCCTTCCGTCTCTCGCGGGAGTAACTCAGTGGTAGAGTGCCACCTTGCCAAGGTGGACGTCGAGGGTTCAAATCCCTTCTCCCGCTCCATATTTTTCGATGAATAAGCCGCTCCGATTGGGCGGCTTTTTTCATTTTGGGCCCAGCTGTTTGGGCCGCTGTGATTCGCGGGCACGGGTCTGTGCGGCGAGCGCTCCTTCTAGGCGATCGAAGATGGTTCGATCGTTTGCTTTTTGCACCTGCTTTCTGGCCGCGCTCGTACCATGGCGTTATGGGCGAGGACGCCGAACCCGCAATCGCAAGTGCTGCCGAGCTACCGCGGCTGCGGGCCGAACTTGCAGCGCTATCGACGGAAGTGCAGCGGCTGCGGGCGCTGGTCGCGGCGGTTCCGGACTTGATCATTCGGCTGCACCGCGACGGTACGTACCTCGATTTTGTGGGGGCCAAAGACATCCCGGTGCTGATCTCACGCAGCGAGCGGATTGGCCGACATGTGCGCGACGTGCTGCCCAAAGAAGTGGCGGATGCGTACCTGCTGGCGACGGCAGCGGCGCAAAACACTTCGCAGACCCAGACGTTTCGCTATCAGCTGCCGATTGGCGGCAAGACCGGGCATTACGAAGCGCGGGTGGTGCCGAGCGGTCCGGATGAAGTGCTGATGGTGGTGCGCGACGTGACGACCCAGCACCTGGCGGAAGAAGCGCTGCGGGTCGAAAAAGAGTGTTCCGAGCAGATTCTTCTGAACATCCTGCCGAGGCCGATTGTCGACGAGCTGAAACGAGCGAGCGGCAGCATCTCGCATCGCTTTGAATCGGCGACGGTGTTGTTTGCGGACATCGTGGGATTTACCGCCGCGGCAGCGAGTCTTCCGCCGGCAGCAGTGGTCGAGACGCTGAACGAAATCTTTACGTCGTTTGACTCGATCGCCGAGCGCTGGGACTTGGAAAAGATCAAGACGATCGGCGATGCCTACATGGTCGTCGGTGGCGTGCCGATTGCGCGACCGAATCACGCCGAGTCGATTGCCGAGATGGCGCTGTCGATGCAGGAAAAAATCTGCGATTTTTCGTTTCCGGGGCACCCGCCGCTGTCGCTCCGCATCGGTATCGCCACAGGTCCGGTCGTCGCCGGTGTGATTGGCATGCGCAAGTTCATTTATGACTTGTGGGGCGACACGGTGAATGTCGCCAGCCGGATGGAATCGTCGGGAGAGCCGGGTCGGATTCAGGTTGCCGAATCGACGTATGAAGTGCTGCGCGACCGCTATCGCTTCGAGCACCGCGGCGAGATTCCGATCAAAGGCAAAGGGATGTTGTCGACGTATTTTCTGCTCGGGCGGGTCTAGCGGTGGGTGTTGGTTACGACCAGGTGTCGTATTTCGAAAACGTCATCACAAAGTCAGCGCGTCCCTGCGTCGCCGAACGCACCGCCGTCGAGTAGCCGAACAGCGCTCGCAGCGGCAGCTCGGCTATCACACAGCGACGGTTGCCGCGGACGCCGACATCGTGGATTTGCGCCCGGCGCTGATTGAGATCCCCGAGCACATCGCCGACAAACTCGTCGGGGACCACGACTTCCAGGTGCATGATCGGCTCGAGCAGCGCGGTGTTGGCAGCTTCGCAGGCTTTGATGAGCGCGCGCGAACCGGCAATCCGCCAGCCGACGTCGGACGCCACATCGAGCTTGGGCTCGACGGAC
Organism: Pseudomonadota bacterium; assembly: GCA_035340095.1. GTDB lineage: Bacteria > Myxococcota_A > Polyangia > Palsa-1104 > JAEUJZ01 > JAEUKA01. The sequence goes on along the minus strand of DAORGN010000058.1, from coordinate 7,918 downwards.
ACAAGCACGGCTTCAATGTCGACGAGCTTGTTGCCTTTTGGTCCTGATCCCATCGCTTCGCGAATGCCGCTGAGCGCAGCTTCGATGCAGCCGGGCAGGGCGCGAGACAGCGCAGGCACCCAATCGGGCGACGGCGGTGGCACTTCGCTGCGGACGAGCAGTCCTTCCCCACGGGCCCGTGGCGACACCCGCACCGTCGCACGACCAAACAGCTGTTCGTCTTCGGCGGCCCGCTCGAACAGGTGTTCGGCTTCGCCTTGGCCCAGCACGGTTTCGTGATAGACGACCTGCGGACGTCCGGTACGCGCGACGACGTTGTATTCCGATTCCAGACGCGAGCGCGCGATTTCCAGATGCAGTTCACCCATGCCCGAAATCAGCGTCTGACCCGTTTCGGCATCGTCGCGGACCTGGAACGTAGGATCTTCGTCGGCAATCTTTTGCAGTGCCGCCAGCATCTTTTCGGCATCGGCACTCGTCGACGCTTCGATCGCCTGCGAGATCACCGGCTGATAGGTATCAATCGGTTCCAGCACGATCTGCGCCCGTGGATCGCATAGCGTATCGCCCGTCGCCGTGTCCTTGAGCCCGACCGCGAGCACGATGTTTCCCGCACCGGCTTGATCGATTTTTTCGCGGCTGGCGGCGTGGACGGTAAACAGGCGGGCAATTTTTTCGATTCGACCAAGCGGCTTTTGTTCTTTGGCTTCGCCTTTTTTCCAGCCCTTGTCGTCTTTGGTCGGCGGTCCGAGCCGCGGATTGAAGACATCGTCGCCCGCTTTGAGCACGCCCGAATAAATCCGCAGGTAGACCGCCTTGCGTCCCTCGAGCATGAAGATTTTGAACGCGAGTGCACACAGCGGCGCTTTGTCGTCCGACGGTCGACTTTCGGCTTCGCCGGTGCGCGGATTTTGTCCGACGATCGCCGGGACTTCGGTTGGCGCCGGCAGAAAATCGACGACCGCATCAAGCAGCGGCTGCACACCGCGGTTGCGCAGTGCCGATCCACACAGCACCGGCACGGCTTTGCGCGCCAGGGTGACGCGACGAATCGCCGCCCGCAGCGTCGCCGCATCAACGGGCGATCCAGTCAGAAACAGCTCGGCTATCGCATCATCGACTTCACCGACGCGCTCGATCAGCTTTTCGCGCGCTGGGCCAATCACCGCCATGTCATCGTCGCTGGGATCGCTGACTTCGGGCGGATCGTCTTCATCGCCGCTGAACGTGACTTTTTTCTGTTCGATCAGATCGTAAGCGCCCTGGAACGTGTCTTCGGCGCCGATCGGCTCTTGAATCGGAATCGGGTACGCAGCGAGCGTCTTGCGGACATCCTCGACGACGGATTCAAAGTTGGCACCGACCCGGTCCATCTTGTTGACGAAGACCATGCGCGGGACGTGAAACTTGTCGGCTTGGTGCCAGACGGTTTCCGTCTGTGGTTCGACGCCATCGACGGCGGACATGACGACGACTGCACCGTCGAGAACCCGCAGCGAGCGCTCGACTTCAATGGTGAAGTCGACGTGGCCGGGGGTGTCGATGAGGTGCACTTCGTGGTTGCGCCAGGTAAACGACGTCGCCGCGGCGGTGATGGTGATGCCGCGCTTGCGCTCCTCGGGCATCCAGTCCATTTGGGTGTTGCCGTCGTCGACATCGCCGACCTTGTGGATGCGGCCTGAATAAAACAGAAAACGTTCGCTGACCGTGGTTTTGCCAGCGTCGATGTGGGCGATGATTCCGATGTTGCGGACGCGATCGAGCTTCTTGCTCTTGGCGCCGGCTTTGGACTCGCTCGGAGCCGGAGATGGGGCCGAAGACATGGCGCGCAGTGTAGAGACAACTGTGCGTGCTGGCTAGGTGGTCGATGGGTGGTCTTCTTCGCCTTGCTTGTGAAGGTGTGACAAAAATCGTTTTTGCGCAGCGCTGTCGCGAACGGCCACAAAGACGGTGTCGTCGCCAGCGATGGTGCCCACGACTTCGGAAAAGGCCAGGCGATCAATGGCGGCGCCGACTCGACTGGCTTCACTCGGCGGGGTGTGAATGACCACCAGCGCGTCGCCAGCCGGGGCAAAATCAAGCACCGATTCGCGCAGCACCACCGTCAGGGAATTCGGCTGCGTTTTGTCGCTGCGTGGACTTTGGCGAACATACACGCCGTCTTCTTTGCGGAGCTTGAGCGTCGCAATGTCGCGACTCACCGACGACTGAGTGACCGGCCATCCTTCGGCGAGAAGCGCCTGACAGACTTCTTCCTGGGTCCGCATTTCACGCGAAGAAATCAGTTCAAGCAGCTTGCGTAGACGGAGCGCGCGTCGGCTTTTCATCGTCTCACTTGGGGTTGTGGGTGTCGGAATCGTGCGTCGGCATCGGCTGCAACAGCCGGTCGATCGCGGAGCGAAACTGGACCTGGGATTTTTCGTTTTGACGCAGGCAGTGGCGCAGTCGAGTCCGCAGCTTGGGCAGTCCCAGGTTGCCCATCCCACCCGTCGAGCGGCGGCGGCGAATCAGATCGGCAGGATCAGCGATCGGCAGCGTCAAGGCATCGCGCTTTAGCTCGTCGGCGACGCTGCGATAGGCGGTGCGGAAGGGCTGGCCCGATTCGACGCGGCGGATCACTTCATCTGTGACCAGCAAGTTGCCAGACAGCGCAGCCAAGCAGCGGTCTTTGTCGACGCCGAGCTTGGGAATCGCCATCTGCAAAACATCCAGCGTTTCCATCGTCCTTTGCACCCCGCGCAAAAGCGGCTCTTTCATCAGCTGAAAGTCGCGGTGATAGCCCGACGACAGCTTGCCCGCCAAAAAGCGCAGCTGGGTCAAATCCCCGTCGAGCGCCGCCATCTTCGCGCGTCCCAGCTCGAACACATCGGGGTTTCGCTTGTGCGGCATCAGGCTCGAACCCGTCGCCAGATCGGCAGGCAGGATCAGAAAGCCAAACTCTTCCGCCGAATACAGGCAGACATCGGCGCACAGTCGCGACAGGTCGTGACCCAGTTGGGTACAGAAAAAAAGCAGCGCTGCTTCGAGCTTGCCGCGTCCGTTTTGCACCGCCGTCACCACCTGCACAAGACCGGCAAAACCGAGCGCTTGCGCCGTCGCCTCGCGGTCGAGTGAAAGCGGCACGCCATAGCCGGCAGCGCTACCGAGCGGCGAGCGATCGATCTGTCCGAGCAGCGCCGCATGCGTCTCGATGGTGTCAATCAGTCCTTCGGCCAAAGCTGCCGACCAAAGTCCCAAAGACGATGGCATGGCCCGTCGCTGATGGGTAAAACCCGGCCACAGCGTCTGGCGATGTTGGGCGGCGAAATCGAGCAGCACCGTCGCAAGCTGTCCCGCCAGTTCGACAATCTTTTGCAGCGACGACTTCATAAAAAGCCGCAGATCGACGGCAATTTGGTCATTGCGCGACCGTCCGGTGTGCAGACGCGCTCCCAGCTCCGGATCGCGCTGCGACAGCCAAAGCTCGACGGCGGTGTGGCCGTCTTCATGTTCGCGCGCGATGAAAAGCTCCCCGCTTTCGACCGCCGAAAGTGCGCTCAGCAAGTGGTTGTGCAGACGCTGGTGGTCGACGGGACTTAAGATGTTGGCACTGCGCAGCCCGGCGATGTGACCCAGGCTGCCGATCACGTCCCAGCGCAGAAGCTGGCTGTCCCAGTGCGGATCGTCGCCGATGGTAAAAGCCAAGGCCCGCGCATCTGGGGTGGCCGACGGGGACCAAAGCGTGGTAGGGGCAGCTTTCGCGCTCATCGTCGCTCCGAAAAAACCAAAGATTCCGTCGAAAAGTCGGGGGATAGGTACTGGGTGGCGACGGCGGCGTAAAAACGGCGTGCCGCGGTCAGCTGTTCGATGGAAACCCACTCGTCGCTGGTGTGGGAAACGCGGCTTATGCCGGGGCCGACCTTGATGGCGTCGAGATGGCGCAAAAACACCCAGTCCGAACACGTCGGGCTGCCAAACTGCTGCGCAAAGGGCCTGACCGATAGCATGGCGGCGAGGAGGCGCGAGTTTGGCGGCGTTTCACACGGCTTTAGCCGCGACGAGGTCACGTTGACTTGGCTGCCAAGCTGCGCTTGCAAAACCGATCCCAGCTCGTCGTGGGGCCAGCTTGGTGTGGTGCGCAGATCGAGCACGGCTTTGGCGACGGGCGGGGTGACATTGCGGGCCACGCCGGCTTCCAGCACTGTCGGGGTGATCGTCGGTTGTCCAAGCAGTGGATGCGGTCTGTCAAGAAGCAGCGTTGGCAGCTTGACCAGATCGCGGGCCAGCGTCAGCACCGATGACTGTGCGCCGCGCTCTGCTGCATAGGCCGCGTGGCATTGATCCCCGTGTGCGACGAGATCAACCATCAAAAGCCCTCGCTGTGCGACCGCCAAATCCAGTGACGTGGGCTCACCGATGATCGCCGCGTCGAGCGGTCCGAGCCGTGGCACCGCCCGCGGCATGCTGGTGTCGCGCGTTTCTTCGCCATAACCCAGCACGACAAGCAGGCGTCCCGACGCTGGACCGCCCGCAGAAAGCACATCGAGCGCCGCTCCGATCATCGCTGCGCAGCTTGCTTTGGCGTCGTTTGCGCCGCGACCGTAGATCCTGTCACCCTCGACGGTGGGCTCAAAAGGCGGTCGCGTCCAGCCTTGTCCGACGGGAACGGTGTCCAGGTGTGAAACGAGCGCAAGGCCTTTGCCGGCTTTGTCGCTCTGCAGCTCGATGGCGACCATTGCATCGTCGCGACGCACCGGCAGGCCGTATTGGGAAGCAATCTTCTCAACGTAGGCCGCAATCGCTGCTTCTTCGCCGGACACAGACGGAATCTGCACAAGCTCGCGCAGAAGCTGCACTTCATCGAGCCGCGCCGTCGTGCTAGCCAAGGAGTGCGGCAAGATCGACTCCGAGATAAGTCGCTTTTTCTTTGCGTCCGACGATCATCGTGCCGCAGCCCGCGCCGGTGAAGACCTCGAACAGGAGCGAGTCGGGCGCGCCGCCGTCGATGATGTGGGTTCGTTCGACGCCGCCCGTCGCTGCACGGATGCAGGCTTCGACTTTGGGTCGCATGCCGCCGGCAATCGAACCGCTCGACAGCAGGCTGGCCAGATCATCGGGATCGGCAAACGTCACCAGCGTCGATGGATCGTTGCGATCGCGCAGCACACCCGGCGCAGACGTCATGAAAATCAGCTTCTGCGCCCGCAGCGCGACGGCCAAGCTTTCGGCCAGCGTGTCGGCGTTGATGTTGTAGATGTTGCCTTGGTTGTCGCCGGCCAGACACGAGATCACGGGCACATAACCCGATGCCAGCAGCGTTTCGATGACCCGCGGATCGACGCGATCAATGTCGCCGACGTGGCCGAAGTCGACTTTTTGGGTCTGGCCACTGTCATCGACCACTTCAACGGGCGGGCGCTTGTGGGCAGTGACCAGTTCGGCATCGACACCCGAAAGACCGACGGCGCGCACATGGTGGGCCCGCAGTGCCGACAGCACCTGCACATTGAGCTGACCGGCCACCGCCATCACGACTGCCGACAGCGCGGTGTCATCGGTGATTCGTCGTCCCGCGATCATCTTGGGTTCACCACCGAGACGCCGCGTGAGCTGGCTGGCCTGGGGACCGCCGCCGTGGACGATCACCAGATGGACACCCAGCGACGACAAAAGCGAAAGCTGCGCCGCCACTCCGGACAGCGATTCGGCCCGTTCCAGGACTTCACCGCCGAGCTTGATCACAAAAATCTGGTCACGGTAGGCGCGCACATAACGCAGCGCCCCTTTGAGACCGGCAATGCCTTTGGCTGGCTCGATTGACACGAGGAGTTCCTTTCTTTCGCTCTTACAGCGCCAGGTCCGAGACAAGATCGATGAGCAGGGCGCGCTGGGCATGAAGCCGGTTTTCCGCCTGATCGACGACCGCAGACCGCGGCCCGTCGAGCACCGCATCGTCTATTTCAATGTTTCGCCGCACCGGCAGGCAGTGCATGACAAACCCGTCCGGATGAAGCATTTCGCTGCGGTCTTTGGTCATTCGCCAGTCGCGATAAGGACTGCGCAGCGCGGCTTCTTCGCTGGGTCGACCAAAGTGACTGATCGCGCCCCACGACTTGACGTACACCACGTCGGCGTCATGGAGGCTCCCATCGAGATCGTGCGACACATCGACGCTGCCGCCGTTTTGGGACGCCACGCTGCGAATCGTCGCCATGTCGTCTTGGTCCAGCTCGTAACCGGGCGGATGGACAATCTGAAGCGCCATGCCTTGGCTGGCTGCTGCAATCGCCGCGCTGGCCGGAACTGCCGTCGGCAGCGGCTTGGGATGATAAGCCCACATCAGCACGCAGCGACGGCCTTTGGGATTGGGCAGTCGGTCGCGAATCGTCAGTGCATCGGCCAGACCCTGACACGGATGGCGGCGCACCGATTCCATGTTGATGACCGGCTTTTCGCAGTAGGCGGCAAAGTCGTGGATGATGCGATCTTCGCGCTCTTCGGACCAAGCGCCGCCTCGCGGGAATGCGCGCAGGGCCACCGCGTCGCCGTACCGTCCCAAGACGCGCGCGGCTTCAGCGATGTGTTCGACGGTGGTGCCGTCCATGACGACGCCTTTGCGGGTTTCCCACGCCCAGCTTGTGCGACCCGGTTCGAGGACGACGCCGTGGCCGCCGTGCAGAAACATCGCAACCTCGAAGCTGGTGCGGGTGCGCAGGCTCGGGTCGAGAAACACCATCGCGAGCACTTTTTGTGCGAGTGCGTCTTTGTGTTTTGCGTCGCCGCGTCGTAGCTGCGCTGCCAAATCGAGCAGCTTGGCCAGCGCAAGCGGTGCCAGGTCGGCCATGTCCAAAAAATCGCGCTTTTTCCGCGCTGGGATTTGCGTCGAAGCGACCATTTACAGCACCTCCGAAAGCGCCGACAGGACAAGCTCTGCTTCGGATTTTGAAAACGTCAGCGGCGGCATCAGCCGGAGCACCTGTGGGTCCGACGACGTGCCACTTACGATGTGATGCGCAAGCAGCGCGTGTTGGACCTGCGCCGCCGGTTTTGCAAGCCGCAGCCCGAGCAAAAGTCCGCGTCCCTGCGTCGCCACCACTTTGTCTTGGCCAAGCGAAAGCGCCCCTTTGGCCAAGAAATCACCAACGGCCATTGCATTTTCGATCAGCCGTTCTTCGTCGATGACTTGCAGTGTCGCGAGCGCCGCTGCACACGGCACCGGACCGCCGCCAAACGTGCTGCCCAAGTCGCCTTGCTTTATGTGCTGGGCCACCGCGTCGGTTGTCACCACCGCTGAAATCGGCAGCCCCGACGCCAGACCTTTGGCCAGCGTCAGCACATCGGGGGTGACGCCAAACGACTCGGCGGCGGTAAATGCGCCACAGCGTCCGACGCCACACTGCACTTCGTCGAAAATCAGCAGCGCACCGTGCTTGTCGCAAGCCTGCCTGGCCGCTTGCAACAGCGCAGGTGGCAAATCGCGGGCGCCGGTCAGACCTTGGACTGGCTCCAAAATCACGCCGGCAATCGATTCACTGACCGCCTGTTTCAGCGCATCCGGATTGTTCCACGGCACTTTCACAGACAGCGGAATGCCGGCCCGCCGCGCGCCCGCCATGTATTTTTCGCCGTCGGTCACTGCCAACGTCGCTGCGGTGCGTCCGTGCCAACCACCCTCGATCGACACGAAGTGCTGTCGCCCGGTGATTTTTCGCGCCAGATGCAGCGCGTTTTCGTTCGCTTCGGCCCCGGAATTGACCAAGAACACTCTGCGCAGCGCGCTGGGGCAGTGCGACACGATGGCTTCGGCGAGCCGCTCGCGCCCCGGATGCGGGAGTGCCGTCGAATAAAACAAAAGCTGCGCGGCCTGGGCCGAAATCGCCTGGACCACTTTGGGATGACAGTGGCCCGTCGACGCCACCGCATGTCCGCCATACGCATC
>DAORGN010000057.1:0-23912 GCA_035340095.1 Pseudomonadota bacterium | reverse complement strand
GTCGGGATGGAAAAAGCCCGGCTTGCTGCTCGTCCCCGGACCCAGCGCAGCATGTAGCGCCGCCACCACGTCGCCCCGGAAGTGTCCCGACTTGACCCCCACGGTCAGCCGAATGTCGAGCGGAATCTTGACCGGCCCGTCGATGCGCAGCACATGCCCCGCCATCCGATAGTGCGACAGAAAGTCCAGCAGGCTGTCACAGAACGCCTGATCGACCGGCAGACCGCCAAAGCGCACCACAAACAGCCGCGTCGTAAAAAAGCTCCCGGTGTAGCGACGCATCGCCCGCACTTCCCGCACGGTCGGGAAGCGCAGCGCAATCTGCGCATAGTCTTCCGTCGTCACCGCGCGCTCGGCGACCTGAAACTGCCGAGGCGCCAGGTTGCGCACGCGATCGAGCGGTTCGGGATCTTTGCCGCCCCGCGCTGGCAGGGGATTGCGGACGCTGCGGATGCCCGGCACAAGCGATCCGATGTGCGACAGCGAGTCCGCTCCGATGTTTCCGGTGCTGCCATTGCCAATGCGATAGCGCGCAAACAGCGGGCCTTGCGCAAGCCGGCCATAGACGCCATCCCCAAAGCGCAGATACGTCTGTCCGTCGTCCTCTGTTTCAACGACAAAGTCGCGCGCCAGCGCCGCGCTCGAAAGCAGATCCCGCCGCGCTTGCCAGGGCTGTCCCACTTCATCCACAAGCGAAATGACCGGACTTATCATGGTGCTCGGCAGGATCTCCGTCGGCACCACAGAAGCCGCCGCGCCATTTGGATCAAACCGCAGCGCTTGCCCGCCCGACAAAACCATCGTCTGCCACGTCAGCGGACCTTGCAGAAGCTGGGGACGGGCCCGGCTGTTTTCAAACTGGATCAGCTCGGCGTCGGGCAGCGTGTAGCCATGGTCCGCCAGCACGACGTTGCCCAGCACTTGGGTGCGCCGGGGGTCGAGCGCAAACGGCAAGGCGTCGTCCAAAGACCAGCCGATCTTCAAGGCCCCCACCGCAGTCGACGTCGAGGTGTCGGTCACGCTGGTGAGCCGCACCGCATGCCGCCTGTCCAGTGCCGCAGCGGCCCCCGCTTCAACTGCGAGCTGTTCAAAAATGACGACATCCCCAACGCGCAGGGCCAGCTTGGTCGTCTGCGACTGGACAAGCTGTGCGGACTGCGCGCCTGCCAACACCGGACCCGCTTGCACATCCAGTGCCATCACGCTGTGCGCGCTCCGCAAAAGCAGGCTCTGCATCGTTTCAAACACCAGCGCGCCACGGCTGCGCAGGCTGCGGATGTCGTCTTCACCAAGCTGCGTCGGCTGCCCCTCTACCCGGCTCAAAAGCCGCGTGCCTTGCGGCAACACCTGGCCATCGGCAGCATCGCTTACTGCGACAGTCACCCAAACCCTGGCATTGCAGCCGTCGTGCAGCCGATAATCGAGCAGCCGCGCGTGCCGCCGCACCGATGTCCGCAGCCGCGCCGTCGCCAGATAGGCTTCCGTCGCCACCGCATCTTGAAACATCGACAGCTCGTCCGCCGCTTGCGACAGCACTTCGACCAGCACGGTGCCCATGTCGGCTGGGTGCCCGCTCGCTGTACCGGGTGAAATCGTCGCCAGCCGGTCGAGCATCTGCCGCCGGAAACTCGCAAAGTCACGGCTTAGGTAGTCAATGTCCGGCGTGTCTTGCGTCGTCGCAGTGCTCGTCCTTGTGGTGTCTTGGCTTGCGTCTTGGCTCATGACGCACCTCCCGCGGACACAGATGCCGAAAACGAAGCGCTGCTGGGTTCGGTGGAAAACCGCGCCACCTGCGTCTGCTGGGTGCGCTGGACCACGTACTGGATCGTGATGTACGCCGCCGAATCGACCACGTCGACGCTGACCGCCTGGATTAACACCAGGTCTTGCAGCCAGCGCTGAAGCGTCGCCTGCACGTTGGCTTGCAGCGCGGCTTGCAGCACGTCGCCCCCCGGCGCAAAAACCATCCCAAGCAGGCCACTGCCAAAGTCAGGTCGATTGACGCGCTCGCCGGGAGAAGTGAGCAGCACCTGCTCCATCAAATCGCGGATGTACGCATCCTCGGAAGCGCTGGCGGTTGCCGTCGTGCCACGGCTGCTAAGCTGATACGGAAAGCGCATCGCCATCTTACATTCCCCCTACGAATGAGGCCGGCGGCGCAGGTGCCGTAACTGCCGGCGTGCCCGTCGGTGTCGCCGTTGCTATCGAAGACTGAAGCAGCGCCGGCTGGCCGCAGATAAACACCCGCGTCGCTGGCATCGCGTACTGGGCAATCACACAGACAAGCTGGGCTGGTGGTGGCGTGCCCGGACAGCCGGCAAACGACACCGTGTCGCCCACGGTCATAAAGTAGTTGCCGCGCGTGCTGACCCGAAAGTTGGTGAAGATCACTTCACCTTGGCCGCCGTGCACGCAGGTGATTTGGTTGCCGGCATGAAGCAGTGGTGCGCCCATTAGATGACCTCCAGTGCGCCCGCGTTGATGTCGACGATGTTGCCGGTCAGCTGCACAGTCGCCCCCGTCGAAGTCGACAGGCAGATTCCGGCGGCATTGATCATGATGCTGTGGCCCGCCGCGCTCTGGATGGTGATGCCGACGGGCGACACCTCGATTTTTTCCCCGGTGAAGGTTTGCAGCGCGATCCCGGTCGCCGGCGAAAGCTTGAACGTATCCCCCGCAATGGTCTTGAGCGTGATCCCGCCCACCCCCGGCGTGTCATCAATCAAGATGACGTTGCCGCCAGTGGTCTGAAGCACGGTTTGCAACGGCGCAATGGCCGATGGGGCCGTACCAGGGGCCCAAAAACCGCCGCACCAGATGGGGCGCTCGGGGTCGCCTTGCTCAAACTCGATCCAGACCTTGGCACCGACCTGCGGCAGCGCCAAAAGTCCGGACCGGATTCCCACCAGTGGCAGACACGGCTCGGCCCAGCCGCTGACGCTGTCTTTGTAGACCGCCGGCACCTGTACCAAAATGCGCCCGCGCCGCTCGGGGTCTAACACGTTTACGACGACGCCTTGATACTTGCCATAAAACGTAGGTCTGTCCGCCATCACATCACCGCCGGGGTTAGCGAGCCAACGCCCTCTCGGACGAGGGAAAACTTCTGGGTGTACTTGTGCCGGCTCAGTTCGTGACGGACTTTGCTGACGCTGTAATAGCCATCAAACGAGTATCCAGCCCCCTGCACACCGACGAGCCGGCGCGGCTGCATGACACTTCCGTAGCGCACCGTGTCCACGGTTCCTTCGCACTCCACCGCCCGATGGTTGGCGCGGGCCTGGGCCCCCGTTGCTGCAAGCAGGGCGCGCGGAATGCTGCGTGCGGTCAGTGATCCGTCAAAACGATAGTGCAGAGGCAGGGTCGGAATCGCCGCCAAAGGCGGCACAGGCGGCAGCGGCAGACCGACGATTGGCACCGCGACAGGAAACCCTGGCGGATAGGCGCGTCCTTCCACAAACTCTGCGCGATCTCCGTCTTGCTTGAACGTCAGTGCATCGACATTGCTGCGCGCCCCCATGTCGACGCGCAGTGGCGACAAAGGCAGCGCAAAGCGAAGATCCGGCCCGAAATAGGCGCGGCTTGCGCCAAAACCAAGCGGCTCGATGAAAAACACGTAGTTGTTGTCACGCGCCAGCCGCCGAAGACAGCGGAGGTCGGTTTCGTGCTGAAGCGGCACGCGCTCGGTCGGCAGTGGCACATCCACCGTCGGGCTGACCTGGGGAACCACGCCATAGGGGGCGTAACGAACCAAGATCGCCGCTGCAATCACCGAATCGCTACAGCCCGGATAGCTCATCACCACATCCATCCGGTCCATCACCGCAGACAGATCACGCCCGGTTAAACAGAGCCGGCTGCTGCCCGGTTTGTCGCTCGGCAGAAGCTCGCGATGGGTGATCACACCATCCAGCAGCCATTCCGGCGTCACGCCCATCAGCACGCCGATGACGACCCGGCTCCCCACCAAAAGCTGCGGACTGCGCAGAAGATCGAACTCCACCCCCACGGTTTTTTCCGCCCGCAGCGTGAGCTGAAAACCGCCCACGTCGTCTCCGCTGCGCTCGATTTCCAGCTTCTCGATCGCTTCTAGCACCGACTGCGGCACCGGGGCAGGAACGATTCCCGCCCACAGCACAAGGCGCACGCCCAACTGATTGGCCTGCACGCTATCCCCCTTTGCCAGCTCGCTCGTTTCGGCGTTCCCACCACTTTGGTTAAAGTCGCGACAGCGCGATCCGAATGCGCCGCCGGGCCACCAACAGCTCACTTGGGTGCAGCACCGGGTTTGCGTCGATCAGCCGATACGCCTGGAGCGGGTCCCCATAGCCCATGCTGGCCAGCAGATCGAGCCGCTCGCTGCCCGCCGCTTGGTATTCCTCTAGCGTTGTCTGCGCGGCCAGGGCCGGCAACATCCGCCGCGTAAGATAGCGCACGCTGCGCCCGCCTTGTTCAAGCTGCGCCGTCTCGATGTTGTAGTAGCGGCTGTTTGGGTCCAGCATCGTTTGTCCCCCCACCTAGCGATTACAGAATCCCTTTTATGGCCTTGCTGACGACGTTCATGTCCAGCCCGGTCACGCTCGCCGCACCAATCGTCGAACGGATCGCCGCGGACGCCGCCAGCACTTCCCGCTGCACATGTCCCGCCATCGACAGCATGCCGCCCGCCGACAGAAGCCCCAGGTCTTCGTAAGTCAGCACCTGAAGCCCCAGGCCGACATGCGCGCGCAGCGGATTGAGCGCGGAATCAAACAGCTCTTCCGTCACCGTGAACGACTCGATCCGCACGGGCACCACGCGCCGATAACCCCAGACCAGCACCGTCATCACTGGCAAAGGCGGAATCAGCTCGATGATTCCCATCTGAGACAGTGCCGCGTTGGCCAGCACCCGCGCCGAGCTGGGATAAATGATCATCTCCAGCGCGGCCAAAGACGGATAGATGCCGTCCGCAAGCTGCAGCCCGCTCTGCCGGTTATCCTGATCCGCCGCATCGAGCAAAATCTCGAGCGCGATTTTTTCACCGGGCGGTCCCTTCAGCCGCAACAGATCCGGGCCACTTGTCCCCATGCTGCTCGCCGTCAGCGTGCGCGTCAGCTTTTCCGGGTTGTACTGAAACGGAATCAGCATTGGCCCATGAATCAGCGCCCCTTTGCGCAGCGGCGGAATGCTGGAAATCGCCTGCTCGGCATAAGAGAGAGCGGTCTGACTCACTTTGTCTGCAATGCCCATGGTTACTCCTTGCCTGCAACGCCACGATTTGGACCCGCCGTAAGCCCCGGCAGCGCAACCCCCGTAGACCCGACTTGCGGTGGCGACGCGGGAAGCCGCGAAACCAGTGCCGACCCAAGCGCCGACCCAAGCGCCGACCCAAGCGTCGACATCCCGATCCGCAGCTCACCAAGCTGAAGCTGGCCGAGCGAAAGCTCACGAAAGTCGCCGCCACCGACCATCAGAGCCGCCAGACCCGGCGCTGCCAGTTGCGCCAAGAGCGCGCGCTCTAGCTCGGCTTGAAAGTCGCCGGTCCCCTCGACCCCATCGAGAACAATCTCATCGATATGCAAAAAGACCTGGTGCGTCACAGCCACCCCCGCACTTCGTTTTCGTTTAGGGGTCGCTCGCTTTTCTGATATTCACTGCGCGCCGCGTCGAGAATGTGCCGCATTCCAACCGGCTGACCCTGCGATGCCGCCAAGAACGCCGCACACAGCGCGATGTTGCGGATTTGTCCGCCCGTCACAGAAAGCTGGGCCAGCTTTTCAAACACAAGTCCCCTGGTCGGGGTCTGCTTGGCAAACGCCCGCCGCCACAGCTCTGCGCGCTGGTTTGCATCGGGAAACGGAAACGGAATGATAAAGCGCAGCCGACGCAGAAATGCACTGTCGAGCGCCGAGCGCAGGTTCGACGTAAGCAGGGTGATGCCCTGGTACGATTCCATCCGCTGAAGCAGGTAGCTCACTTCGATGTTGGCGTAGCGGTCGTGGCTGTCTTTGACTTCGGACCGCTTGCCGAACAGCGCGTCGGCTTCATCAAACAGCAGCACCGCCCCACCCTCTTCAGCCGCATCGAACACCCGGCGCAGGTTCTTTTCCGTTTCGCCGATGTACTTGCTGACGATCTGCGACAAGTCGATGTGATACAGGTCAAGCTGTAGCTCGTGCGCGATTGCCTCGGCAGCAAACGTCTTGCCCGTACCACTTTGGCCGCAGAGCAGCGCCGACACGCCAAGTCCCCGCTGCGCCGTACCCGCCATCCCCCAGCTCCTTAACACCGTGACTTGATAGCGCTGATGGGCAAGCAGCTCGCGCAGCTTCTGTTTGACCTCATCGGCCAGCACCAGATCATCCCAGGTCACTTTGGGCTCGACCCGGCGCGCCAGCTCATCCAGATGGGGTCTGGCCTGCATCCGGAACGACTGCCACAGCGCCTGCGGCAGCGGCAAAGACATCCCGCTCGCGCGCTGACACGCAGCCACCACGGCTTCACGCCCGATCTGGAACTGCATCGACAGCTCGGACAGAAGCGATTCCCCCCCTGGACCGCGCATCGACGCAAGCTGCGGGTCCAGTTCCTCGAACAGCTCGGTGAGCAGCTCTGTCCGTTCATCCGGCAGCATGCGCGGAACTTCGATCCCGACCATCCGCTTTTGCGCATCACGCAGGGGCGTCGGACTGCTGCACAACACAGCGCCCGGTAGCTGAGCGATCCACAACATCGCTTGGCGCACCGTTTCGGGCGAATCTCCGTCCGCCACACTCAGCAGAAGCGCAATGTGCAAAAGTGACTGCTCGCGCGCCCACAGCTTGGCAAGCTGGGCACGTTCCGCAGGACTGTGTGGCAAGTCGGCGCAGCGAACTTCAAACAGCAAAAGGCCGAGCGGCTGACAGGCGTGCTGGGCCAGCGCGAGCCGTTCGCCGCCGTCTGCCCCAAACAGCGAAACCGCGGGCGGCGCGTCCTCTGTGTCCACGGACCACAGCCGCACAATCTGCTGCGCAAGCGACGAAAGCGCGGTGCCAAGCGGTTCATCAGGTGGCGAAAGCAGCCGGCCCACCGCAAGCAGACGTTCATCGACAAGCGAAAGCCCGGTCAGGTGGCTCAAAATTCGCGGGTCGATGCGCAGCGGACTTGCGGTCAGCGTTTCGCTCGACAACGCTTCAACAAGCCCAAACCGGCGCAGCGGACCCGAGGGAGACACCGCGCTTAGGTGCGGCTGCGCCAAGGCGGAAAGCGCAAGCTGGAACGTCGGCTGCGCCGTGCCGCCAGCCTTCTGACACAAACGACGAAACGCGGGCTCCAGCTCGACCCCGACACAAAGCAAGAGCAGATCCCGTTCAAACGCGGACAGCTCAAACGCCGCACACAGCGAAAGCAGGGCCGGGGGTGCCGGCATCGAAGCCGCAAGCGAATCCGCATCGACCGCCTGTGGCAAAGGCTCCGGCACCGCGTTTACGACTGCGTCCGGCTGGCTGCGCAAAAGATAATCCAAAAGCGCCTTGCGAACCCGCGCAAGCGAAAGCAGCAGATACTGCTGATTGCCGCTCAACCAGCGATCATGGACGCTGGGAACAGGCGATGAAGGACCGCCATCGCTCACAAGCTGCCTCCATCCGGAATCGGGCCCAAGGTAATGCGGCGCTCGGTCGGCGCAGGCAAGATGGTGTCGGGGTATTCGTGGTCAATCAAAATGATGGACGCGCGATAGGCAACCGACAGGCGGTACTTCACCTGGAATGTTCCCCACAGACGGACCATTTCTTCGTTGGGCATCAGGTGCGGAACCAACCGCACCAGGTCGGTCGCTTTGTCGAGGTCACTGCCCGGAAGCGCCGCCGCAAGCTCTGCTGGGGCCAGCGCGGGTGCAGAGTGCAAAAGACTCATGGCCCGCCCAAGCAGACGCTGGGTCAGGATCTCGTTTGCGTTGCGCCCGTAAAACGTCACAAGGTACAGAAGTTCCAGGGCGAGCGCCGGCTTGCGACCCGCCTGACCACGGGAATCCAGGTTGCGTCCCGACGGGCTGGGCTGGATCTGGTACAGAAACAGATTGATCTGGTTGTGGTCTTCCTGAAGCCCCGCTTTGTCTGGCGGCAGGGTCGTGACCTGGGTATCCGAAAGATCCGTGGTGGTCTCTCCCGGCAAGGGGCTCGACACGACGGTCAAACGGTTGCGAAGGGCGGCAGTGACAGCCGCTACGGACAACGTACTACTCATCCACGGCCTCGGGTTTGCTTGAGGTAGTCAGAAAGCGAAACAGAAGGCGTCCGCGGGGGCGGAACCGGCGCTTGCACCATGGCAGGCTTTGGCGCCGGGGCACGCACTTCGATTCGTCCGATGCGAATGTGGACTTGCGGCGCAGACACCGACTGGGATGGCCCAGCCGATTCGGACTTCGGTTTGGCCGTCTGCAGCGAAATCCCCTGACCCGCGCCATGGGATACATCGGTCTGCGCCAAAGCAGAAGAAGGAGCAGAAGCAAAGTCTGTCCCCTGCACTTCTTCCGTTTCACTGTGGCCCGTGTTCCGCGTCCCAGCGCGTGATGCATGGCTTGCCGGCAAGCGCGGCCCCGCAACAGACACACGGGGGTCAGCCACCGTGCGCGCGGCACGATCCCCGGAAGCGCCGCTGCCGGAATCTGATTCCGTTTCCTCCACGCTCGGTACACGCTCGCTGTTTGCGGAACTGCGGTCAGGTTCTGCCGAAAGTGGGGACACGCGGGATAATTGACGCGGTTGCCCTTCCGATGTGGTCCCCGCAGCGTCGGCATTGTTACTTCGCTGCCGAATCGAATCTGGGGACGCTTTGCCCACTGTCCCAGACGGCTGCGAATCGCTGGTTGGGTCAGATGCCGGAAGATTTGTGCTGCGGCCATCCTGCGCATCGCCGAAGTCTGCGTCCTGCAAATCCGCGGACTTGCCAGTGGTGGTGCGCGGCTTGTCTTTCGATGAAGGAACGGACACACCGGGGTCGGGAACTTCGGCCAAGGGGTCCACGGAAAATGGATCTGGGCCTGGTTCCTTGGAACCACGCGGCATCACATCGTGTCGCGATGGGGTGGCCCCAGCCAAGGACGGTTCCGAAAGTTCCAACGACTGCGGGCCGTCTTCTGGGCCAGGTGCAACATCGTGCGAATTTGGTGTGTCCCCGTGCGGGACCACCTGCGCAGACGCACGCAGCGATGGTTCCGCAGTTCGGTCAGAAGCAGAAACCGTGAAACCGGCCTGGCCCGCAGTCACACGCGGTCGAATATTGGCCAGGGATGTCTGGTCCGTGTGGCCCAGATCCGGAACATTTTCATGTTCCTGTGGATCCGGCTGGCCGACTTCATCAAGCAGATTGCGACTTCTCTGGCTGTCTGGCTCAAAGCGAGAACGAACGACGGGCTGGGCATCGCTTTTGCGGACCTGCCCGAGCGCGCGAAGTGCAAGGTGCTGGAAGAAGTTACTCATGTCCGCACCTCTGTAGATATTGGCGACGGCGCACAGGCGACATGTGCAGGATCTCTTGCTCGCTCCAGCCGTACTTGCTGGCCAGGGTGTGTACTTCGTCAAAGACTCGCTGGGCTTTGTGAGACAGCTCTGTCCACAGAAAGCGGGCGATGTCGAAAAGGGACTGCCAGTTGTGACCACAGTGCGCGCAGCGCAAAGACAGAAGGACTTCGCTCTGTGGATCAGCCAAAGCCAATGCCTGACCGATTCGCTGGCAGATGTCGATCGGTAGGTCGGTGCAGGATACGGGGGTCTCTTTGTGACGGGCAGACAGAAGACAGTAGCGAAGGATGGAATCTGCGGCAGATTCAACATCCGGACACGCCGCCGCACCGCGCAGCGCGTAGCTTGTAGGCAATCGGTAGTGTAGTTCCCAATCGCCGTGCCGCAAGACCAAAGGAAGTTCCTGCTGTTGCGGTGGCAAACGAAGATCAGACGCGCGAAGAAAAAACGTGCTGCGCTGCTGACAGACCGGACAAAGTGCTGATCCAGACACACGATCGCCAAACGTCCGTTCACACAGCGCAAGCAGAAGGGAATCACGCGCGCCAATGGGCAGAGCCAAAAGCTCTGGCAGGCGCCGCTCTGGATACCCCCACAGCAGCATCAGCACGGCGCGGTCCACATCACTGTGCCCGTCACACAGATCAAAACCGCGCAGGATCTCCGCTTCACTTGCCATCATGGCCAAAACCGCTCTGCTCCATCACTAGGTACTGGGAAGCTGAAACGTCGGCTCGACGGGTTCCGTCTGCGCGGTGTCACGTTCCCAGCCTTCGTGCTCCAGCTTGATGTGGCTGATGGCCACAGCATTGCCGCTCGCGTCGAGATCGGGCATGGCTTGGTATTCCGAAACCCAGCAGCGATAGACCCGGTAGGAAATCGCAATCTGACCGGCTTCGTTGAGCAGCTCGATGATGACATCCTTGCGGAAGTCTTTGAGCGAGCGCTCGGCCCCAAGGCCCGCGCCGTAGGTCGAAACCTTGTTGGCCCAGCGCTCGAACTCTGCATCGTGGGTCACGCCACGCTCCAGCGTGATCGCTTCATACTCGGTGCGACCGGGAAGTTTGCGGCTGGACGAGGGGTCGCCACCTTCGCGGAATTTGACGACTTCGGTGGACCGCCGCAGGGAAGACACTTTGGTGACTCCGGCGACGTAGCGACCGTCCCACTTGATGCGGAAACGGTAGTTTTGGTACGGCTCAAAGCGGTGCGTGTTGACGGTAAACTGGGGCATAGGCGGTCACTCCTACGAGCTCTGGCCAGCGGCCTGTTGGAACTTGATGACAACGAACTCCGCCGGCTTGAGCGGAGCAAAACCGATGACGATGTTGACGATGCCGGCCTGGATGTCAGCCGCCGTGGTCGTCTCCTTGTCACACTTGACGAAGTACGCATCCCGCGGCGAGCTACCTTGGAAAGCGCCCTGGCGGAACAGGTTCTGCATAAAGGTTCCGATGTTGAGCCGGATCTGCGCCCACAGCGGCTCGTCGTTCGGCTCGAACACCGCCCACTGGGTGCCGCGATAGATGCTTTCCTCTAGGTACAGAGCCAGGCGGCGAACCGACAGGTACTTGTACTCATCACCCAGCGCATCGGCACCACGCAGGGTACGCGCGCCCCAGATGACCTGACCGCTGGCCGGAAAGCTGCGGATGCAGTTTACGCCCATCGGATTGAGTGTTCCGCTGTCGCTGTCGCTGAGCTTGGGAAGCACGCTGTCGACGCCATACAGGGCGGCGTCAATGCCGGCGGGCGACTTCCAAATGCCACGCTGGGTGTCCGTGCGCGAGATGATTCCAGCGCACAGACCGCTCGGCGCAAACTCTTCCACCAGATCACTGCGCAGCGGATTTGGTTTGCGAATGCGCGGGTAGTAGACGACGGCGTTTCGCGCGGCTGGACCCGTCAGGCCAAGGTCAGAAGTCTTGATGTCTTGTGCGGCCTTGCTGCTCCACGCTGCCGGCGGGTCGACAATCAAAATCGCCCGACGCTTTACCGCATACGTAAGCGCGTTTGAATACACCGAGTTTGCGGTATCGCCGCCGCGGGTGTCGGGCGGAACGCAGATCAGGTTGACGGTATCGGTCTTGTCGAGAACCGAAAAGTCATACTCAGTCGACGTGAGTGGCAAGCTGTCGAGTGCAGTGCCCGTGTTTGCACGAACGCCGACTTCCCCGGTGGTCGCGTTGGCGGTGCTCGCCGCAGGGACTGCCGTTGGCAGCGTCGGATTCCCATCGCTCCCGGCAGTGACGCGGACAAACAGCGACTTCTGTTCCAGCACCCGGTCGACGCGACGGACGTTGTCCTTTAGGTTCACGTTGACGAAGCGCTCGGTCACAGCCCCCGACGCTGCAAAGTAGGTAATCGCAACATTGAACAGATCGCTAGTGGCAATTCCCAGGTTCTTGGCAATTTCGGCGCTGACATCGCTGGTTCTGTCGGTGTAGTCGACGGAGACCAGCAGGTTCGCCGCCCAAGTGCCAGGGCTTTTGGCCGAAAGCCCCAGGGTGTCCGCCGTGAAGGTAGCGACTCCGCTCGCGCTGGTGGTCGATCCGTCCGTCGCGGTGGTGGTTGGCTTCTTGAACGCGCGGACAATCACCGCTTGGCTGCCGCCGTTTTTGAAGAAGTCATAGACCGCAAAACTCATCGTGCTGTCGAGCCACAGCCCACCGAAGTTGCGCTCGTAGTCGCGGAAGCTGCTGAGCACCACCGGTTCCCCGACGGGTCCACGCTGGGCACGGCCAACAAATGCAGTGACCGACGTGGCAACCCCAGTGACGGTGCGGATGCCACTGGGAATCTCCTCTATGTATACGCCTGGGTAAGTGAGCGAGCTGGGCATCGATACGTACTCCTTCTTTGCGCGAGCGCAGGGTCCCCTCCGCGCCGCAGACTTGGTCCCCCCACCGGAAGGAGGAGGATTGCTGGTGAAAGTTTTGGAAAGCGGCGCGCTCTCCAATCCGTCCGTGTATGTTTTGTCCGCGGCAGGCCAGTCAGGTAGTTCAAAAAAGCGAAAGCAGGGCGAGGTAACGATCAACAGGCCATCTGGCGCGTTTTCGGTAGCGTCTTAACTGATGCAGAAGAGTGTCAGACGCTGTCGCTTTCTGCTCGCTGGCACCGCAGCCCAGCTTTTAGCGGCCCAGCCAGCTTGGGCCCAAAGTCCCACCGCACGCAGCACGGAAAACCCCGCCGCGGCAGCCGGAGAGCTACGCAGCACGACGCCACGACCGCACATCGAGCTGCTTTCTTCGACGGTGAACAAGGACGGATCGATCACGGTCGAAGCGCAGGTCGAAGATCCGGCGGGGGGCGAAGTCGAGCTGGCGATTTTGCAAGACGGCGAGCCGGTGAAAGCGCTGACCGTGGCGCAAGGACGGGATCTGGCCACCGCCAGTCGTTACACGCTTCAGATCCGCCCGCCCCACAAAGATGGGGTGCTTTCGATCGTCGCGCGCAGCGGTAGCACGTCGAGTCAGCCGCTGACCCTGCGATTGCGCAAAGGAGTTCCCGAACGCCGGCCCGCGCTGTATGTGCTGGCCATCGGGGTGGGCCGCTATCAATCCACCGACATTCCGTCTTTGCGCTTTGCCGCCAAGGATGCAAAAGACCTGGCCACCACCCTGCAAAAACAGCGTGACATGTTGTATCGCGAAATCAGTACGCGCGTGCTGACCGATGGGCAGGCGATTCGTTCGCAGGTGATGGAAGGACTTCACTGGCTGACCACCCAAGTCGGCAAAGACGACACCGCGGTGGTGTTTTTGGCCGGACATGGAACAAACGATCCGGACGGGATGTATTACTTTTTGCCAACGGACGCCCAGGCGGATCGCGCGACGATGCTGTCAGGCAGCGAGCTGCAAGATGCGCTGCGGCAGATTCCAGGGCGCGTGGTCTTGATGCTCGACACCTGTCACTCTGGCAACGTGCTCGGGAAGCGCAGCTTGAATCGGTTTATTAACGATCTCACCAGCGAAAATCGCATCGTGGTGTTTGCCGCATCGACCGGCGATCAGGTGGCAAGAGAGTCATCTGATTGGAACAACGGCGTCTTTACCAAGGCACTCGTCGAAGGACTGCGCGGCGTGGCAGACTATGCAGAAGACAGCAAGATCACAGTGAGCGAGCTGGAAACTTGGACAAGCGTTCGGGTATCACAGCTGACCGCCGGGGCACAGACACCGACACTGGCCAAGCCCAATGCGGTTCCCGATTACACCGTTGCGGCACTGCCAGAACAAGGGGTGCTGCCAAATCCCAAACAAGCGGTGCGGCGAAGACTGCTGTGGGGTGCGGGCGGGGTGTCTTTGGGACTGGCGGTGGGAATCGGGCTTGCGGTCGGACTGTCTCTGACGATTTCCGGCAGCCAAAATGTTTTGGAGCCACGCTTCTAACGCTGTGTTCCAACCAGGAATCCACAGCCACAGGAGTCTGTCTTTGTTAGCAGTTCGCAAAGTCACGCAGCACGCACAGGCGCTGTACCTGGCAGCCGGGCTCGCCTTCTGTCTGCTTCCTGGCTGCAAACACACCCGGCCAAACGGCAGCCAGCAGACCCGTGGACTGGGAGCCGCCACCGATGATCTGCCCGCAAGCGGTCCGCTCACCGTCTCGCTTACCGCGATGCTGAGCGAGGGAAGTACCGAGCGGCCTCTTTTGGCGTCGGAATCGCTGCATGCTGGTGATCACCTGTACTTCCTGGTCCGGGCGTCACAGCCAGCCTATCTGTACGTCGTTCTGTATGGCCCAAGCGGCACGCCCAGCATTCTGTTTCCACGCAAAGGGGAACCCGCGCGCATCGCAGCACGCTGTCCGGTGAGCATTCCGGCGCAGGGTTCGTTTTATCTGCGCAATCCAGCGGGAAATCACGATCTGCGGGTCATCGCTTCCACGGAGCCACTGGAACAGGCGGATCGCAAGCTCTGTGATCAGCTTCAGCTTCCCTGTGAAACGCCGATTCCGGACGCTGTCAAAACCTGTCCCAAAGAGCGTGCCCGTGCCCTGTTTCCGTCGATGCAAGTGGCGACCGCGACACCGCTGGGCGTTGCCTCGCTGCGGCTTGTGCTGCGCCAAGATCCCTGACTTTGCGACCGAAAAGGAGCGCTGCCGATGATTCCCTGGCTACGCCACTTCCGTCTTCCCATCCAGGCAGGGATGTCCCGACTGACTGCGCTTGTGTGCGGCATCGCGCTGCATGGCTGCACGCCGCCCAGTCAGCCGATTGTCATGGTCACGGTAAACGGCATCACGTCGGATCTTGTGACTGAAACGGTACAGACAACGCTAAATGGTCAAAAGTCCGTAAACTCGCTCGACACAGTGACCCGTCGTCTCGATCACATCGAGCTGCGGCTGGCCGAAACAGCGGTGGGAACGCTGGGAATCGCGATTTCAGCGCAAGGGAGTGATGGCTGCACGGCGCGCGCGGGGAAAACATCCGTCGACATCACCGGACCTGGCAACTACAGCGCGTCAGTCGATCTGGCCGATGAACAGGGCTGCACGCTTGTGGTCCGCAAGGAAGGAGACGGCGCCGCGCGGGTGACGCTTTCGGACGGAACCGCGTGGACATTTTCGCCCCCCGAGCCCCCCGAAGCGATGTGCCCGATCGATTTGATCGTGGGCACATCGATGCAGAAAGCGTTCCCGTTTGGAACCAAGCTGGAGCTAAAGAGCGACACGGCGTGGGACATTGCGCCGGATTCCTATATCGCAGGGGTCGCAGGCTGCACCCAAAGCGCAGCAGGCTGCGGTGTCACGATCGGGGCCGACAAAGTGCAGGTCACAGTACGGGCCGGACGAAACACCGTATGCAGCAATGACCAAGTCTGCTGGGAACACCCGCGTCCGCAGGGACTGCACCTGCGCCGTATCAAGGGATCAAACAACGACGACATCTGGGCATCCGGTGACGGCGCCATCCTGCACTGGGAGGGGACGTACTGGTCTTCACCCAGGCGGGCCCGTCTTCCGAACATGTTTTCGGGAATCGTGTCCGCCGATCTGGGCTCAGCGGTGTTTGTCGGCAACAGTGGCACGGTCAGTCGGCTGATCAGCGACACCTGGAGCTGTGTTGAGAGCATGGGCAGCCAGGATCTGCGCGCGGCATGGGGCCAAAGCGCCACGGATTTCTGGGTGGTCGGTGGTCAAGGCACGCTCGCGCACTGGAACGGAACGGCATGGACGACAAGTCCAATTGCCGGCAGCGTCGAGCTGTGGGCCATCAGCGGAACCTCAGCATCCAACATCTGGGCCGTCGGGGATGGCAGCACCGTGCTTCATTACGATGGCACAAGCTGGAACAAAGTATCGCTTGGCGCTTCGATTCCGACCACGCTGTCCCTGCGCGGCGTCTATGCAAATCCCGAAGGCGAGGTCTGGATCGTTGGCGACGGCGGCACAAGCCTTAGCGTAAGCGGGGGCAAGACGACCACTTGGGCAACGGGAACCACCGCCAAGCTCAATGACATTTTCGCGATTCCCGGCCAAGCCAAGTGGGCGGTCGGTGACAGCGGCACGCTGCTGCGTCACGATGGCAAGAGCTGGTCGCCAGTCGACAGCGGCACCAAAGAAGCGCTCAACTCGCTGTGGGGCGCAGAAAACACCAGCATCTGGGCTGTCGGCAACTACGGCACCCTGCTCCGCTTTAATGGCGTGTTTTGGACCGTCGCATCCAGCGCGCGCAAGACCCAGAACTTGTATGCGCTGGGATCGATCCCAGCGGCCAGCTCTACCGGCAACCCGATCTTCGTCGTCGGCGATCAAGGCACGGTAATGAGCACGAGTGGCGCCGATTGGCTGCTCGATCCAAACACAAACGGAATCACGACCCGCACCCTGCGCGCCGTATCGACAACCCCCACAAACCTCTGGTTTGCCGGAGACGCGGGAACCATCGTCTAACGCGATTTCGCGCTGCGCAGATACACGCACCATCTGCGACGGTTGCATACCGCAGGGGCGCGCTCTCCCCTGCGCACACACCGAAGGCTTGCGACATTACGAACTGGCAACGTAGGCGCCACGATTGCGGCACGAAGATCGCAGCGGTTGGGCCGGCCCACTGCGCTCGTCACTTGGTTTGCGGCATACTCGCACCATGCAGCTTGTCGGAACCCTCTTGGTTGTGCTGGTCGCGGTCGAACACCTGTGGTTTTTGATCCTGGAGATGTTTCTGTTCCGCACCCCGGTCGGACTCGAAACATTTCAGATGTCGCAGCAGAAGGCCGATGCGTGCGCGACGCTGGCGCAAAACCAGGGTCTTTATAACGGCTTTCTGGCTGCGGGTCTTTTGACGGCGCTGCTGACCAAATCGGCGCTTCTGCGTCGCTTCAGCCTGGCCTGCGTCATCGTGGCGGGAATCTACGGCTGCTATTCGCTGGGAAGCCAGACGGTGCTTTTGTTCCAGTCGGGTCCAGCGCTGCTGGCCCTGCTTATCACTGAGGCAGCGCAAAAGCGACAGAGCGAAACCGGAGCGCGCTGATGCAGCCCTGTCCCTGTGGAAGCGGCAACGTGCTGGCCGGCTGCTGCGGCATCTACCACGCAAACCCCGGAACGGCCCCGACGGCAGAAGCGCTGATGCGATCGCGCTACAGCGCCTATGTCGTGCGAAACAGTGACTATCTGCTGCTGACGTGGGCCAAGGCGCAGCGTCCGCGCAAGCTCGACCTTGCGGGCGACCAGACCGAATGGCTGGGTCTTCACATTGAACGGACCGAAGCGGGCAGGGAAACCGACGACACGGGCAGGGTGGCGTTTGTGGCGCGCTTTCGCAGCCAAGGTGTTTCGCAAGCGCTGCACGAAGACAGCCAGTTTGTGCGCGAAAACGGAAGCTGGGTCTACGTCGACGGCACAAGCGAGCTACGCCGCACAAACGCAGGCACGGTGAAACACGCGGCCCAAACCCCTTCACGCAATGACCCGTGTACTTGCGGAAGTGGACTCAAGTGGAAAAAGTGCTGCGGTCGAAGCTAGCGGCGGAGCGCGGGCAGTCCTGAAAAAAGCGTCTACTGGGTATAGTCGAGCACCGTCTTCGCGCTCCAGTTGGTGGTGACAGCAACGGTGGCCGGCGTGGGATTGTAGGTCCGCACCACAAGTTGCGTCGGGCCGCTGATGGTGATGGGTCCGGTGTACTCGATGGCTTTGGCGGAAAGCACGGGACCGGGCGCGGGGGGCCGCGGGTCCGAACCATCGGTGGTGTAGTACAGCTTGACGCCGGGAAGCGACTGGCTCGGCGAGCTGAGTGTAATGGTGGTCCCTATGGCAACTTTGCCAGACGGAATGTTCGCAACCGCGGGACGGGTCAGCTCGCCGTCCATAAACGCCAGGCGCTTTTCCCACCAGTACTTGAGCCAGGCCACTTCGCCGGGATATGTGCCATCAAACAGGTTGTTGGTGATCGCGGTGTTGTTTGCGGTCGTCCGCGGCGCGCTCACCGGCCAGCGAACCGCCGAGCGCTTGGCCGGGGTGCCGGCCCCATCACCCGGATTGAGCAGGCCAGCAAACTCGTCGATGTGCGCGTGGATCGCTTGGGTGGACATCGGCCCTTGGCGCAGCTCGTGGAGCCGGTCGATCCAGGCCTGGCGGAAGTTCGGATCGGCGAACATCTGGACATACCACGCATAGTTGAAAAAGCCGGCGACGCCGGTCCACGTTCCATAGTCAAAGTCGCGGCCATCGGTCGATCCCATGGCGCGGTCGTAGTCCCAGACCGGCCCGGCGGTGATCTTGCCCAGGCGTGGCTTGTGCCAAAACGCGCTCAAGCGGAAGGCGTCGGCGTTCTTGCTGGCGGCGTTGAGGATGTGGTTGTCGATGAGCGCGGCGACATCCCAATACTTGGCATAGCCGTTTACTGGATCGGCGTAGTTTGCACTGCCAAGCACCGACCAGGCTTCGCCCAGGTGCCCGCGCAGCCAGTTGCTCTGCGCCAGGTTCACAACTTTGAACGGATCGGGGGAAAGCTCTCGCGGATAAACCCAGGGCATGACGTTGCCGCCCATGCCGCCGAAGCTCTGTCCCGAAAGCGGCACGATTCCCACTTCACCCGGATCGAGCCGGTCGGCTTTGAAGATGTAGCCACCTGCAATGGTCGGGGTGGTGCTGTCACCGATCGAGAGCCCTTCGACGTTTACGCGACTTGGCCCGCGCTTTATCTTTTCCATAAAACTGTAGACGCCAAAGTAATCGACGCCGGTAAACGATCCCTCGATGGTGTCGGGCGCGGACTGTTCGTTGTGGAAGTGTTCGACCAGCTTGGTGTGGACGGCCCAGCGACCGGCGTTGTTGCTCAGCCGATACAGAAGGTCGTTGTGCATCATCGATCGGTCGTAACGATACGGCGCGTTGAGCATCCAGTCCGACTCTGCCGGCATACCAAACGGAGAGCAGTTCTGATCGATTCCGTTTTCATCCTGAAGTTCGACCACCATCGAAAACTTGGCTTCGCCACCCGTCGAAGATCCGTGCCGTTCCAGCGTACACGGCGCGACCAAATCGGGAAGATTGGTCATCTTGGCCAGGTTGTCGGGAGCCTTGGGCTCGAAAAACATGATGTAGCTGTCGATCGGTACGTTGTTGTTCAAAATCGCGGTGTTAAAAGAGTGCGTAAGTACAAGCGGCAAGTTGGAATTTGCCGTCTGTGCTGCCGCATCAAGCGCAAAGTACATGGCCCCGACAAGCGGCCCGTCTGGACGGCCCGTTTCAAATGCGCGGGCACGAACACGGGTGGTCACAGAAACGGAAAGCGGCTTGGAATAGGTAGGGGACGGAGTTCGTGAAACCGTCAAGCTACCGCTTCCCGTCGTGGTGATATCGACAGCGGGCACAAGCGTCGGTGATGTCGACAGCCGCAGCGTGGTCGCGGACAGGACATCGACGTAATACGTAGTGCCAGCGGTAAGCGGAGCCGGCAGCGTTCCACTTGTGCTGACCGTGACGGAATCACCGGCAAAGAACGTATGCGGATAGGTGGTGGTGATGATGTCGCTTGTGGCTGCGGTACCATTTGCAGCGTCGCGCCGGACTTCAAAAGTTCCGCTCGCGGTCAGGTCAATCGGGGGTCCGCCCGGCTCAACGGCCAGCTTGAATGTATCGGGGGACAGCACGACAGCAAAATAGGTGTTTCCGGAAGTCAGCGGGGCCGGACCGGACACGCGAACCGGATCGCCATTTTGGAGTCCGTGGGCAGTCTGCGTACAGGTATCGGTCATCGCATCGGCTGCAAACGTACCAACGGAACCAGGGACGGCTATCGGTCTTGCGCGATTGGTGGTGTACCGAATGACCGCAGTTGGGGATGCGGTTGAAAGAGTGACTTGCAGCGGCGTAATAACAGCAAACGTGCGGCTACTTGGCTCTATGACCACGCGATCCGCCGGGGCAGAGCCCAGGTTGTTGGGAGCCGCCGGAGTGGGCTTTTGGAAATAGGAACGATCCGCGGTGGGGACAGGACTGCGCAGTCCGTATGCAACATCCGCTGATTGCGCGGGATAGGGGTCAAACACCGGACCGACAGGGACGCCGTCGCGATCGGTCAGGGCCAGGTATCCACCACTTTGTCCCGAGCAGCTTCCTTGCGGACTACCGCTCGACAGACTGAAGTTCGTATGGAGCGGCTTGCCTGCCACGATGCGATTCTTTCCGCTCGCGAAGACCACCAAAAAGGCCCCCGGCTGAATCACCGTTCCTTCCGGAAAAGTCCAGCGCTTTGGACTGGCTTTGCTATCGGTCAGGTGATAGCCGCCAAGGTCAAACGGAACCGTGTCTTGGCTGACCAGCTCGATCCAGTCGGACGTCGAACCATCTTCATCGGTCAGGCCGGTCTGGTTCCGGGTCACAAACTCATTGATGAGGGGAGGAATGCCAGGAACTGCAGCATCCACGACATCACCACTGGGAGTCCCATCGGTGCCGTTTGTACTGCACCCCCATACAAGCCCGAGCACAAGACTCCATGCAGCCCATCCGTTGCGCGTACCCATCATCTGCGTCCCCCAAGCGGCCATCCGCTTCTTCATAGGTCTCATCCTGCGGACGCTGCGAGCCAGCATCCGCCCAAACTTCCAAGCGCGCGTGCCCAGACTGCCGAAACTCCTGATCAAATCGCGGTGGGGTCGTTGCGCCGCTTCCAGACAAACGCATCGACGATGTAGTGATGGAACGTAAGCGACAGTCCTATCAAGATCGCCGACGGCACCGCGGTCTGGGCAACCAGCTTGTCAAGGGTCAAACCAAGCCGCGGCAATAGATAGTAAAGCGGCAGCGCAAACAGCACCGATGAAAGTCCATACAGCGCAGTCCGGACCCAGCCCGGCTGCGACAGCCACGACAGCACGCGGCTTTGGGGGTCGATTCCGGATGCAAAACGCCGCCGGTTGTAATGCCAGACAAAGACAATGTACTGGACGTTGTGCCAGACGTTGACGAGCAGCCAGCCCGAGCACAAATCGTCGATGAGAATGTATCCCCCCAAATAAACAAACAGGTGGGACAGCATGTACAGCGTATGGCCAAGCGCGAGTTCCCCCCGACGGTACGCGGCCACGCGCGTGTAGAACCAGTACAGCCAAAGTCCCGCGCTCGCAATGGCCGCACACGTTTCCAATGCGCGAGGAACTGGGGGCAACCAGAACGGCTGGAACAGAAACTCGACCGGTCTCTGGACACAGCGGTGGAGGAGTCCCCAAATCGGAACCGACCACAGCGTCAGCTGCGACTGCCAGCGCGGGTCCCAAGGGAGTCCGCCGGCCCGCTGACGATACTGCTGCGCAATCCCAAAACTTTGCCTGACGGTGTGGTGGAGCTGGCCGAAAAAATACACCACATAAATCCCGATGAGCCCCGAGGTCCGAGAAACCGCACAAAGTGCCAACAGAACGAGCGGCGGAACCCAAAAAGTCAGACGGAAAAAACGCTCGCGATCTTCTGGACGACCAAACAGTCGGGTGTACGTTGCGGCCAGGTGTTCGTAGCCGAACAGCCAGGTATGCACAGTCAGCATCGCCAAAAACAGTTCCGGAGAGACCACCGTGACTGCGGACATGACTGCCGCCAACAGCGCAATTCCCACGACAAAGACCAGATCAAAGCGGGCATCTTGCAGCCACGCAGACTGCACAACAGACGCTGTTTTTGCGGAAGAGCTGCGCATCGGAAAGGCCTTTACCCGTGCAAAAAAGGACTCCGCAGAAGGGATTGGCAGCGGCAAACAGAGAGCTAGGTCACGGCGCCCGGCGGAAGCTGCGGACGCGGCGGCGCTTGGCAGACATTCTTATCGCCGACTTTGACGCACTGGTGATGCGGCTGGCATTCCTTTGCATCTTTGCACGGCTCGCCTGGATTCTTTTTGGTCGGATCGTGGGGCGGCGGCGCTTCGCTTCGCAGGTCTGCGGAAGGTCCCGAGGGCTGACTTTCCGTGTGCGCCGTTTTGGCGGAAGACACAGAGCCAAAACAGACACCGACAAACAGAGCAGCGAAAAACAGCGTGGCAGTCGTCATCGAACGCGGCATTGGGAACTCCTTTTGGGCACAGAACAGAAACTGGGTATGTGGGACAGTCTGCGCGCAGACATGCAGACCGATCGCTCTAGTATATCCGACGGACAGCCGCTTGCGCCAGTGAATCGAGCACAGACTAGCTACCGGACGGTGCGGCTGCTTTGGCACAGCGGAAACCAAGGGTGGGAAGCAAGGTGTCTTCCGGAAAACGATTCCGTCCCGCGCTGCGACAACCATCCAACGATTGATTGAAGTTCCCACCGCGCGCGACATGCAGCGGAGCCGGGCCCTTCTTGTTTTTCTTTTTGCCAGCACTTGCGATCGACTCGTCGCTGATCTGCGGTTCCTTACAAGCACCTTGGCAGGGCTCATAGTGTTCCAAAAACGCATCTGCAACCCACTCGGTGACGTTACCGCCCAGATCATAGACGCCATCTGGAGAGCGGTCCTGGGTCGACTTCCCGACCGGGTCCGGCGTGCTTTCCAGATTGCGACAGCGCGCCGAGTTGGGCAGTGCCGGATCGCGACCAAATGCAACCTCTCCGCACTTGGGCTGGTTGTCCCCCCATGGATAGGTTCGGCGGCCAAGTCCGCGCGCCGCAAGTTCCCATTCCGCTTCCGTCAGAAGGCGCTTCCCTTGCGCTTCACAGTACAGCTTTGCCGCAGACCATGACACCATGGCAACGGGTTTTTTTGCGAATCCTTCGCGCAGCGTAAATGTCAGCTTTTTTGAAGCCGCCACAATTCCGCTCTCAGCGCCGACTTCGATCAGGATTCCTTTGGCACCCTTTACAAACTTTTTTTTGTCGAGCTTGAGTCCCTTTTGGGTTCCCAAAAAGCTGACAAACTGTTCGTTTTGTACTTCGTACTGATCGACAAACAGATCGCGCACGACGACGGCATGACGAGGTGTTTCGCGCTCGAAGACATCGCGGCGACAGCCACTGCCGCGCTTTTGGCAGAGCTTAAATGCCATGTCGACTTCGCCATCGGTGCTGCCCATCTCGAAGCGGCCCCCTGGCACAAACACCATCCCAATCGGAACTGGCACGCTCGGTTTGCGCCGCGGTTCCGGACTCGGATCAGCTGGCGGAATTTTGCGATCCGGTTTTCCCTGTGGATGCTCGGCCAAAGGAGCCGGCGGCGGTGGCTTGCGACTGCGCAGCAGCACGACCGCGCCGACCAAGAGAACAGAGGCAGCGAGTCCCAACATGACCAGCAGCTTGCCCCGCGAGCTTCCGCCAGGTGAGGAAGTGATCGCAGTCTGTCCATGTAAAGCTGCTTTGTCACCAAGCGCGAGCGTCTGTGGTGTGGCAGGCTGTCCGTCTGCAAGCACCAAGGTTCCGTTTGGCGCCACCGCACTTGCTGGTGTTTCGGAAAACGCACTCATCACGCCGGTCTTCATCGCGCCAAGGCGCTCGGTTTCCTCGATCACCTGCCGCATCGAAGGCCGCGCGTCCGGACTTTTGGCCAGCATCCGAGAAACGAGCGCAGCGACAGGTTCACTGACGGCAGGCTGACGCCTTTGCAGCGGCGGGGGTTCTTCCGTCATGTGTTTGACCATGATGTCCCCCAGTCCTTCGCCCTGGAACGGAGTCTGGCCACACAGCATTTCGTACATCATGACCCCGAGTGCATAGACATCACTTTTCGACGTCACACCCGACGCGCCTTTGCACTGCTCTGGCGCCATGTATGCCGGCGTTCCCAGCACCGAACCCGCCTGGGTTTTCAGGTTCGGCTCTTCCGCAATCTTCGCAATCCCAAAGTCGAGAACCTTCGCCCGCTCGCCCCCCGCCGCCTCCGGATCTTTCACCATGATGACGTTGTCTGGCTGAGTGTTAGATCACTAAAAAATCGTCTAGAAATGAATGTTCTTGATCGCTTCTGGGAAGTGCGCGGGAAAACGCTATGTGGCTCTGTTCTCCTCGAAAC
>DAORGN010000056.1:0-24483 GCA_035340095.1 Pseudomonadota bacterium | reverse complement strand
TCGACCCGCGCGACATTGATGCGCTGCGGGCCGTCGCGGCGCTCTATCGCAAGCTCGATCAGCCCGACGATCTGGCCGAGATCCTGCACCGCTTGATCGATTCGCTGACGCTCGTCGGTGGCAACATCGAAGAGATCCGCGAAGCGTGGGCCGAGCTTGGCAAGCTGTACTCGGACCGCATCATGCGGCCCCAGGATGCGATCAAGGCGTGGCTCAAGGTCTTCGAGATCAACAAGCGTGACTTCCGTGCGCTGGATGCGCTTGAGGTTCTGTACGGCGCCGAAAGCCAGTGGGAAGACGCGGTCAACGTCATCGAGAAGCGCGTCAAGCTGCTCGAAAAAGACAGCCAGAAGATCGCTGAGCTTCTGAAGATCGGTCACATCTGGGAAGAAAAAGTCTCGGATTTGGCCGCGGCTGCCGACGCCTACGAGCGTGTGCAGGCCATCGACAAGACCAACCTGGAAGCCTCGGTTCAGCTTGAGGGCATCTTCCGGACCCGCAAAAACTGGAACCAGCTGGCGGACCTTCTGCTCGCCCGCGTGGAGTTCCCGGACAACCAGCCGACGCATCGCATCGAGCTTTTGCAGCAGGTTGCCCGCATTTACGAAGACAACATGAACGATCGCGACAGCGCGTTCGTGATTCTTCAAGCGGCGTTCCGTGAGGACTACTCGGTTGACTCGACGGCGCGTGAGCTGGAACGTCTGGCCTCGATCATCAACAAGTGGGGAGACCTGCTTGGTGAGTACACGCAGAGCGTCACGCAGATCGCCGACCCGAAGGCGCGCGCAGACCTGTGGGTCAAGATCGGTCGCTGGTACGCCGAGCACCTGAATCGCATCGACTACGCGATTGCGTCGCAGCAGCAGGCGCTCCAGATCGACAAGAACCACAAGGAAGCGCTCACCAACCTCGCTGAAGCGTACAAAAAGACGCAGCAGTGGAACGAACTGGTGGCGACGCTCGAGCACCACTCGTCGATTGAAGACGATGCCGAGAAGAAAGTCGCGATCCTGCTCGACCTGGCGGGCATCTATGAAAACCAGATGCAGAACGCCGAGCAAGCAATCGGCGCGCTGCGTCGGGCGATCAGTGCCGACCCGACCTGCATGCCAGCGCTCGATTCCCTCGAGCGGCTGTACACCGCGGGCCAGTCGTGGATAAACCTCATCGACATTCTCGGTCGCAAGGCCAAGAACACCGATGATCCCGACAAGGTCATCATGCTCAAGCGGCGGATCGGCGAGCTGTACGATCAGCGGCTGTCGGACCCGAACAAGGCGATCATCAGCCACCGCGAGATCCTCGACATCGACGCCAACAACCTGCGCGCGATGCGGGCCCTCGAGGAGCTGTATGCCAAGGTCCAGCAGGCCGAGCCGTACCTGCAAATCCTGGAGACGCAGCTTGACGTGGTTGGATCGGACGACGAGCGGATCAGCCTGTACGAAAAGATCGCCGTCGCTTGGGAAAACCTGTTCAAGAAGGTCGACAAGGCTGCCGAAGCGCACGAGAAGGCACTCACGTTCAGCGAGCGTCACTTCCCGTCGTACCGTCAGCTCGAGCGGCTGTATCGCATCCTGAAGCAGTGGCCAGAGCTGGTCGACACCTACCGTCGGCACATCAGTGTGTCGGTGGACGGCGCCGAGCGGATGTCGCTCTACGCTGCGATGGGTGAGGTCTACGAAGTCGAAATCAAGGACAACGACCGCGCCATCGAGTCGTACAGCGAGATTCTCGCCATCGACCCGAACCACCAGGGTGCGCTGATTGCCCTTGGCCGACTGTACGAGCGCGTCGAAGACTGGAGCCGCGCCATCGACACCCTGTCGCACTTGGTGTCGCTGGTTCAGGATCGTCGTCAGCAAGTCGAGCTGCACACGCGGATCGGTGGGCTGTACGAAGACAAGCTCCAGGATCAGGAAACCGCGGAAGGCCGCTTCCTCGAAGCGCTGCGCGTCGACCCGAACTACGTTCCGGCGATGCACAAGCTCATCGCGCTGTACAAGGGCCGTGGCGACTGGCTGAAGGCGTCGCAGCTCATGATCCGCGCCGAAGAGCAGACGCCGAACCCGCTCGAAAAGATCAAGCTGCTCTTCGAGATCGGCACGATCCTGCGCGAGCGTCTCGACGACGAAAAGAAGGGTGCGGAGTTCCTCGCCCGTGTCATGCAGCTCGACCCAGAGCACGTCGGTGCCGCCGAGCCGCTGGCTGAGCTGTACTTCCGCGAGGGACGTTGGAAAGAACTTGAGCCGATCCTCGACGCGCTGGTCCGCAAGGCCGATAAGCGCGATGCGAAGGAGATGAACAACCTGTACTTCCGCGTCGCGAAGACGGCGGACGCTCTCGGCAACCGGGACAAGGCCCTCAAGTACTTCAAGATGGCCTATGACCTGGACAGCACGTCACTCCAGACGCTGATGGGCCGGGCCGACCTTCTGTATCGCCTCGAGGATTGGGAAGGTGCGTTCAAGCTGTACCAGACGGTGCTCGTGCATCACCGCGAGGCGCAGTCTGACCGTGAAGTCGTCGATATCTTCTACCGCCTGGGCATCATCAAGCTGCGCCAGACGGAAAAGAAGAAGGCGCTCAACATGTTCGAGAAGGCGCTCGAGCTCGACCCGAACCACAGGCCGACGCTCCTCGCCGTCATCGAGATGCAGCTTGCCAACAACGACTGGGAAGCGGTCATCAGCGCCAAGCGGGCACTTTTGCCCGTCTCGGAAGCCGAGGAGAAGTTCAAGATCGACTGCGAAATGGCCGAAATGTACGCGGACAAGCTCCAGCAGTACCCGAAGGCCATCCAGAGCTACCTCGATGCGATCGAGATCAAGCCGGACAGCCACGTCACGCTGCACAAGGTCCTGGAGCTTTACACCAAGACCGAGCAGTGGAAAAAAGCGATCGAGATCCTCGGACGGCTCGCGCAGCTTGAGCACGACCTGCTCCGTCGCGGCAAGTTCTACTACACCGCGGGCGTTATCTATCGCGACGCGCTCAAGTCGACGGATGAAGCGATCGACCAGTTCAACCTGGCGCTCGACTCGTACTTCAGCAAGCCGGAGCTGATTCCTTCGGCGCGGTTCCAGGAGTTCCTGAAGCCGTTTGAAGCCATCGACAAGATCTGCACGACGCGCAAGGACTGGAAGGCGCAGGAGCGCAACTACCGCAAGATGATCAAGCGCATGCCCAAGACCGGGCAGGAGCAGGTCACCGTTGCGCTGTGGCACGCACTCGGCGAAATCTATCGCTCGCGTCAGAAGGACATCCCGGCGGCAATCCAGACGTTCGAGGTGGCAGTTGGCCTCGAGCCGGAAAACCTCAAGCGTCGCGAGATCCTCGGTGAGCTCTATATCGTCGGTGGCCCCGATTACCTCGACAAGGCCGTCAACGAGCAGATGTTCCTCATCGACAAGGATCCGTACCGCGTCGAGGCGTACAAGGCTCTGCGTCGCATCTACATGGATTCACGCCAGTTCGACAAGGCGTGGTGCATGTGTTCGGCGCTGACCTATCTGCAGCGAGCGGACGCCGACGAGCAGCAGTTCTACGAGCAGTACAAGAAGGGTCTGCCGAAGGCGCGCAACAAGCTCACCGACGAGATGTGGGCCAAGTACATCTACCACAAGGATGAGGACCGCTTCATCGGGGCCATCTTTGCGACGGTGTACTCGGCGGTTGGCAACCTGCGCGCCGCAGAGCACAAGCAGTACGGACTCAAGCGCAAGGAAAAGCGCGATCTGTCGAGTGACCAGACGATGTTTGGGCGCGTGTTCACCTACGTCATGCAGGTGCTCAATGTGCCGCCGAACGTCGAGATATTCTTCCGCACCGAGCAGCCCGGCGATCTCGTCGTCGCCAACTGCAAGGAGAAGAACCTCTTCATCCCGTCGATTGTCGTCGGACAAGGGATGTTGGCTGGCCGCGGTGACAAGGACGTCGCTTTCCCGAGTGCGGTGTTCCTCACCAAGATGCGTCCCGAGCACTACCTGCGGGCCATCTTGCAGTCGAACACTGAGCTAGCTGTCGCGCTGCTCTCGGCGGTGCGCCTGGCTCGTCCGGACTTCCCGGTGCCGCCGCAGCACGCGCAGTTCGTCGACCAGTTCTCGGGCGCGATGGGTCCGTTCGTCCCGTTCGCGGCGCGAGAGCACCTGGGCTTGGTGGTGCAGAAGTACATCGCCAACAAGTCGCAGCTCGACATGGCGAAGTGGGCGCAGGCGGTCGATCTGACGTCGCACCGAGCGGGCCTTGTGGTCTGCAACGACCTCAGTGTCGCGGCGCGCTACATCGGTCAGGAACCGACGGCAGTTGGCGGCATGGCTCCGAAGGACAAGGTCAAAGAGCTGGTGCTGTACTCCATCTCGCCGACCTACTTCGAGCTGCGCGCGCTCCTCGGCATCGCCATCGGCTAGTCCTTCCCGCAGCATCGACGCCGCCATCTCTTGCGGCGTGATTCCTCCCCTCGACATCAGCAAAGCCGCCGACTCAGGTTCACAGCCTGAGCGGTGGACTTTTGTCTTTGGCAAGCCAAAGCG
The DNA here is from genome assembly GCA_035340095.1 of Pseudomonadota bacterium. Taxonomy (GTDB): domain Bacteria; phylum Myxococcota_A; class Polyangia; order Palsa-1104; family JAEUJZ01; genus JAEUKA01. The sequence goes on along the minus strand of DAORGN010000056.1, from coordinate 19,948 downwards.
ACTCGACGAAGATGCAAGAAGAATACGCCGGCTGCAAAAGCTGACGTAACGTTATAATTTGCTAGGATGCTCCGCCCATGACGCCCGCACAGCAGCACAAAGCCCACGCTCCCCGTCACGTTCGCGTCTATGTCCTGACCGTTTCGGATACCCGCACCGAGGAAAACGACGAAGGGGGCCGGGTCTGCCGCGAGCTTGTCGAGTCGTTTGGGCACACGGTCGTCGGAAAAGCGATTGTGCGTGACGAACCGACGCTGGTTCAGGCCGTGATGGGCAAGATTGCCGACGAGCAGTCCGCCGACGTCATCATCAGCACCGGGGGCACCGGGATTTCTCGCCGCGACAGCACGTTTGAAGCCGTGTCGTCGCTGCTCGAAAAGAGGCTCGATGGCTTTGGGGAGCTGTTTCGCTATCTGTCGTATGCCGAAATTGGTTCACCGGCGATGCTGTCGCGCGCGGTTGCCGGTCTGTGTCGTGGGCTGGTGATTTTTGCGGTGCCGGGTTCACCGCATGCGGTGCGTTTGGCGATGGAAAAGCTCATCGGGCCCGAGCTTGGGCATCTAAAGTTCGAGGCGCGACGATGAGAGATGGCAGTTCTTGCGGGACGACGAGCAGATCGGGAAGTAGTTCGCTTCATCTTCCGATTGTCGACGGAAAACCGGCAGTGCGGACCGGACCTGGAACTGCAGCTGGCCCACTTGTCGACGGACTTTCGCGCAGCATAAGCTACCTGCGGATTTCGCTGACCGACCGCTGTAACTATCGCTGTACCTACTGCATGCCCGACGAAGGCATCGATCTTGCGCCGCGTGCCGACGTGCTGTCATTCGAGGAAATCGAGCACGCGGTCGAAGCCCTGATGCGCGTCGGCGTGCGCAAAGTCAGGCTGACTGGCGGCGAACCGACGGTGCGCAAGGACTTGATCGATCTGGTTCAGCGGCTCTCTCGGCTGGGGCTCGACGATCTGTCGCTGTCGACCAATGGTGAACGGCTCGTCGAGCTTGCAGCGCCGCTCAAGGATGCCGGGCTTCACCGACTCAATGTCAGCGTTGACACACTGCGTGAAGATCGCTTTCTTCAAGTGACGCGGCGCGGCAATTTGGCCCAGGTCTTGGCTGGACTCGACAAGGCGCGTGCCGTTGGTTTTGTCCACACCAAGGTCAACTGCGTGGCGATGCGCGGCTTCAACGACGACGAGTTCGCAGCGCTGTGTGCCTACTGCTGGGATCGCGACTTCATTCCGCGGTTTATCGAGCTGATGCCGATGTCCGACGGCACACTGTTTTATCCGGGAACATTTTTGCCCGCCTCTGAGCTGCGACAGATTTTGACCCGCGCGTTTGGTCCGCTGTACCGCGCAGAAGGCGAGCCGCTTCTGCCGGGCGTTGGGCCCGCACGCTATGCCGCGGTCGAATATCATGGCGCACTGCGTCAAGTGGGGATGATTTCGGCAGTGACCGAGCCGTTTTGTGACACCTGCAATCGCATTCGTTTGTCAGCGACGGGACAGCTTCACGGCTGTCTGGCATACGACGATGCGATAGACCTCCGCAGCGTGTTACGCTCGGGGCTGACTGCGGACGATTTGATGCAGCGGCTGGTCCAAGTTGCGCGCGGCGGACTTTCTGAAAAGCGGGCTGGGCATGTGTTTTCAGAGTCGGGCTGCGGCGGACCGCGCAAACACATGGTTTCTATCGGCGGCTGACGCGCCACGGTGATTTTGTAGGCGCGGAAGCTGCCAAAATATGTGAACTTAAAAGGTCGAAACGTCATGACGGTAAAGACATCATCCGCGCTCCCGAGTGGTCCTTCCGTGGGTCCGCCCAAAGCGAGTGGTCGCAGCCGCGGGCTCCTCATCGTGCTGTCGGTCGGCATCATCGTCGGGGGAATCGGTCTTTTGCTCTCGGATTCCTCGGGCTTTGAGTACTACAAACACGTCGACGAGGTCGCCAAAGAGAGCGGCAGTTGGCAAAACAAACGACTTCAGCTCCACGGCTACGTCGTCCCTGGTTCGATCAAAAAACGCATGAACCACGACGTGCAGAAGCTGGAATACAAGTTTCAAATCGAAAACTGTGGCGCCGTCGCTGAAGCCTACTTTGCTGGCGTCGTACCCGACACGTTCAAAGACGGGGCCGAAGTCGTCCTCAAAGGCCAGCTCCACGGGCAGCAGTTCACCGCAAACGAAGTGATGGCCAAGTGTCCGTCGAAATATCAGCAAGCGGGCGGGAGTCATCCGACGGCTGTGCAGCGCTGTAGCCGCGACTCGGCAGGCAAGGGCAACTAAGCCATGGCACAGGCCAACTGGGTGGCTCTTTTTGGCAGCTTCGTGCTGCTCTGTACGCTGGTTTTGACGACGTATGCGGGAGGCGCGGCGGTCGCGGGGGCGCGTCGTCAGTCGCCGCAGCTTGTGCGTTCGGCAATCTACGCCGGCTATGCCTGCACGGCGCTTTTGAGCCTGGCCTCGGCGCTGATTTTCTTCGCGGTGCTGTCGAACGACTTTTCGCTCAAGTATGTCCACCAGAACTCCGACGCGGCGATGCCGTGGTTTTACAAGCTGACGTCGTACTGGGGCGGTCTCGACGGGTCGATGATGTTTTGGGCGTGGCTTCTGTCGATTTTTTCGACGGTGGCGATTGCCCGAAACCGCGAACGGCACCGCGAGCTGATGCCGTGGGTCACGGCGATTCTGATGGGAATTCAGGCGTTTTTTGTGTCGCTGGTGGTGTTTTACAAGCGGCCATTTGACACCTTCCTAAACGAAGTTCCGGCGGCGGGCAAAGGGCTCAATCCGCTTCTGCAAGACTTCTACATGGCGACGCATCCGCCGTCTCTGTACGTCGGCTACGTCTCGGCGAGCGTGCCCTTTGCGTTTTGTATGGCGGCGCTTATCACCGGCAATCTTGACGACACTTGGCTTCAGTCGGTGCGGCGCTGGATGCTCATCTGCTGGTACTTTCTGTCGCAGGGGCTCATCCTCGGCTCATTGTGGGCCTATCACGTCCTTGGCTGGGGCGGTTACTGGGGCTGGGATCCCGTCGAAAATGCCGGCATTTTGCCCTGGTTTACAGCGACGGCGTTTCTGCACTCGCTGATGATCCAAGAGCGACGCGGCATGATGAAGGTCTGGAATGTCGTGCTCGTCGTGCTGACGTTCCTTTTGACGCTGGTTGGGACGTTTATGACCCGATCGGGCATCGTCCAGTCGGTGCATGCATTCGGCAACGACCCCGAGCTGGCGGCGCGCTTTTTGGCGTTCATCGGCTTTGCTGCGGTGTTTTCGTTTGGCTATCTGGTCTACCGGCTGCCGCTTTTGCGTTCCCGCGCCGACTTGGAATCGCTGCTCTCGCGTGAGTTTGCGTTTCTGCTCAACAACTGGGTGCTGATTGCCTGCGCGTTCTTCATCCTGGTGGCGACGCTGTTTCCAACGCTGTCCGAGGCGGTGACGCGCAACCGAATCACCGTCGGGCCGCCGTTTTTCAATCGCTGGATGGCGCCGCTTGGTTTGATTCTGCTGCTCTTGACCGGGATTGGGCCGCTGATGGCGTGGCGGCGTGCGTCGCAGGGGATGCTGTGGAAGCAGTTCCGCTATCCGCTTGTCGTCGGTGCCATGACGATCATTTTGGTCGCCAGCATGCTGCCGTGGGCGCGCGGCAAGTCATCGTTTATGCACGAAAAAATCCAGGCCCCGGTGAGCCTGATTTGCTTTGGACTGTGTGCAATGGTCCTGATGACCGTGATGCAGGAATTTGTCGTCGGGACGCGAGCGCGTCAGGCGGGCACCAAGCTCGACTTTTTGACGGCGCTTGTCGGTCTGCTTTTGCGCAACAAGCGGCGCTACGGCGGCTATCTGGTCCACGTCGGCATCGTGCTGATGTTTTTTGGCTTTGCTGGGCAGACCTTCCAGGCCGAAAACGAGGTGACGCTCGCGCGCGGCAAGTCGACCAAGATCGGACGGTACGAGGTTCTGCTTACGAGTTTCCGCAGCTATTCCGATCCGCAAAAAGAGGTCACGGAAGCGCGGCTGCTGGTCAAATCTGGCGGTGCACAGTTCGAGCTGCGGCCCGCCAAGTGGGCCTATCGCGGCCACGAAGAAGAACCCCCGCGCACGATTGTCGCGACGCACAACAGCCTGTTTGAAGACCTGTATGTGATCCTCAATGGCATCGACGGCAACGAATCGGTGGCGGGGCTCAAGCTGATCATAAACCCGCTGGTGCTGTGGGTCTGGCTGGGCTTTGTGATGCTGATGTTTGGCACCGCGATCGCGTTTTTGCCCGACCGAAACGAACCGACGACCAAGGTTGATGGCGAAACCGAACATCGACCGTCGGGGCCAAGCAAAGCCGCTATCGCCAGCCTGATAGCGCTCGTGCTTTTGGGCGCATCTGGACCGGCATGGGCGACGGGCGGTGGCGGTGGTGATTCGGCGATGCATCAGTCGACCGAAGGCCAGAACTTTCCGACGCCGCCGCGGAACGACCTCGAGCGTGATCTGCGCAAGACCATCGTCTGCATGTGCGGCTGTGGCCGGCAGACGCTCGCCGAGTGCACCTGCGGTTTTGCCGCCAAAGAGCGCGGCATCATTGCTCGGCTTATCGACGAGGGTCGCAGCCGCGAGCAGATCATTCGTCACTTTCTCGACAAATATCCCGGTGAATCGGCGCTGGTGGTGCCACAAGATGTGGGCTTTAACCGCCTGGCGTGGATTTTTCCCGTCGTGATCATTGCGGCGGCGCTGTTCGCACTGGGATTTTTGGCGCGGCGCTGGGGCCAGCAGGCTCGGCTTTCTGCCGCCGCTTCTTCACCACTCAAAGACCAAGAACGCGCTTCTTATGAGCGCCGCCTCGACGACGATCTCGATGACATGGACTGACTCTCGGCTCCTGTATGGCGGTAGTGGCGTCACCTTTGCGGTGGGGCTTTGCGGCTTTTCGATCGCACTTGGCAGCTTGAGCGGTCCGTCGATTGCTCTGGCCGGGGCGGTGGCTTCGCTGTGGGCGACGGGGCTTATGCTCGTTCAATCGGCGCGCGGTCTGACCGCGGTGTCGACGGAAGACGAGCATCAGGAAGCCCAAGCCGCGGTGGGCCGACGGCGACGCGAACTACAGCGTGAATATCACCTGCTCAAGCGGGCGCTTAAAGAACTGGAACTGGACCGTTCGATGGGCAAACTGTCCGACGACGACTACAGCGAAATTCGTGGTCGGTATCGCGAACGGGCAGTGCGGGTTTTGCGGCAGATCGATCAAGGCCAGAGCTATGAGCAGCAGATCGAGCGCGATCTTTTGGCGCGACGGGAAGCGCTCGGGAAAAAAGCGCCGCTGGAAAGCGCCTCAGGTCGCGTCTCTGAAAAGCCGTCAGAAGTGGATTCGCGTAAGACCGAAAACGACCAGCGACCGACGGTGATTGCGACCGCTTGTCCCGACTGCGGCACGCGCAATGACCTCGACGCGCGCTTTTGCAAAAACTGCGGTCGCAAGATGGGAGGCAGCAAGTGATGCGGCTCTCGTCTTTCCTGGTTGTGTTCTTGCTGTTTCAGTCGCTGGCGGTGGCCCAGCCGATGATGCCGGACCCGGCGCAGATGTCGGGCATTCCACGTCCCGATCCGCAGGTGGCACCGGGAACCGTGACGGTGCGGCTGATTCGGGGCGCGTTCACAAGTCCAATCGTCGACCAAGAAGTCACGCTGACGCCTGCTTCGGGGGCTCCGCTCAAAGCGCGCAGCGACGCGGCAGGACGGGCGACTTTTTCCGGCGTTCCGACCGGCACCTACGAAGCACGCTCGGTGCTCGGGACAATCACCAAGTCGTCGCAGCCGATTGCGGTGATGGGGGCTCCGGCGCCTGGCGTGCGGGTGATGCTGGTGTTTCCCAAAGATGCGCCCGATGCTGCGCCCAACGCGAACGCGGCCCCAGCGGCCCAAGTCGGTGCGCAGGCCGCTTCGCAGGCGGAACCCGCGGGCGCTCCTTCGGCGGCTTCGGTTCCTGCAACTCCTGCTCCGCCTGCTGACGGTCAAGTTCACGCGGACTCGGCGCTACCAGCGGGCACGCTGCGGGTCTTTGTTGTCGATGAAGCCAGCAAAGTGCTGTCTGGCATTCCGGTCACGCTGTACCGTCGCAGTGGCCCTGAAGCCCAGGTCGAAAAGCTCCCTGCGCAAACGACAACTGACGCAGGTTCCGTCGTGTGGGCGAAGATGGCGACTGGCCCCGCCGAGTATCTGGTCACGATCAGTCGCTTTGGCTATGAGCAGCCGTCGGAGCCATTCCATCTGGAAGGTGCGATGGGGACGGTGCTGACCCTTGTGTCTCGGCCACCTTCGCAGGGTGACGATGCGCGTCGCAAGCTGGTCATCTCGACGGGATCGCACATTATTTTCGACCTCCAAGAAGAGATGCTGTCGGTGTCAGAAATTCTGCGGCTCAACAATCCGTCGCCGCAGGCGTTCGATCCGGGGGCCGAAGGGCTGCGAATTCCTCTGCCGGAAGGGGCGATTGCGCCACAGCTTTCGCCGGGCGGTCCATCGACGCTGAGCATCGATCAAAGCTCGCCGGGCAACGTCGCGCTGGTGTGGAAAGGACCGCTGCCGCCGGGCGAATCGATGGTGCAGTTTCATTTCATGCTGCGCCACACGGGCGAGCTTCAGTTTCGGCAGCCGGCGAGTCTGGCGATTCAGGATCTGCGCGTCGTCATCGAAAAGCGTCCCGATCTGAAGCTCGACGGCGTGACCGATGTGCAAGAGCGCGCGTGGCAAGGGCACCAGCTTCTGTTTGGTCTGCTCGCGGGGACGACCGAAGGTGGACAGCTTCAGTTTACGATTTCGGGACTGCCGGCAGAGCAGCGGGCGACGCGGCTTGTCGGCGGTGCGCTGGCGGCGCTGATCCTGGCGGGATTTGTCTTTTTGGCCTGGCAAGGCAAGCCGGGCGACGAAGATGCCCAGCAAGCGGCGCGACAGAAGCTGATTTCGCGACGTGACAAGCTGCTCGATGAGCTCCTTGCTTTCGACGATGGCCCAGCCAGAGGAGCGCGCAGCCGCGAGCAAGTGATGGGCGATCTGACAGCGGTGTATCGCGCGCTGGATGAGGCCGATGCCAGCTGATGGCCCGGCGGTGAAGCAGGTCACGCTGCGCGGGATTTTCAAAGACTACGGCACAAAACGCGCGCTCAGCGATGTGTCGCTGACCCTTCATGCTGGGCATGTGACGGCGCTGCTCGGGGAAAATGGCGCGGGCAAATCGACGCTGCTCGGGGTCTTGGCGATGCAGATTCGACCGACCCGCGGCACGCTGCTGTTCGATGGCCAGGACGTCGCCACGCTCGATGGAATGTGGCTGCGGCAACAGCTTTCGCTGCTTTCGCACGAGCCACGCTGCTACGCCGATTTGTCAGCGCGCGAAAACCTGCATTTTTTTTCCAAGCTGTACGACCACGGCAGCACCGAATCGCAGCGGCACACGCAAGTAGGCGAGCTGCTTGCGCGCGTTGGGCTTTCCCATGCTGCCGATCGGCCCAGCCGGACCTTTTCGCGTGGAATGGTGCAACGGCTCGCGCTGGCGCGGGCGATTTTGCACAAGCCGACGGTGCTGCTCCTCGACGAACCGTATACGGGGCTCGATCAAGAAGGCGTGCGGCTTTTGTCGTCGATCATCGCCGACGAACGGGCGCGCGGCGCGATGATCGTCGTGATAAGCCATGACTTTGAACCGCTGGCGCCGCTGCTCGATGTAGCGGCGGTGCTGCGGCGGGGTCGGCTGGAAAAGACCCAGGCCTATGTGCAGGGCGAGTGTACCCGTCAGCAGCTTCTGTCGCTGTATGCGCGTGCCGCCGAGCGTCCGCTGGAGACATCGGCATGACGGGATCGTTTTTGCGGCAGGTCGGGCTGCTTCTGTGGAAAGACGTGCGCGTCGAGCTGCGCGCCCGTGAGCTGATTTACGCGACGATGCTGTTTGCTGCGATCATCGTGCTGCTGTTTTCATTTTCGTTCTTAGGTGGTGCGCCACCGACGGTCGAAGTGATGGCGGGCGTGCTGTGGGTGGCGATCGCGCTGTCGGGGATGCTCGGGATTTCGCGCAGCTTCGAGCGGGAACGCGAGGCCGATACGCTGCGCGCGCTGCTTTTGGCCCCGATCGAACGCAGTGCGCTGTATCTGGCCAAGCTGCTGTCGATTACGCTGCTGATGCTGGTCACGTCGCTGATCGTGGTTCCGGGCCTGCTCTTGTTTTTTCAGATGAAAGTCGGGTCGGCGCAGTCGTGGCTGCTGTTTTTGGCGCTGCTTGGGCTGGGCACGTTCGGGTTTGCGGCGGTGGCGGCGCTGTTTGGGGCATCGCTCGGTCGGGCGCGTGTGCGTGAGGTGCTTTTGCCGCTGCTCGTCTATCCGCTGGTGGTGCCGGCGCTGCTGGCGGGCTCGCGTGGCACGTATGCGGTGCTCTACGGAACGCCGGAAGCGCTGGTCGATGCGTTTCGCTGGATCAAATTCCTGATCGTCTTCGACAGCATGTCGGTGATTTTGGGGCTGTGGCTGTTCGAGCCGCTGTGCGCCCAAGAGTAAGCGAGCGAAAAGGGCGGTTAGGGCTTGGCGGACGGGCCCCAGATCGGGGTTTCGGCTGCGCCGCGGTAGACCGGACGCTGGGTTTTGCCGTCAGCGGTCGATACAAACACACCGCCGCGGCTCGATTTGAAGACCAGCGCTCGTCCGGTCGGTGCCCAGCTTGGGTGGCTGTTTGCGCCCTGGTTTTCGGTGATGCGCTGAAGATCACCCGTGGCGGCATCGACGGTGAAAATGTCCATCGTGCCCTTTTCGTCGCGCCCCGAAAAAGCGATCAACGACTTGCCGCCAAGTGGCTTGGGATTCCACGACGGTTCGACGTTGTAGCTGCCTTTGCGGGTGAGCTTGGTTTGGTCGGCACCCGACGCGGACATCTTCCAAATCTGCGGGCTGCCGTGGCGGTCGGACACAAAAGCGATCTGGCTGCCGTCGGGCGACCAGGTCGGCGAGCTATCAATGCCGGGGTTGTTGGTCAGTCGCTTGATCACATCGCCATTTGGCGTAATCACATAGATTTCGCTGTTTCCCTCGAAAGAAAGCGTGACTGCGATCTTGCTGCCGTCGGGGGAAAAGACGCCGCCGGTGTTCAGTCCTGGCCGTGTCGACACCCGTCGGGCTTTGGTGCCGCTCGTCGGAATCGCCCACAGATCGGGGGTGCCGCGGACAAAGCTGGTATAGAGCAAGCTGCTTCCCGATGGATGCCACGACGGCAAAATATTCTGTGAGCCGTTCGACGTGAGCGTCCGCTGGCCCGCACCGTCGTAGTCCATTACCACGATCTCTTGCTGGCGACCGCTCGGGCGGGCAAACGCGATCTGGGTGCCGAAAAACGAATCTTCGCCGGTGAAATAGCGCACCACTTCGTCGGCAAACGTATGGGCAAGCCGGCGAACGCTGGCGGCAGGTCCACGATAGCTTTTGGTCAGGACCGCGCGGTCGCCTTTGATGACTTCGTAGAGCCGAAACTCGATCGCGAGATCGCCGCCCGTCGCGGTGACTTTCGCTTTGATGACGCCTTCGGCACCGACGGTACGCCACGAATCCGGCGCAATCGACAGGTCTTCTTTGGCGAGATCGGCAACAAACGAGTTCGGATCGAGCGACTTAAACAATCCGGACGCACTCAAGTCGCCGCTCAGCACTTCTTGCAGCACCTGCGCACTTTCGCCGTCCCCCAGCAGTTTCGGCACGGCGATCTTGTAGAGCGCTTGTCCGGGGTTTGTGATTTTAAACCGCACCACATCATCCGCCTGGGCCCGTGCCGCAGACGGAAGACCAAGCGCCATCGCCAAAGGCAGTCCCACACAAAAAGCCGCGAGCAGGGTCCGTCGCATAGGCCTTACCGTAGCGTCCCTTGCGGGAAAATCCAAGCGGCGAGCGTGGCCTACCCGGTGCGCCATGTTCTGAAAAGCTTGCGGAAAAAAGTTTGCACAGGCTGTACCGATCCCCGCCCAAATCTGCTAGCGTCCTGGGTCCAAAAACGAACCGGCCAGACCGGAAAAAACGGCTACCAAAAGCGGTGTGCATTCAGCAGGCGCGTGGGCCTAAGTCCGCACAACCTAAGAAGGTTCTTGACACTGCTTTTGTGATCCGATAGTTCCAATCTCTCTAAGGAACTCGCATGGCTACTCCGATTCCGAGCACGTACCTCAAGAATCCCGACAAGGCGCAGGCTGAGCGCAAGTGGCACGTCATCGACGTGGCAGGCCTGACCTTGGGTCGCGCGGCGACGCAGATCGCCACCCTCCTGCGCGGCAAGCACAAGACCGATTACACCCCCAACATCGACAGCGGCGACTTCGTGGTCGTGCTCAATGCCCAGAAGGTTCACCTGACCGGCAAAAAGCTCGACGACAAGATGTACCACAAGCACACGCTGTACCTCGGTGGTCTCAAGTCCCGTCCAGCTCGCGAGATGCTGGCGACCCGCTCGGACGAAGTGATTCGTCGCGCGGTGTGGGGCATGCTGCCGAAGGGCCCGCTCGGACGGGTCATCATCAAGAAGCTCAAGGTCTATCCGGGCACCGAGCATCCGCACAGCGCCCAGCAGCCCGGCAAGCTCACCTTGAAGACCATGCGTGGCTAGGAAGGTTTTTTGAGAAATGGCGAACGTTCAACGAAACGCTGTGTACGCCACGGGACGCCGGAAAGAGGCGGTGGCGCGTGTGTGGATGATGCCCGGCTCGGGCAAGGTCACCATCAACCACCGTGATATCGACAACTACTTCGGTCGGGCGACCTCGAAGATGGTGCTTCGGCAGCCGCTCGAGCTGACTTCGCAGTCGGCGAACTTTGACGTCTATGTCAACGTCGCTGGCGGCGGTCTGACGGGCCAAGCCGATGCGATTCGCCTCGGCATCACCCGCGCGCTCATGAAAGTGAACGCTGGCTTCCGCTCGGCGCTCAAGGGCGCTGGCTACGTCACCCGCGACCCGCGCTGCAAGGAGCGCAAGAAGTACGGTCAGCGTGGTGCACGCGCTCGCTTCCAGTTCTCGAAGCGCTAGCCAAAATCCCTCCGCTTTCGCTGCGGAGGGTTGCCATCCAAAAACAGAACACAGCGCAGCCCGACATGGGTTGTCGCTGTGTTTTCCTTTTTCTCCCTCTTCTTTTCCCACACTTTTCGACGACCACGCAGCTTGCGTGGCGCGTTTGCGCATGCTTTCGCTTCTTGCGGTGCAGGGTAGACTCGCGGATATGAAATCGGCTAGGCGAGTGGTGGCTGGCTGGCTGTGGGTGCTTTGCACCGTGCTGTGGGCTGGCTGTAGCTGGATTTTCGACGACACCGCACCCGAGATGCCGCTCGTCGGTGATCCGCCGGTCATGGAGCGGTTTCTTAAGCTGAACCAGAAGACGGCGCGTGATGCGTTTGTGGTCTACGACGCAAGCGACAAGCCGTGGGCGGTGATTCCCGAGCTACCCGAGCTTCCTGCCGGCATCCCCGACGGGGTGACTCTTCCCAATCTGCCCGAGCTGATTCGGCTGGTTCGACTTGATCCGCAGGAAGATCCGACGACAGCGGCGACTTATCCGTCGCAGTATCTCCAGCTGACGCTGCGCTCTTTGTACATCATGGTGACGCCGCAGCTTCTGGACCCGCAGAGCAAAGACAAGACGGTGTTTCTTTCGCGGGTTCGACCGGGGCAGCCGCTCGAGCTGTTTGGCCAGTTTCCCGAGGGAACGCCCGTGCTGCTGGTCAGTTCGAATGAGCAGGTTGGGGTGATGATCTCGCAAAGCAGCAAGAGCCGAGCGCTGCGCGCTTTTCGCATGGACGGCTCGATGGAGACGCGCGACATCCCGATTCCTGAAGGCGTGGACCCTTCCAAGCCGTTTGACAAAGGGCGCTATCAGCTTGATGGCAGCGGCGAGCGCTTCATCGTCCAAGACGGCAAAGATGTCATCACCGTCTACGAAACGCGGGCCAAAGGCGGGCAGCTTTCACTTGGCAAACAGGCGCGGACGTGGATTTTGGACAGCCGCCAGACCGCGCTGTTGTTTTGTGGGGACGGTGGTCTTGTTCGTCTTCCGCTCGATGGGAGCGCTGCGATGGCGCTCGATTCGCTGCCGTGTTCGCAGGAGGTGTTTCGCCTGACTTCGATATCCGGGACGCGGGTGGTGCTGTACAAAAGCGGCGATGGGCTGCGCCAGTTGACCGAGGACGGTAGCTCCGCGGCGATCTGGCGAATGGATGCGATAGGTCAGCTTCTGGCGGTCGGCCCAAGTGGCGAACTTCTTTATTCCACCGATCCGGCGCTGACCTATGGGGCAGGAATTGGCAACGGCTTCCTCGGCTCGCAGCAAGTGATGGAGCGGGGGCGGCGTCCTTCCTGGTCGTCAGACCACAAGCGTCTGCGCTACTTGGAATGGGCCGCGCGTTCCGACAGTGCGGGCGATTTTCACTCGCGGCTTTTCGCAAGCGATGAAGTGCTGCGGATCGCCCGCAACGTGCGCAGTTTTTCCGAAATCCCCGACGGGCGTGTCGTGGCGGTGAGCAATTCTGTTCCCAAAGGCACCCACAACCGAATCATCGTCGTCGACGAAAATGCCCAGCAGGCCCGGTGGGTGGCCCAGAGCTCGCGCGACTACCTGCTGATCCTGGGGTCTAGCGATCTGCTGGCCAAGGTTGTGGTCGGCCAGACCGGGTGGGACATCCGCCGCGTCCCGATCCCGGCGCCGTAAGCGGGAAACCGCATGGAAGATATGTATCCCCATCGATCAGAAGTTTGGCCATGTGATATCTGGAATGGTTTTGTGTTGATTTGTTTTGATTATTAATTTCAAATTTTGGCTGATTTTGAATGAGTGCTTAATTTCTCAATGCGAAATGGGCGCGTGTTGAGAACAACGTGGGTGGGGATGCTCCTTGGAACGTGTCAGCCTCGGTTGTTGCGCTGACTACATAACCGCTGGCGTCGTAAGTGGGAAATTCGAAAGCGGCTATTCGATTGACATTGGCCTCCTCTGTCGATTTATGATCGAAAGGACGACGACGAAAGGGGGGCACATGAAGAAGCAACGCTTTGTTTGGTCTATCTTACCGGGATTGTTCTTACTTATCGGGGTGGTTGCGGGCTACGGCTCGGGCTGCTCCGGCAACAACGTGGGTGGCGACAACGTCGATGCGGGCACCGATCCGAATGCCACCGACGATATGAGCACCGACCCAAACGCGGCAAGCTGCGCCGCAGTCAACGCCAACTGCGGCCTGATCAGCGACGGCCAAGGTGGAACGATCGACTGCGGTACCTGTACCGCGCCCCAGACCTGTGGCGGCGGCGGCGTCTTCTTCCAGTGCGGTGGTTCGTCGGGTGGCTGTACTCCCAAGACGGCAACCGAGGCATGCGCCGCAATCAACGCCAACTGCGGTGAGCTGTCCGACGGTTGCAACGGCACCGTGAGCTGCGGAACCTGTACAAACGCCGGCGAGACCTGTGGTGGCGGTGGCACTCCGTTCGTCTGTGGCAAGGGCGGCGGTACCTGTACTCCGACGACGTGCACGGCGCTCAATGCGAACTGCGGCATGATCGGCGATGGCTGCGGTGGCACCCTGAACTGTGGAAACTGTACCGTCGCTGGTGATACCTGTGGCGGTGGTGGCGTGGCGGGTCGCTGTGGCCAGCCCAAGTGCACCCCGTACACCAACTGCGCGCAAGTCAACGCCAACTGTGGCTTCGCGGGCGACGGCTGCGGCGGCATCATCGGCGGTGCGACCGGGCCGGGCTGTGGTTCGTGCCCGAGCGGTCAGCTCTGCGGTGCCAACGGCATGGCCAACAAGTGCGGCGTGCCGGCCCCGACGTGTACGAATCTTTGCAAAAACCAGGTGACTTGTGATGGTGGCTCGACGACGCTGACCGGAACGGTGACGGCGCCAGGCCACGACAACACGGCGACCTGGGGAACTCCGGACCCGATCCCGAACGCGCTTGTCTACGTCCCGAACGGAACGGTGATGCCGTTTACGTCGGGCGTGACCTGCGATCAGTGCGGATCGGACGTGACGGGCTCGCCGCTGGTGAGCGCCAACACCGGCATTGATGGCAAGTTCACGCTGACCAACGTCCCCTGCGGTGTGCCCATTCCGCTGGTGGTTCAGCTTGGCCGTTGGCGTCGTCAGGTCACGCTGCCGGCAGTTGCTTGCTGCTCGACGACGGCGGTGCCGACGACTTCGACCCGTCTGCCGCGCAACAAGACGGAAGGCGACATTCCGGCGATCGCGGTTGTCACCGGCTCGGCGGACCCGATGGAGTGCGTGCTGCCGAAGATCGGCATCGACACCACCGAGTTTACCGATCCGAACGGCACGGGCCGCGTCAACTTCTACTCTGCGAACGGTGCGACGATCAGCGGTACGACCCCGACGGCGGCGACGCTGTTTGGCAACCTGACGACGATGAAGAAGTACGACCTGATCATCCTCGACTGCGAGGGTGCGCCTTACGACAAGTCGGCGTACTACAACAACCTGCTGAACTACACCGCCGCGGGTGGTCGCATCTACTCGACGCACTACGGCTATTCGTTCTTGCACGGCCAAAACCAGACGGCACCGCCGGCACTGAACACTGCGTGGGACGCGACGGCAACGTGGAAGGTGAACCAGGCCTCGCCCCCGAATCAGAGCGCGATCATCGACCAGAGCTTCCCGAAGGGCAAGACGTTCGCGACGTGGCTCAAGGCCGTCGCGGGTGGCACGCTCGGTCAGATTCCAGTGACCCAGGTTCGCCATGACTTCGATGCCGTGGTCTCGCCGTCGCAGCAGTGGATGTACGGTACGCAGACGACGACGACGAAGTTCCAGAACTTCCCGATGCACTACACCTTCAACACGCCGGTCGGCGCGATGCCAGCGAACCAGTGTGGCCGCGTCATGTACAGCGACTTCCACGTCAGCACGGGCGCTGCCGGCACCGGCACGTTCCCTGGCGAGTGCAACCTTGGCACCGGCAAGCCGCTGACCGCGCAGGAAAAAGTGCTCGAGTACATGCTGTTTGACCTGACCTCGTGCATCAAGGCTGACATTCCGACGTGCACGCCGAAGACCTGCGCGATGCAAGGCTTCAACTGCGGTGCGCAGGGCGACGGCTGCGGTGGCATCATTGCAAACTGCGGCACCTGCACGGCGCCACAGATTTGCGGTGGTGGTGGCGTTCCGGGCGTCTGCGGCGGTGGCTGCACGCCTCTGACCTGCGCCCAGCTTGGCTACACCTGCGGCACCTACAACGACGGCTGCGGTGGCACGCTAAGCTGCGGCACTTGCACCTCTCCGCAGGTTTGTGGCGGTGGCGGCGCTGGCAAGTGTGGCACCGGAAGCTGCATGGCAAAGACCTGCACCCAGCTTGGTCTGACGTGCGGTTCGACGGGTGACGGCTGCGGTGGCACGCTAAGCTGCGGCACTTGCCCGTCGGGTCAGGGCTGCGTTGCCGGTACCTGCAAGACGACCGGCTGCACCCCGCTGACCGTCGACCAGGCTTGCACTGTGAACGGGTACAACTGCGGCCCCGTCGGTGACGGCTGCGGTGGCACCGTAAACTGCGGCACCTGCCCGTCGGGTCAGAGCTGCGGCGTGTTCGGCCCGAACAAGTGCGGCGTCGTCGGCTAACCGGCGTACTCCGTGGGCCCGCGTAGCTTCCTGACCGCGGGCCTTCCTTCCTGCAAAACCCAGAGCTGCGGCTCCCCCAAGGAGCCCAGCGCTATGGGACCGTCTGTCCTGCCAAGCGAGCACGCAGCGCCTGCGCTTCCACAATCGGTGCACTGCACGTTGTTCCGACGCAGACATACGCGGTGGGCTGACCATTGCGCGCGGTCTTGCCATCGAACAGCGCGGCGATCGCTTGTGGCAGTGGCTTGCCTTCGGTGACGATCCAGACAAAGTGATCGGGAACGTAGCTGCGCAGCGCCATCGCTCGCAGGGACCGATCGCGACAATCGGCTGGCTCGATGATGCAAGTGACCACCACGCCGTGTGTCAGCAGATCGAGCGCGTGAATCAGTCCGGCCATCCCCATCGGACTGCGCTGCGCCCGCTCACCGAGCCGCAAAAGACAAGCTTCGGCAATCGCTTGATAGCGATCACGCACATCCGGAAGGACCGCAGCCAGCCGGAGCAAGTTTTGGCACATCACCGAAACACCCGATGGGATCGCGCTGTCATGCAGGCTCACCGGGCGTGTCACCAGCGACACGCCATCGGTTTCCGCGGGCCCGACAAAAAACGACTGCGAATCGGCATCGTACAGATCGCGCAGCGCCGATTCCGTCAGCTCGTGGGCACAAGTCAGGTAGCGCTCGTCCTGCGTCGCTTGGGCGAGCTGCCACAGCGCATCGGCCAAAAAGGCGTGATCATCGAGAGTCGCCGCCCACTTCGCATGTCCGTCTTTGTAGGTGCGCAGCAGCTGTCCGTCTGGGCGGCGCAAGTGCGAAAGCAAAAAATCGGCGGTCGTTTGTGCCAGGGCCGTCAGGTCTTCCCGCGCGAGCAGCTGCCCCGCGGTGGCCAAACCCGAAACCAGAAGCGCGTTCCAGCTGGTCAGGATTTTGTCGTCCGTTCCCGGCGGAGTTCGTTTGTCGCGCGCGGCCAGAAGAGTCGCCATCGCTTCGGCCAGCAGCGCATCTTCGTCGTCATCGCGAGGCTGGTCGGTGACATGCAAAATTGACGTTTCTGCCGGGCCATGTCCGTGTGGATCGTGCCAGTTGCCGCCGGGAATCACGTCGTAGCAGCGGCTCAAAAGCGCTGCTTTTTGCGGTCCGACAAGCTGCTCGACTTCGGCGTAGTCCCAGACGTAGTACTTGCCTTCGACGCCTTCGCTGTCGGCATCGAGCGCCGCGTAAAAACCACCGTCTTTGGCGCTCATTTGTCGCCCGAGCCAGCCGACCGTTTCGTCGATCACGCGCTGATACCGCTGCGCCAGCACGTCTTGACCCTGCGCGACGAGCAGCACCTTGGCCTGCGCATACAGACGCACAAGCAGCGCGTTATCGTAGAGCATTTTTTCAAAGTGCGGCACCAGCCACTTGTCGTCGGTGGAATAGCGCGCAAAACCGCCGCCCAGGTGATCGTAAATGCCGCCCTGCGCCATCTTGTTGAGCGTCAAAAGCGCCGGCCTTAGATCATCGACTTCACCGCTGCGAAAATACGATCGCAAGAGCAGTCCCAGCGCCGTCGGATTGGGAAACTTGGGCGCATGACCAAAACCGCCTTCGCGACGATCAACCTGTGATCCGAGCCGTCCCGCCACTCGCTGCACCAGATCGATTGGCAGGTGCGCGCTTGTTTCAGTGCCGCTCGCTTGCTGCTGCACTTCTCGGAGCGCATCGAGAAGTTTTTGCCCATATTCGAGCACTTTCGCTTTTTCATCGCGATACGCCGCAGCCAGCGCAGTGAGGATTCGCCGGAACGAAGGCCGACCGTAGCGATCTTCGGGCGGGTAGTAGGTGCCACCGAAAAAAGGCTCGCCCGACGGCAAAAGAAACATCGTCAGCGGCCACCCGCCGCCTTCGGCCAGAAGCTGATGCGCTTGCTGATACAGCTGGTCGACGTCGGGATGTTCTTCGCGATCGACTTTGATGCAGACGAACGACTGGTTCATCAGCGCCGCGGTCTCTGGGTTTTCGAATGATTCGTGGGCCATGACATGGCACCAGTGACACGCCGAATAGCCGATCGACAAAAGCACCGGCTTGTCTTCACGACGGGCGCGGGCAAACGCTTCGTCCCCCCAGGGATACCAATCGACGGGGTTTTCGGCATGTTGACGAAGATAGGGACTCGACGACAGGGCAAGACGGTTTGACACGACAAAGACCTCGCGGTAGCGGGAAGAAGCTAACCCGCTTTGGATGCCGTGCCGAGTCGCTTGGGTGGGAAAACCGATCGAGGCGGGAAAAACAGTCTGCGCAGGTCGTTATTCGTGACCCTGCTGCTTGTTGTCGTCTTTTTCTTGCTTGCCGAGCTTGTCGTCTTTGGGTTTTTCGCCCGCGTCGAGCATGCCTTTTTTGCGCTTGCGATCCCGATCCGCGACCGTCAGCGTATCGATCGGCGGCTGGTCACTCGCCCAGTGCGACATCACCGACGCTGCGGACTGCGCGGCTTGCGCGGACACCTTGCTCGATGAATCGCCACCGAGGTGAATCGGGGCAGCCGCGATGTTGAGCTGGTCGTCGTCGGAACCACGCTTTTTTTTGCCCAGTTCGGTGGCTTTGAACGCAGCCAGGAACGGGTTTTCCTTGGGATCTTTTTTGTGCTCAAGATCGTGCGACATCGCGTTCACCTTCGCATCGGCGGGGATGCTGTTTCAAATTATCGGACAGTCTGAAAAAAGGGTGCGGTTCGTCGCTGTTTCGCGTTTTTTCTGTCGACTGTGTCGGTTCTGCACTTCCCTTGTATCCGCCCAGCTTCTTGGGGCATAACCCCACAGCCTATGTCTACGCCTGAGCCGCTTAACCCCGCGCAGTGGCAAGCCGTTCATCATAAAAACGGTCCGCTGCTGATTTTGGCAGGAGCCGGTTCGGGCAAGACGCGGGTGATCACGTTTCGGCTCGCGGAGCTCCTGAAACAAGGCGTTTCGGCGCAGCGTCTGCTGGTCGTGACGTTTACCAACAAGGCGGCGGCGGAGCTGCGACATCGCGTCGAGCAGCTTTTGCACGGATCGCCGTCGCAAGATCCGCACCTGCCCCGGCTCGAGCTGCCGCGCTGGATTGGGACGTTTCACTCGATAGGCGCGCGGCTTTTGCGCAGTCTGTCGAGCTATGCGGGTCTGCCGTCGAGCTTTCCGATTCTTGATGAAGATGAACAGCTCAAGGTCTGCAAAGAGCTGCTGATCGAAGAACAGATCGATGAGCGGCGCTTGCCACCGCGGGCGCTGCGGGCCCATATCGATCGCGCCAAAAACCAAGGTCTGCTCGCCGAAGACTACGAAGGGACCGATTACTTTTCGGACCTGGTTCGTCGCCTGTACCGTCGCTATGAGCAGCGCTTGCTCCAAATCGGGGCGGCGGATTTTGGCGATCTGCTGCTTTTGCCGGTGCGGATTGCCGAGCGCGAGCCGTCGATTGCCGAGCTGTTGGCCTCGCGCTTTGAACACGTCTTGGTCGATGAGTTTCAAGACGTCAATGTCGTGCAGTATCGGCTGCTGAAAATCCTGGCCGGCAAGACGCGCAACCTGGCCGTGGTCGGCGATGACGATCAGGCGATTTACGGTTGGCGCGGCGCGGACGTGCGACTTTTGCTCGATTTTCAGCACGACTGGCCCGACGCCGAGATCGTGAAGTTGGAAGAAAACTACCGATCGTCGCAGGTGATTTTGGACGCGGCGCACGCGGTGGTGGCGTGTAACGAAGATCGGCACGAAAAGCGACTGTATACGCGGCGCGACGGTGGCGATCCGATCGTGTTTTTTCGGGCCCGCGATGATCGCGCCGAAGCGCGGTTTGTCGTCGAAAGCATCCTGCGCATGCAGGCCGAAGAGGGCTATTTTCCCGAAGACTTCGCGGTGATTTACCGCACCAACGCGCAGTCGCTGCGCTTCGAGGAAACCCTGCAAGCGGTCGGGCTGCCGTTTTCGCTGCTCGGGGGCATGCGCTTTTTCGAGCGTGCCGAGATAAAGGACGTGCTTGCGTATCTGCGGCTGTGCCAAAACCCCGAAGACGAACTGGCGCTGCGGCGGGTGATCAATGTGCCGGCGCGCCAAATCGGGCAAAGCACGATAGACAAGCTTTTGGCCAGAGCGCGCGCTGAGGGGAAATCTCTGTGGCAAGTGCTCAAGCTGGCGGCGGCTGGTGACGGTGCGTTTGCCAAGAAAAAGCAAAAAGACCTGGCGCAGTTTGTCTGCCTCTTGGAGCAGCTTGGGCAGCGATCGAGTGAGCTTGCTGTGTCGGCGCTGACCGTCGAAGTGCTCGACAAGACCGGCTATC